>CALZQV010000139.1 GCA_945828295.1 uncultured Prevotellaceae bacterium | reverse complement strand
AACTTTCAACTCTCAACTTTTAATTTATCTCCATGGACATCAACAACGCCAAATCCCAGATGCGTAAGGGGATGCTCGAATACTGCATCCTGCTCCTGCTGCGGCGCGCGCCGGCCTACGCCAGCGACATCATCCGCCAGCTGCAGGAGGCCGAACTCTTGGTGGTGGAGGGCACACTCTACCCACTGCTGACGCGACTGAAGAAGGACGGCCTGCTCTCCTATGAATGGCAGGAGAGCACGCAGGGGCCGCCCCGTAAGTACTACGCCCTGACCCCCGAAGGCGAAGAGTTCCTCGGGGGCCTCGACCAGGCCTGGACCGAACTGGCCACGACCGTGAACTACCTTAAAAATACCCACCTCATAACCCATCAAGAATCATGAAAAAGAACATCACCATAAACCTCCTGGGCCGACTCTACGCCATCGACGAGGACGCCTACGAACTGTTGAAGCGCTACACCGATTCGCTCCGCAGTTACTTCGCCCGGCGCGAGGGCGGCGAGGAGATAGCCGACGACATCGAGGCCCGCATTGCCGAACTCTTCGACGAACTGAAGCAGGGCGGCCTGCAGGCCATCACCATCGAACACGTGGAGGACATCATCCACCGCGTGGGTAGACCGGAAGATATGGAGGAAGAAGCCCCCTCCCAAGACCCCTCCCGGCCTCCCCGTGAAGGGGAGGAGAAGCCCCAAAGCGAAGAGGACGGAGAAGCTACCTCCCTCACGGGAGGGCGGGGGAAGGGTCAACGGCGCCTCTACCGTAACCTTGCCGACCGCAAGCTCATGGGCGTACTCTCCGGTCTGGCTGCCTACTTCGGCGGCGATGTCCTTTGGTGGCGACTGGGTTATGTCGCCCTGTTCTTCCTGCCCGGAGGGTTCGTCTCCCGCATGTTCTACTGGTCGAGTTGGCACTGGGGCATCAGCCTCAACTTCACACTCATCATCCTCTACGTCGCCCTGGGCATACTCATGCCCGTGGCCGAGACGCCCGAGGACCGGCTGCGTATGAAGGGCAAGCCCGTCAACCCGCAGAACCTGGCCGACGAAGTCAGCCAGCCGCAGCCCACGCAGCGTCCCGGCGAGGGGCACATGGGTTGCCTGGGCGGCTTTTTCTTCATCGTGGGCACCCTTGTCCGCTGGTTCATCTACGGCATGGGCATTGCCTTGGCCTTCACCCTGCTGGCCGGCATCGTGGCCCTGATAGCCGTCATGACCATGCCCCACACGATGATTCACGAGAGCGACCCCACCTTCTGGCAGTTCTTCGATGCCAACCAGAGCCTCCTGCTCACGGCCTCCGTGCTCTCGTTGGGCGTGCTGCTCATACCGACGTACTGCATCATCCACAGTTTCTTCAGCGAAATCCGCATGCTGCAGCCCATGGGCTTCCGCCAGCGCCTCGCCTTCCTGATTGTCTGGATAGGTCTGTTCATCGCCGCTGCAGTCTTCTGCACACGTCTCGTGGGCCAGATTAAGGAGGCCGAGGACAAGAGTTGGCAAATCCGCGACGAACAATACCGCAAGGAGAACACCCACGACGGCATCTTCTACAAGCCCGACGAGTGGGACTTCCTCTCGGAGCGCGGCTGGCGCGTCCTGCGGGCCGACCATTGCGACCGCTACACCTCCAGCGGGCAATACTACACGGGAAGTGGGGCCCGCTACATCGACACCTACGACTCGCGCCACCGCCAGCTCTTCACCATCGAGCGCACCGAGCCGCTCCAGCCCGGCACCTACCGCCTGACGGCCTGCGTGCGTGCCGACGGCCAGGGGGCCTACGTCTATGCCTTTACCGATACGCTCGCCGAGAACGGTACGGTCTATCAGACCGAAATCCCCGCCGACGACAACACGGGCGGCGGCCTGTGGCGCGAGGCCAGGCTGAAGCGCGACAGCATAGATGCCTACGTCACCCCCAATCCGGAGTCTGTCCGCCCCGACGACTACGACTACCTCCGCGCCATCGCCGAGGCCAACGACGGGCGTGGCTTCGGTTGGAATCGCATCGCCCTGCCCGACATCGTTGTCAAGAAGCCCACCCTAATCCACTACGGCGTCTCCACCGTCCCGTCCCTCACGGGCCACACGTGGCTCGGCCAGTGGTTCTCGGCCTGCGACTTCGAGCTGAAGCGCATCGACGACAAGAAAAAGTAATACCATTTCCCCGGCAGGCCCTCCCCCTGCACGGGGAGGGAGAGAAGTAGGGTGGTGCTTGTCCCACAAGGGTCGGACAAGCGAAGCGACGCATTGCTGAGGCTTGGTCGATGCATTGTTGGGCTTGTCCGACAGTGGTGGGACAAGAAGCTCGACGCGCACATTGTTATTAAACGCGTTTTAGTTAGTAAATAAGTAAAGGCGTCAACGGGCCTCATGCGTCGCGACGATGCACCTCCTGTGCGCTGACTTGCGGCGGAGAGATGCTCTCGCGCGCCGGTCAATAGTTAAATATGTGTAAATTGTGGCCCTCGGCGCTGCGATAAGACGGTTTCACTGACCTTTCCTGCCGGATATGTCGCAAAGAATCTTTATCTTTGCCAAGGTAAACCCATGACAATATGAAACGCACAACACCCCTTCTGCTGATG
>CALZQV010000138.1 GCA_945828295.1 uncultured Prevotellaceae bacterium | reverse complement strand
AACCAGACGGAAGATAATGGTCTTGTCGCCCACCAAAGCCTGGTCATGGCTCTCGCAGTAGGAGATGGTCTTCTCGTCGGCACGACGATTCTTCACTTCCCAGAACATGCTTGACGGTTTCCACTCCTCGTCACGCAACTCCTTAATAATCTTTATCCAGTAGTCGGGAATGTTCATGGCCATGCGATAGTCGAAGCCATAGCCGCCATCCTTAAACGGAGCGGCCAGGCCAGGCATACCACTCACCTCCTCGGCAATAGTGATTGCTGAATGGTTTACCTGATGGATGACCTCGTTGGCCAGGGTCAGGTAACAAATGGCATTGTCGTCCTCGTGTCCGTTGTAATAGTCACCATAACTCATGAAGGCCTCGCCCAGACCATGGCTGTAGTAGAGCATGGAAGTTACGCCGTCGAAACGGAATCCGTCGAAATGGTACTCCTCGAGCCAGAACTTGCAGTTGGAGAGCAAGAAGTGCAGAACCTCGTTCTTCCCATAGTCGAAGCAAAGGCTATCCCATGCCGGATGCTCGCGGCGCGCTCCCTCGTAGAAATACTGACAGGGGTCGCCAGCAAAGTTTCCGAGACCCTCGATTTCATTCTTTACGGCATGGCTATGCACGATATCCATAATAACAGCTATGCCCTGCTCATGGGCCGCGTCAATCAGTTCCTTTAATTCCTCGGGGGTACCAAAGCGACTGCTTGCTGCAAAGAAGCTGCTGACATGATATCCGAATGAGCCATAGTAGGGATGCTCCTGAATGGCCATAATCTGGATGCAGTTGTAGCCGTCTTTGACGATACGGGGCAAAACGTTGTCCTTAAATTCTCTATAGGTTCCAACTTTCTCGGCATCCTGTCCCATGCCGATATGGCATTCGTAGATGAGAAGCGGATTGGTTTCGGGCTTAAACTTTTTCACGCGCCACTGGTAGGGTGTCTCGGGAGCCCAAACCTGAGCACTGAATATCTTCGTCTGTTCGTCTTGAACCACACGTGTGGCCCATGCTGGGATTCGTTCGCCTTGTCCGCCCTCCCAATGGACGCTGAGCTTGAACAAGTCACCGTGATGTAAGGTCGTTGCTGGCAACTTGATTTCCCAATTGCCAGAGTTCTTCAGGCGCTTCATGGCGAATTTAGGCTTCTCCTGCCACTTGTTAAAGTCGCCCACAACATAGATGGCCGTAGCATTGGGAGCCCATTCGCGTAGCAACCACTCTCCTTTATCATTACGATGAAGTCCAAAATAAAGATGGCCATCGGCAAAATCACTCAGTTTGATTTCGCCATTATGCGTAAGTTCGTTTATTTTATCCAGCGCGTGCTGGTGACGACCTTCGATGGCACAGGCATATTCAGCCAAATAGTTGTCGTTGCGGAGCAATTTAAGCATAGGTACTTCGGGCGTCTCCACCTTCTTGCCTTTCGACTTAGCTTTCGACTTTTCTCCTGCTTTTGTCTTAGTGTTTGTCTTCGATGAAACAGACTTTTTTGTTGTAGCCATGTTTACAAGATAATTAGGTTAGTTAGATTGTTATTGTTCTACATCATGCGTATATGTCACCTTGCGTGACTGATTATTTTCGCGAACGATGAAGTTACCGTCTTTCATATCTCTGTGGAACTCACCTTCGTAGCGCACGCCGTTTTTGTCTTCCAAGACACCGTGCCCTTCTTTCATGCCTTCCTTGAAATATCCTTTGAATTTGTCGCCTTCAGCCTCTCGCAGGACACCCTCACCATCCATAAGACCATTTTTCCACTGGCCTTCGTAGGTGTTGCCGTTGCTCCAGGTGTACTTGCCGCGTCCTTCCTGCTTATTGGACTTCCACTGCCCGAAGTAGGTGGAGCCGTTGCTCCAGGTGAACATTCCCATTCCATCTTGTTCGCCATTCAAATAATGGCCTGTATATTTATCGCCGTTTGCATAAGTGGAAATGCCTTCGCCCATGCGCTCTCCGTTTACATAAGAGCCCTCAAAGCAGTCGCCATTCGTGTATTTATAGATGCCCCGGCCGTGAGGAACGTTGTTGAGCCATTCGCCGATGTAAATATCGCCCGAGGCATAATGATAGGTGCCTTGGCCCGATATCTGGTTGTTACGCCATTCGCCCTCGTAGCTATTGCCATCGTTCCAGTCGAATTTCCCGCGTCCCTGCTTAACGTCGTTCATCCACGTACCATTGTAGTAGGCACCATTCGCATAGGTGTAGGTTCCTATGCCTTCACGCTTGTCTTCCTTCCAGTTTCCTTTGTATACGTCACCATTATAATAAATCATGGTGCCCATACCATGCTGGTAGTCGTGATACCAAAGGCCGACATATTTGTTGTTATTCTTGAAATAGTAGGTTCCGTTGCCGTGCTGGTGGTCCTGCATCCATTCGCCCTCATACTTCTCGCCGTCGGTAAACTGATAGACACCGTAGCCCTCACGCTTTCCCTTCACATATTTTCCTTGATATGTGTCTCCGTTGCGGAACGTCGTCGTGCCCGTCCCGTATGGTTTCCCACGGAACAACTCGCCTTGATAGACAGAACCATCGGGGAAGGTATACGTCCCGATGGTTATACTCTGCGCCAAGGCAGAATCAGACCAGCAACAGATTATTAAAGATAATATAAATAAGTATCTTTTCATTTTGTCATTCTTTCTTGTTTCTCAGT
>CALZQV010000137.1 GCA_945828295.1 uncultured Prevotellaceae bacterium | reverse complement strand
AGGCTCGAAGGTGACGTTCATCACACCACCACCGACATCTGCCAGATAGCTCTGACCAATGAAATACTTTCCGTAAGGATTAGGCTCGCCCTTGGGCCACTTGGTATTCAGGGTGTAACCTTCGTTGCAGAGCCAAGTGCAGAGCTCATCGACCTGTTGCTTTGAGTTGCCCATATTCACGGCACCTTGTTTGTGAGCGGCCAACTGTGGAGCAACACCATCGAGACCGCTCAGGGCTGCTACGGTTACTATCTCGCGATCTGCAGCAGAGAGCTGGTCGCCAGCGAAGATGTCACCAAAGAGGTGTGACTTCAAATAGTAGTCGTCCTGCGGACAGAACTCATAGTTAAAGGGCTTTCCTGAGAGTTGTGTCTGGTTCTTCACGCCCAGTTCGTAAGCCTTCTTAGCATCATCCCACTCTGCAGGACGCTTCCAAGGCTTGCCTTCTTGCCATTCCGGCTGCTTGTTCTCCAACACCTTGCTCAGCACGCCAAGTGCATTCAGCGAACGTGGAAAGCCGGTATAGGCATAGAGTTGCGAGAAGGCCTCCTTCAGTTCGTTGATGGTTACGCCCTTGTTGAGAGCCATACGCACGGTAGGCTCCAAACGATTCATATCACCCTGTGCCATGAGGCAGGCACATGCTGCCAATCCCTTTTGACGCTCTGTCAACGTCTGTGCATCTGCTGTTGCCATCATCAATAATGCTACAAATAAATAGAAGATTCGTTTCATATTACATGCTCTCCTTAAGAATCTCTGTCACGTCTGACTTCGTCAGATTCAGATAACCGGCGGGATAGCAGATGGTGCCCTCGGTGATGCCGGGAATCATATCTTCAGTGGCACCCAGTTGAGTGATGGTCAAGGGCAGACCTATCTCTTGCATCCAGGCTTTCAGGGCCTGCAGACCAGCTTCGGCTATCTGTTCGTCGGTCATTCCGTTGCTCTGGATATTCCACACGTTCTTGGCGAAGCGCACAAACTTAGACAGACCGTTCTGCATGGCGCGGCGATAGTAGGCCATCGAGACAGATGCCAGCGCATAGCCGTGTGGGGCATGTGTCCAAGCACCCACGCTGTGACCAATCATGTGAACCATCCAGTCCTGCTGCTTGCCCAGCCCGATAAGGGTGTTCAGTGCCCATGTGGCTGTCCACATGATGTTCGAGCGTGCCTCGTAGTCCTGAGGATTCTTTACAGCGATGCGGCTGCTGTGGATGACAGAACGCATCAGTCCTTCAGAGAGGTAGTCGCTGGTGTTGTCATCGAAGTCCGAGAAGTACTGCTCCATGATGTGGTTCATGATGTCGTAGATACCCGCCTTCATCTGGTTCTCGGGTACGGTCATCGTGAACTTCGGATTGAGGATAGAGAACTTAGGCATCAGACGACTGTCGAACACATGCCCCACCTTGAAAGTATGCTCTGCATCTGTAATCACAGTGCCGGCGTTCATCTCAGAGCCTGTGCCAGCCATCGTCAGGATACAGCCCACAGGCAGCAGTCTCTGGTCCTTAGCGGGATTTTCCTGCTTCAGCCAGAACTTGTCCCAGTAGTCGCCTTCATAATAGACAGATGCAGCCACGGCCTTCGAGTAGTCGCAAACGCTGCCGCCGCCAAGGGCAAGGATCAAATCTACCTCGTTCTCGCGGGCAATCTTGACGCCCTCATGCAGTTTCTCTAAGGTGGGATTGGTCATCACGCCAGGGTTCTCAACGATGGTCTTGCCTGACTCTTTGAGGATAGCCACCACCTGGTCGTAGATGCCGTTACGTTTTACACTGCCACTGCCGTAGTTGAGCAGCACCACTGGGCCGTAGCCCTTCAGTTCGTCCTTGAGGAAGTTCAAAGACTCATCACCAAAATACAGTTTGGTTGGGTTGTAATAAGAAAAATTTCCTAACATAGTTGTTTTTTTATTATCCGTAATTTTGACTTCGTCGAACATACTCACGCTCGGCGGAATTCATGCAAGCATGATTCTGCCCTCACTTAACCCCTTCTCCATAGCCCGCCATGTGCCGAACACGTCGCTGTAGGCCTGATGGATGAGAACAAATCAATTTACTCCGTCTGCAACTTACGCAGACTCTCATCGATGCTCTTAGCAGCCTGTTCTTCACCAGCATTTGATATCCAGACCTTTGTTACAAGGAACAAATCTTCGCGCTTGATGCCACTCTTGTGCCAGGCATTGCCAACGCCCTCCTCATTCTGGTAGGCCTGTGCAGTATCAATCAGGCGATAGCCTACACTTAATGCATCACTCACGCAACGCTCACACTCTTCAGGGTTTACGAGAAACACACCGTAGCCCAATATCGGCATCTGAACACCATTGTATAGTTTTATGTATTCCATATTATTCGTCGTTAATATCCTAAACCATTCAACCACTTCTCGACCTTTTTCTTTTCCGTACGCACTTCGTGACCATAGATGCTGAATCCCTTTGTAACATCTGCACCAGGGAATGCATCCTTCACATCCTCTACACAGTTGGCCAATCCAGAACCTTCGTGAGTGGTAAAAGGAATGACGGTCTTGCCCTTCAGGTCATTAACATGCTTCTTGAAGAAGGTAAACATTACTTGAGGATAAGTGCCCCACCATACGGGGCCACCGATAAACACAGTGTCATATTTATTTAGGTCGATGTCGCCTTCATATTCAGGCAACTCACCGTTTTTAACTTCTTCCTTTGCCAGATTGATGAGTGGTGTATAAGCCATGCCGTCGTACTTGTGGGTAACGATTTCAAACTGCTCTGCACCTGTCACTTCTGTGATGTAGTCTGCTACAATCTTCGTGTTACCTACCTCAATGTTTCCTACTGCGTAGTTGTCTCCCGCATGTGAGAAAAA
>CALZQV010000136.1 GCA_945828295.1 uncultured Prevotellaceae bacterium | reverse complement strand
CGCTTCCACTCCACACCCTCGAACCCAGCCTTCCTGAGCACCTGCTCCATCACCTCGCCCTGGGGAAAGGCATGCACGCTGTCAGTGAGGTATTGGTAGGCCTTGGCGTCGCGGCTAAAGAACCATCCGATGGTGGGGATGGCCACATGCGAATAGAGCCAGAACAGCTGTTTCATGGGGAAACTCTTGGGGGCGGAAAGCTCCACAAGCAGCAGGTGGCCGCCGGACTTAATGACACGATGAATCTCTTTCAGTCCGCGGTCGAGGTCCTCAAAGTTCCGTGCTCCGTAGGAGACGGTTACGGCGTCGAACGTGTCGTCGGCAAACGACAGTTTCATGCAGTCCTCGTGTTTGAAGCAAATCGTCTTATCCAGGCCCCGTGCCGCCACCTTCTGCCGGCCCACCTCCATCATCTCTTCGCTGATGTCGGCGCCTACTACGTTCTGTGGTTTCAGGCGTTCGGCAGCCAGGATGGCAAAGTCGCCCGTGCCGGTGGCAATGTCCAGGATGCGCTGTGGGCGGAAGGGCTTGAGCGAGTCGATGGCCTTGTTGCGCCATCGGCGGTCGATGCCCAGCGACAGGGTGTGGTTAAGCTTGTCGTAGGTGGGAGCCAGTTTGTTGAACATACGCTCCACCTGCGTCCGCTTACCTTCCTGTTGGTTGTAGGGCTTTATTTGTTGTACCTCGTAGTCCTGCGCTGCCATCACTTCCTGTTGGTGAGCCATGTGGTGATGTTCCGCTCGATGCGCTTCTGCAGGTCGCCTTCACTGTCGGCGGGCTCGAAGCGCTGACCGATGATGTGCTCGTAGAGCTCGATGTAGCGCTCGCTCACGCTCTGGGCGTATTCGTCGGTGATTTCGGGCATCACCTGCCCGGGTTGGTTCATGAAGTTGTGCTCGATGAGCCACTGGCGCACGAACTCCTTCGACAGTTGGCGCTGAGGCTCTCCCTTGCGGAAGCGCTCCTCGTAGCCCTCGGCATAGAAGTAGCGCGAGGAGTCGGGGGTGTGAATCTCGTCGATGAGGATGACTTTGCCGTCGCGCTTGCCGAACTCGTATTTCGTGTCCACGAGAATCAGTCCCTTGTTAGCTGCAATTTCGGTGCCGCGCTGGAAGAGCAGGCGGGTGTATTTGACCATCGTCTCCCAGTCCTCCTTGCTCACCAGGCCCTGGCGGATGATTTCCTCGGCCGAGATGTTCTCGTCGTGGCCCTCTTCAGCCTTGGTGGTGGGGGTGATGATGGGTTCGGGGAAGCGCTCGTTCTCGCGCATGCCGTCGGGAAGCTTCACGCCACAGAGCTCGCGGCAGCCCTGTTTGTATTCGCGCCAGGCCGAGCCCGTCAGATAGCCGCGGATAATCATTTCCACGCGGAAGCCCTCAGCCTTCAGTCCCACGGTCACCATGGGGTCGGGGGTGGCCAGTTTCCAGTTGGGGACAAGGTCGGCCGTCTGGTCGAGGAACGAGGCGGCAATCTGGTTCAGCACCTGTCCCTTGAAGGGTATGCCCTTGGGCAGGATGACGTCGAAGGCCGAGATGCGGTCGGTTGCCACCATGACCAGCAGGTCGTCGCCGATGTTATACACGTCGCGTACCTTTCCGTGGTACACACTCTTCTGCCCGGGCAGATTCAGCTCAGTTCTCGTTAGTGCTTTCATATGCTTCAACAATTTTGGTAACAAGTCTGTGGCGCAGGATGTCGCTCTTGTCGGTCTCGATGAACGAGATGCCCTTCACGTTGCGCAGGATGTGCATGGCGTGGATGAGGCCCGACTGGGTGGAGTGGGGGAGGTCCACCTGCGACGTGTCGCCGGTGATGACCATCTTTGTGTTCATGCCCATGCGGGTCAGGAACATCTTCAGCTGCGGTATGGTGGTGTTTTGAGCCTCGTCGAGGATGACCACGGCATCGTTCAGCGTGCGCCCTCGCATGAAGGCCAGGGGGGCAATCTGGATGATTTTCTGTTCCATCATCTCGGCCAGTTTGGCCACGGGTATCATGTCCTCCAGTGCGTCGTAGAGCGGTTGCAGATAGGGGTCAATCTTGTCCTTCATGTCGCCGGGCAGGAAACCCAGTTTCTCGCCGGCCTCCACGGCAGGGCGCGACAGGATGATTTTCCTCACCTCCTTCTGTTTCAGGGCTCTCACGGCCAGGGCGATGCTGGTGTAGGTCTTACCACTTCCGGCGGGACCGATGGCAAACACCATGTCGCTCTTCTCGAAGGCCTCCACGAGGCGCTGCTGGTTGGTGGTGCGCGCCGTGATGGGGCGGCCCTGGGTGCTGTAGGTAATCACGCCCTGCACGCCTTCCTTGCTGGTCTTCTCGCCACGCAGGATGTGCAGTATGTCTTCCTCCGTCAGACTGTTGAACTGCAGGCAGTGGTGGCGCATACGCTCGAGGGCCTGCTCAAACTCCGTCGTGAGCTCCTCGTCGCCCATGATGCGCATGACGTTGCCACGGGCCACAATGCGCAACTTCGGGAAAAGGGCCTTCACTATCTGCAGATTCGCGTTGTTCACGCCATACAGGATGGCGGGGTCTGCGTCGTCAATGAGTATGTGCTTTTCTATCATCGCTGTAATTTCGACGCAAATATACAAATAATTTTTAATTCTTAATTTTTAATTCTTAATTAATTCGCGTATCTTTGCACGTGGAATGAGACGGTTGAAGAAAAAGATTTATTTGGGCCTGTGCGCCACGACGTTTGCCGCGCTCACGGTGGTGCGCTACACTACCCACGTAGCCCAGCCCGCCACGGCCCCTGCCGCCCCCTCCGCGCCTCCCGTCCCCTCTGCCTCGCCCGATTCCCCAATCACTAAATCACTAAATCACCAACTCACTAAATCACCCAATCACCCCATCACCAAATCACCCAA
>CALZQV010000135.1 GCA_945828295.1 uncultured Prevotellaceae bacterium | reverse complement strand
GGAGAATCGCAAGACTTGCCATTAGCCATGCAACGGTGCTGGGGGTGACGGTGTGGATGTATGCCAAGAGCCGGCGTCTCACGACAACTGTCGGCACGTTTCTTATGGTGTCTTTCGTGCTGCCAAATGTAGCCCTCGGCTATAATGTGTATACGTCGTTGGATGGTCATCGCAATAGGAATTACGCTGATTATTCAATTCGAAAGGGTGTGTTTTTCACCGTCAACGAGAAGGATGCCAACCATTGGCTATGGGGACTTCGTGACCGCTATGGTGTGATTATTCCCTGTGAGTTCGATACATTGGAATTGACAGATTGGAGACATCATAAGATAACCTGCAAGAAACAAGGCAAGACCTATGTTTATAACGTGTTTGGTCAACTGATGAAATCTGATTCGTGGCCTGAAATGAAATTCGATGAGACGTCGTTGCCGCCCGAGGGGGATGTCTGGTGGACGGACACAGCGAACGTGCTGTCTGGCTACCGGCGCTATGCCAGGGAATTTGCGGACGTAGTGGGACTCTGTGGAAATACGTATGGCTTCCTTGTGGACTATCCCACAGCGATTGTACCGAACCATCAGAGGATTGACACATGGCTAAAGACGCGAGTGGGACGGCCAAAAGGGAAGAACTGGGCTGAAATTGCCTCGAGCAAGGCCGACTGGTTCTTGGCCGAGGCACACAGTGAGTTACAGGATTTGGGGGAAGACGGATATCACTATAGTTTTTCTGATAAGACGTCTATGCGAGCAAGAATCTCCAATGAGCGATTTGTGTCTTATCAGATATTCCACTCAGAGTATACGGGAGGGCTACATGAACAGTATTCAGAGAATCTGGTGTCGTTCGACCCTGTGCATGATGTGGAGATTGACTGGAACTATCTGTTCTCACCTGACAAGAAGGTGGAGATTGCGGAGGAATTATTTAAGGTGGTGGCCGCAGATTCCGTTTTCCGATACTGGGAGAAGCCAGAAAGTATGGAAGACATAAGAACGTGCTTTCTCAATATTCTCGGCCACGAAGGGGAATACTATTTGCCGCAGCCTGGCTTGCGCGAGGATGGGATGGTGTTCTCGTATCAGCCATACGGTATCAGTTGTTTTGCGGCTGGGGTATTCCACTTTGTTGTTCCGTACGAGAAGCTGATGCCCTACATGACAGAACGGGCAAAGTGGTGTGTGCAGCGCATCCCCTAAATCTTCTTGCTCCTCGTTGCCTATTAAGCTCTTCGCAATCACTCGCTTGAGATGAGATGTATGAGTGTTTCCTCGGAGAGGCCGCGTATGGAGCGCTCGGGGTGGTGCTCCGCGATGGCTTGGCGCAGGCTTTCGGGCGTGAAGGGGAGACCGGCGAAGGCTTGGCTGAAGGCTTCGGCCGCGTTGCCCAGGTCGAAGAAGTCGCCGTGCAGTCGCACGCTGCTGATGATGCTGCCCTGTAGTGAAAAATGCACCTCCACCTCGCCGCAGCCCTCGATGCGCGCCCGACGCACGATGTCGGCGCGGGCACTGCTGCCGTAGAAGTATTCGGGCGTGTTGTATCGTTGTTCCAGTCGTTCTATCTGCTGCACGTCTTCATCCGTGAGGCTGATGGTGCGGTTGCACAGCCTTTTGCGCAGCTCCTGCCGAAGCGTGCCAACGCCGAATGGCAGGTAGTCCTTCAGCAGACCGATACGGCTGCGCACGCTCTTCACGCCCTTCTGCTTGAGTTTGCTCACGTCGGGGTGCAGGGCTCCCTCCATCAGTCGCGGGTCGGTGTCGTAGAGCATGGTGCCGTGCGCAATGGAGCGGCCGGGCTTGTGGTAGAAGGCGTTGCCGCACACCTTTCCCCCTCCCTCCAGCACGATGTCGTTACGGCCGGAAACAACCGTTGGTGCACCAAGTTGTCGCAGGACGCCGCTGACGGCCTGGGCATATTCCTGGAAAAGGGCTTCCACCATGCCGTCCTCGGTGATGAGGCTGGTCATGATGTTCCGCTCGTCGGCAAAGATGGCACCGCCGCCGCTGCGCCGCCTGACAACGTCGATGCCTTCCCGCTTGCAGAAGTCCAGGTCCACTTCCTGGTGGGCCACCTGATTGCGCCCCATCACGACGGTGGGCCGCAGTTGCCAGGTGAAGAAGTAGCTGTCGAGGGGCAGTTCCTGGGCGATGTACTCCTCGGCGGCCAGGTAGAAGGTGGCCCTGCGCCCCTCGGTGTGCGCGGGGAGCTCCACGAAGCAGGCTGGGAAGTGTGGCGTGGGGTTGTGTGGTGTCATGTCTTGAAACTTTCAGCCACAAATGTAGCACTTCCCTTTCGCATGACCAAGCAAACCCTTATTTTTTCTTCCTGATCCAGTTCTTCATGTTGAGAGGACGAAGGCGACTGAGCATCTCGATGCCTGCTTCAGTCTCTGCGATAGTTGATTGGAAACTCTTGATGGAGGTGTTGCGTTTTCGTCCATGCGTCGACGAGGCTCCGTCCATGCATCGACGAGGCTCCGTCCATGCGTCGACGAGGCTCCATCCATGCGTCGACGAGGCTCCGTCCATGCAATGCGCGCATGCGCCCGCGCACGTTTTTCCATATATTATATATAATGGCGCTCTCCCCGCCTGATAACACCGAAATCGCGGGAAAACGACGTTTTTGCGCCGTCGTCGCAATTTTCCTGAAAATATTTTAAATCCTTTATGTGCAGACATTCAGTGAGTTGCGAAAAATGATGCAAAAATACTTGTAAAAAAGTCCTTCGAATGTTTGGTGGGTTCAGAAAAAGTCCGTACCTTTGCACTCGCAAATGAGAAAAAGATGTACGGTCAAGTACAAAATTACTTCTCAAAAGCGCAAGTTCATTGACATATTTACATAGACAAGAAGTAGTACAGGAAAGAGAATCGAA
>CALZQV010000134.1 GCA_945828295.1 uncultured Prevotellaceae bacterium | reverse complement strand
CCATTGAGTATGCACGGATGGTAGCCGTGGGATTCTGGCACTTGAGGCCGAAGAGCCCGAACTTCTCCCATGCGGGCAGATAGGTGTCGCCGATGAGGCTCTTGTCGAAGTCCTTGTCGTAGTCGATGCAGTCGAATGCAGGAATCTTAATCTGTGCATACGAACCGGGCTCGAAGTCCATGTGCTCGCCGGGAGGCAGAGCAACCTTGTACTCCTTGATGAAGGTAGCCACGTTCTTGTTGCCAATAACAGTGCACTCCCATTCCTTAACGCCCATGACGCTGTCGTCGACCTTAATGCCGAGGTCGCCCTTCACTTTGCACTGGCAACCCAGACGCCAATGGTCCTTGACCTGCTTGCGGGTGAAGTGGCCCTTCTCCGAGTCGAGTATGTCGCCACCGCCCTCAAGAACTTGCAGTTTGCACTGTCCGCACGAACCCTTACCGCCACAGGCCGAGGGAAGGAAGATGCCTTTCTGGCTCAGCGTGGAGAGCAGGCTTGCGCCCTGGGGCACGGAGACGGTGTCCTTGTCGTTAATCGTAATCGTTACATTACCCGAGGGGCTCAGGTAAGCCTTGGCCGTAAGCAGGATGGCAACCAACACAAGGATGATGCCAAGGAATACGCCAATGCTTGTCAAAATCAAATTCATATCCATTGTATATTCCTCCTACTTTTAGATGTTAAGACCACTGAAACACATAAAGGCCATAGCCATCAGGCCCACCGTGATGAACGTGATGCCCAGTCCCTGGAGGGGCTTGGGAACGTCGGTGTAAGCCATCTTCTCGCGGATGGCAGCCAGGCCAACGATGGCCAGCAACCAACCGATACCGCTACCCAAGGCATAGGCAATGGCGTCGCCGAAGGAGCCAATGGCCTGACTGCTGGTCTCGGGGTCCATCTGCACGCGCTGCTGCATGAACAGCGAAGCACCCATGATGGCGCAGTTTACGGCAATCAGGGGCAGGAAGATACCCAGAGCGGCATACAGCGAGGGGCTGAAGCGCTCGACCACCATCTCAACCAACTGCACGATACCGGCAATGACGGCGATGAAGAGGATGAAGGCCAGGAACGTCAGGTCAACACCCTCGACGAGGGCATTAGGACCGAGGACGTACATCTGCAGGGCATAGTCGACAGGCACGGTGATGAGCAACACGAAGGTTACTGCGACACCCAGTCCCAAAGAGGTCTTCACGGTCTTCGATACGGCCAGATATGAGCACATACCGAGGAAGAACGCGAATATCATGTTGTCCACAAAGATACTGCGGACGAATAGGCTAATCATGTGTTCCATATTACTTCTCCTCCTTGTTTATTGAGCGGTGTGCCCAGATTACACATCCAACGATGATGAGGCTCATGGCGGGCATGGTCATCATACCGTTGTTCATATATCCGTTCTCGTAGCAGAAGTCGGGCACAATCTGGAAGCCCAGCAGTGTGCCGAAGCCCAGCAGCTCGCGAACAAAGCCCACGATAACCAGGATGAGCGCGTAGCCCAAGCCGTTACCTATACCATCGAGGAACGACTCCCAAGGGCCGTTCATCATGGCAAATGCCTCGAGGCGACCCATCAGGATACAGTTCGTGATAATCAGACCGACATAGACGGAGAGCTGAACGCTCACGTCGTAGGCAAAAGCCTTCAGTATCTGGCTCACGATGGTTACCAAAGCAGCCACAACCACCAGCTGAACGATGATGCGGATGCGGTTGGGGATGGACTTACGGATAAGTGAAATGATTACATTAGAGAAGGCTGTGATGACCGTCACTGAGAGACCCATCACGATGGCGGGCTCCAGCTGACTGGTTACAGCCAATGCAGAACAAATACCAAGGACTTGAACTGCAATCGGGTTGTTAAGGTTCAGAGGATTGGAAAAGACTTCGCAATTCTCCTTAGAAAATAGTTTTCCCATGTCGTTTGTCCTCCTTGATTATTTGTTAAGAAACTCTATGTACTGCTGCAAGCCGTCGGTGACCATACTGGCCACACCGTTAGAGGTGAGCGTGGCGCCAGTAACGCCGTCGATTTCGGTCTCAGCCTTCGACTGGCCTTTCTTCACGACGGTCAGGGCCACTTGCTGTGGGTTATCGGTGAAGATAGGTTTGCCGTTGAACTGCTCCTGGAACCAGCGCTCCTTGATGCGGGCACCAAGGCCAGCGGTTTCGCTCTCGTGGTCGAAGTAGGTACCAAAGACATGTTGCTTGTCCTCGTCAATCGAGATGTAGCCCCAAAGGCCGCCCCAAAGGCCGCGACCCTTGACGGGCAGCACGTACTTGGTGGCACCGTCAATCGTGGCTACGAACACCTTGCCACCCTTCTCCTGAAGCTCCTCGGTGATTACCTCGTCGTACTTCTTGTCGATGGCGTCGCCCTTCAGGCCGGAGATGTTCAGGCTCGTGAGGATTTGGTTCTTCGTGTCGCGTGCCACATTGGCGTCCTGGGTAGGCTTCAGGGCCGAGCTTATGAAAGCCAGCAGGAAAGCCACGATGACCACCATGACGGCAGCATAGAGGATGGTATAAACGTTGCTGTTGGTATCCAGGCCCTTCTTCTTGGCAGCGGGCTGTGCGCCAGCCTCTACCACCTCCTCGATGTGGGAAGCATCAGCCATACAGATGGGGCACTTGTCAGGCATGGAGTCTGCCTCGAATGTCTGACCACAAATGTTGCATTTAAATTTCTTTGCCATGACTCTGTATTATTTAGCACGCTTTGCACGCTTGTTAATATTGCTCTGAACGAAGCAGTAGTCGATCAGAGGAGCAAACAGGTTCATCAGCAGGATGGCGAGCATCATGCCCTCGGGATAACCGGGATTGAGGACACGGACCAAGACTGCCACGAAACCGATGAGCAGACCGTAGA
>CALZQV010000133.1 GCA_945828295.1 uncultured Prevotellaceae bacterium | reverse complement strand
GTACGGTAACCCGCACGTCAGTTTAGCAAACTGGTGGTTTCAGCCACTCACCCAAACTTCCATTGCTTCTTGCGTCCTCTGGCGCTCGCTTTCTGGGGTCTTTATCTCAAATGCGATGCAAAGGTATAACTTTTAATTGAACCCACCAAATGTTTTGCCAATTATTTTTAGGCAAATCGCATCTACTCGAATCGGATGCTGCGAGCCGGGTGGATGTGCGAGATGACGAGTGTGGGTAAGAGGAGCGCCAATGTCGATGTGAGGAAGGCGACGATATTGACCACGATGACCCATGTTGGGGAGAGGAGAACGGGAACGGCGTCGACATAATAGGTGGCTGCATCGAGGCTTACGAGGTGGAAGCGATTTTGAAGAATGCAGAAACCGATGCCCAGGATGTTGCCAACTATCATGCCTCGCCCGACGATGAGGATGGCATAATAGAGGAAGATGTGGCGAAGCGAACGATTGTCGGAACCTAACGCCTTGAGGACACCGATAAACTGGGTACGCTCGAGGATTATGATGAGTAGGCCACTGATGGTGGTGAACCCGGCGACGGCAATCATGAGGATGAGTATCACGACGACGTTGACGTCGAGAAGGTCGAGCCAGGCAAAAATGTGGGGATACGTGTCTTTGATTGTCGGAGCTGTATAATTGGCACCATAGTGGTCTTGTTTATGACCGAGGAGCGCCGACACACGTGCAGAAGCCTCGGGGAGCAGCGACATATCGCGAACAGCAATCTCTGCCCCACTCGACTGGTCGGGTTCGAAGCCAAGCAGCTGGTGGATGGTTTTGTAGTCGCAGAAGACAAGGCGCGAGTCGTATTCATTGAGGTGTGTGGCATAAATCGCGATTACGGTGAAGCGGCGCGCACGAAGATTTTGGTCGAAGAAATAGGCGAACACCTTGTCGCCGACAGCGAGGTGAAGCTGCTGGGCAAGCTGCTGGGATATGACAATTCGGCCGCTTGATTCTGTGGCTGAGAAGGGGGCGTCGATGCTTCCCTCGACGAGTTGGCTACGCAGGAAGGTGAGATCGTAGCGCTTGTCGATGCCGCGGAACAGGATGCCCTGGAAACTGTCGTCGGTCTTCAGCATGCCCGTCTTGCTGCAATAGCGTTGGACATGGGCAACCTCGGGCAAGGCGGCGACGGAGCGCATGATTCGGTCGGTTATGACGATGGGCTGTGCCTCGCTGGCGTAGAGCGTCTGGTAGTTGAGGATGGAGATGTGGCCCCCGATGCCTACAACTTTATTTTGCACCTCGCTCTTGAACCCAAGGACGACGGAAATGGCAATTATCATGATGGCCAGCCCCAGTGTAACGCCGGCGGTGGCGATGAGGATGGCCGTGCGTGAGGCGCGATGCCCTACCCCGCTCTGTCCGTAGAGACGACGGGCCATGAACCATGCTAAATTCATCGCTTCGTACCGGGATATGCTTCGAGTGCTTTCTGCAGGATGAAGAGTGCGCGATTGAGGTCTTTCTTCTTGAGGACATAGGCCAGACGCACCTGGTCGCGGCCGGCGCCCGGCGTGGTGTAGAAGCCCGCTGCGGGAGCCATCATGACGGTTTCGCCCTCATACTGGAAGTCGGAAAGGCACCAGGCACAGAATTTCTCGGCATCGTCGACGGGCAACTTAGCTACCGTGTAGAAGGCACCCATGGGGATGGGGCTATAGACACCGGGGATGCGATTCAGGCCGTCGATGAGGCACTTGCGGCGCTCGACGTATTCGTCGTAGACCTCGCGGCTGTATTCCTCGGGCTCGTCGAGCGAGGCCTCGGCAGCGATTTGGCCGATGAGTGGCGGACTGAGGCGCGCCTGGCAGAACTTCATCACGGCCTGCCTTACCTCTTTGTTCTTAGTGATGAGAGCTCCGATGCGGATGCCGCACTCGGAATAGCGCTTCGAGACAGAGTCGATAAGCACGACGTTGTTCTCAATGCCCTGCAGGTGGCAGGCGGAGATGTAGGGGCTGCCCGTGTAGATGAACTCGCGGTACACCTCGTCGCTGAAGAGGTAGAGGTCGTACTTCTTCACGAGGTCGCGTATCTGGTTCATCTCGCGGCGTGTGTAAAGGTAGCCCGTGGGGTTGTTGGGGTTACAGATAAGGATAGCGCGCGTGCGCTCGTTAATGAGTTCCTCGAACTTCTCCACCTTGGGCAGCGAGAATCCCTCCTCGATGGTTGTGGCGATGGTGCGTATGACGGCGCCTGCCGATATGGCAAAGGCCATGTAGTTGGCATAGGCCGGCTCGGGCACGATAATCTCGTCGCCCGGGTTCAGACAGGCCATAAAGGAGAAGAGCACCGCCTCGCTTCCGCCCGAGGTGATAATGATGTCGTCGGGCGTGACGTCGATATTATACTTCTTATAATAGTCGACCAACTTGCGGCGATAACTCAGGTAGCCCTGCGAGGGGCTGTATTCCAGGATTTTGCGGTCGATGTTGCGAATGGCGGCGAGTGCCGACTTGGGCGTGGGAAGGTCGGGCTGACCGATGTTCAGGTGATAGACGTGCACCCCGCGTTCCTTGGCTGCGTAGGCCAACGGAGCAAGTTTGCGGATGGGCGACTCTGGCATCTCGTAGCCACGAACTGATATCTTAGGCATAGTACATATATATAATTCGGCTGCGAAGATACTAAATTCTGCGCACAAGAGCAAATATTGGCGCACTGAATGTTAAAATGTTGCCCCACAAAGGCTTTATCGACGCTCTGACGAAGACGTAGCGTCGCTCTGACGAATACGTAGCGTCGCTCCGACAAAAGATTAGCGTCGCAACGACAAAAGATTAGCGTCGCTCCGACAGAAGATTAGCGTCGCAACGACAGAAGATTAGCGTCGCAACGGAAGGAGGAAAACATCACCCGAAAAGTGTCGACGCATTGACGG
>CALZQV010000132.1 GCA_945828295.1 uncultured Prevotellaceae bacterium | reverse complement strand
TTGCCCTTCCCAACCTTGTGGTGAAGGCCGACTTCACGACGCGCCGTATCGGCACTCAGCGTGTGTTTGGCGGCGGTGTGGGCAATCGCGAAAACGAGTTTGCCATAGCCATAGCCTACACGGGCTGGTTCTCGAAGAAATAAGCAACATAGTATAATATAATTAATAAGTAATAAAGAAATGAAAAAGATGTTTTCTGTTGTATCTATCCTGTTGATGGGACTGTGTATGTTCACTTTTGGGTCGTGTAACGACGATAACGACGGCCCCGAACTGACCGACGACGACGGCGGAGCCCTTTCCTGCGTGGAGCAGATGCTTGATGGTTGCAATGACATTGCCAACGAGGTTGGCGAGGCCAAGATTGGCGACCCCCTGTCTCTCTACCTGGCTGGTCAGACCACGAAGGCCCTCTATGCCGTGGAGTCGTGGTACAGCTGGCGTTCGCGTCAGGACTATTCCAACAACATCCTCTCCATTCGCAATGCCTATTTCGGTAGCCTCGACGGCACCCAGGCAAAGGCTTCGCTGGCCTCGTTGATAGCCGAGAGCGATGCCGAACTGAACCAAAGCATGACAGCGGCCATCCAGGCTGCCTACGATGCCATTCTGGCCATTCCCGACCCCTTCTGCCAGAACATCAACTGCGCCGAGGCCGAGGTGGCTCAGGAGAAGTGTGCCGACCTGTGCGACGTCATCGACCAGGTGAAGTCATACATCAAGCGCAACCCCGACATCAACACGAACGAGGTGCTCGACCCCATCGTTGCCAACTATGTCGACGCTGTGGTGCTGCCCACGTATAAGACGCTGTCGGAGAATGCCGACGTGTTCTATGCCGAGGTGCAGAAGTTCAACGCTGCGCCCACTGACGAAGCCTTCAAGTCGGTGGCCAAGTGCTGGATTGACGCCCGTGAGCCTTGGGAGGCCAGTGAGGCATTCCTGGGCTTTGGCCCCGTCGATGCCTTGGGTCTCGACCCCAACATGGACTCGTGGCCCCTCGACCAGGACCAGATTGCCAACATCCTGACCAGCGGTAACTACGACGAGCTGAACTGGAGCGACGAGGATGACGACGATGCCATCGAGGCTGCTCAGGGCGTGCGCGGATTCCACACCCTTGAGTTCCTCATCTTCAAGAACGGCAAGGAGCGCACGACGAGCGACGTTGCCGAGGACAACAGCAGTGCCAACCTCGTGTGGACCGAGGCCAACAAGGCCAGCTGGGGCAACTACATGCTGCAGTGCGCCCGCCTGCTGAAGGTCGATGCCAACACGTTGTATAACAGCTGGAACTCGTCGTACAAGGGTGGCAAGAGCTATGCAAGCCTCTTCAAGAGCCATCAGATTTAATGGATAACAAACATACAAACGCAAGGCACAAAGTAGGGGGCAATGACCCCCTACTTTGTCGGCGATAAGAAAAACAGACTAAGAATGACCATTAAGAAACTGAGTTTTCTGCCCTTGCTGGGAGTGGTTGCCTTGGCGGCCTGCAACGACGACGGAATGGAGTCGCAGGACATCGAGGTGCCCTACGGCTACGAGCAGTCGGCCGGCACGGGCACAAACTTCCTCTCGTCGAGCTACGCCTACGACACCGAGGCCGACTGGGTGGCGGGCGAAAACCTGCTTCGCTTCCGCAACGGCGACAAGCTCTACGACAACGTGAGAACCTCGGGTTCCGACTATGGTGGCGGCCTGGGCCCCGTCTATGCGGGCTACAGTTGTGGTTCGTGCCACCGAAATGCCGGCCGCACGCAGCCTGCCGTCTGGACGCTGAACAGCAAGGGCGAGTACGGCTCGGGCGACACGGGTTTCTCCTCGATGCTGGTCTATGTCACTCGCAAGAACGGAGCCTTCTTCCCCGACTACGGGCGAGTGATTCACGACCAGAGCATCTACGGCGTGACGGCCGAGGGCAAACTGCGCGTCGACTGGCGCTACGAGACGGGCTACTTCCCCGACGGCGAGGCCTACGAACTGGCCTGCCCCACGTACACCATCACCGACTGGTACAAAAAGATATGGGACGGCGTGAAGAAGGACTCCGTGGAGATTCGCCCCGAGGACCTCTTCTGCACGGTGCGCATTCCGCTTCGCCACGTGGGCATGGGCCAGATGATGGCCCTCGACCGCGACGAGATTGAGGCCCTGGCGCGCAAGTCGAACTACCCCGAATACGGCATCTCGGGCCGCTGCAACTACATCACCGAGCGCGGTGTGCGCCAGTTGGGCGTGAGCGGCAACAAGGCACAGCATGCCGACCTCACCGTGGAACTGGGATTCAGCAGCGACATGGGTGTCACCAACAGCCGTTATCCCGAGGAAATCTGTGAGGGCCAGAGCCAGATGCAGCAGGGCAGCATGATGGGTCTCAGCTACGACCAGCTCGACGTGAGCACGGAGGACATGGAGGACGTTGACCTCTATATCCACTGCCTCAGCGTGACCGCCCGCCGTAACATCTACAACCGCACGGTCTACCGCGGCCAGCAGAAGTTCTTCGAGGCCAAGTGCCACCTGTGCCACACCACCACACTCCACACCCGCCCCCGCGGGGCAACCCTGCTCAACGGCACCGAGCTGCCCTGGCTCGGCAACCAGACCATCCACCCCTACAGCGACTACCTGCTCCACGACATGGGATCGGAAATCATGGGCGTGGGCCTTAACGACAACTACGTGAGCGGACTGGCCCGCGGCAACGAGTGGCGCACGACGCCGCTCTGGGGCATCGGACTGCAGTCGCGCGTCAACGGACATACCTATTTCCTGCACGACGGGCGAGCCCGCAACCTCCAGGAAGCCATCCTGTGGCACGGCGGCGAGGGCGAGGCCTCGAAGAAGCTCTTCATGAGCATGCCCAAGGACGACCGTCAGGCATTGTTGAAGTTCCTTGAAAACCTGTGATTTACAACA
>CALZQV010000131.1 GCA_945828295.1 uncultured Prevotellaceae bacterium | reverse complement strand
ACGTACCCGAATCGCAACTCACAAAACTGGGGCGAGAAATACCCATGGCTGCCCTCGACAACAACCGCGAGGCGCGCGTCTTCATGCCCAAGTGGGGCAACATCAACGAAAGACGCAACCAGCTTCATCCCGTCCAGCGCATCTCGGGCATGAACATGGTGGTCGACGACACCGACTACCAGCTCATCATCAAGGTGGCCTCAATCGTGGGCACAAGGATGCAGGTGTACTTCATCGACGAAGACGAATTCTTCGGCAAACGACTGGCCGAACTCGACCGCGAGGGCAAGGAATACACCGACAACTACAAGCGCGCCGTCTTCTACTCGCGCAGCGTGCTCGAGACGGTGAAGAAACTGCGCTGGGCGCCCAACGTGGTCCACTGCCAGGGATGGACGTCGGCCTTCGCCCCGCTCTACCTGAAGACGGCCTACGAAGAGGAGCCCTGCTTCCGCGACTGCCGCGTGGTCTACACCGTGACCGACAACAAGCTGACCCTCAACTGCGACGAACAGCTGGGCAGACTCATCGCCTACCGCAACGCTGACGCCAGCTGCGTCGAAGACTTCGACGGCACATTCACTCCCGCCGACCTCCACAAGCTGGCCATCAAATTTGCCGACGCCGTGACCTTCGACTCGCCCAACCCGCCAGCCGAGCTCGTGGAATACGCCAACTCGCTGGGCAAACCCATCCTCGCCACGCCGACACCTGGCAACGAGGACTTCCTTGCCTTCTTCGACCAAATCTGGAGCGAAGGAAAGACGGAAAAACCCGAATAAAACGCGAAACACTCCCCTCTCCCCCCATCATGCGCAACATTATAAGAAACACCATACTGATGGCCAACGCCATGCTGCTCATGGCCGCATGCGACGACAGCACAGCCGACCTGGGCATTTTCCCCAGCACCGACGGACTCACATACTCGACACAACTCTTTGAGCTCACCTCACGCTCCGTGAAGATGGACTCCGTCGTGGCCAACAGCACGCTCAACTACGTGGGACGCATCACCGACCCCGAAACAGGATTCGACATCACGGCCGACTTTGCCGCACAATTCTACTCGCTCGAGGACTACCGCTTCCCCAGCAAATCACTCATGATAGGCGACGTCGACGGAGTGCCCACACACGGTGTCGTGCAGTGCGACTCGTGCGAAGTGCGGCTCTACTTCGACAAATACTACGGCGACCCTGACAACCCCATGAAACTCGAAGTATACCAACTCTCGCAGGAACAAAGCAAAATCATGAGCGAGGATTCCGTCTTCTACACTGACATCGACCTCACCCGATTCCTGCCCGAAGGTGCCAAGCCCATCGCATCGCGCATCGTAACGCCACGCGACTACAACGTGCCCACTGCAACGCTCGAAAGCAGCGGATACACACAGAACATACGCATCGCACTGCCCAACAGCATCGGACAGCACATCATGGACAAATACTACGAGGCACGCGAAAACAACGACAACAGCTTCGCCGACGCCTACCACTTCATACGCAAAGTATTCCCAGGCCTCTACTTCAAAGCCACAGGCGGGAAAGGGACACTGCTGGCCGTCCACGTGGGAGCACTCAACATCTACTACCGCATGGGCGACGTCTACTACGAAGACACCGTCTACAACTCGATGAGCCGCTTTGCAGCAACCCCCGAGGTCATCCAAAGCACACACTTCGACAACGAGAACCTGGATAGCCTGCTGGCCGACAACACGTGCACCTACCTGAAGACTCCCGCTGGCATCTGCACGGAAATCACCCTTCCCGTCGACGACATCTTCAGCAACGAACACAACACTGACAGTCTCAGCATGGCCAGCGTCACACTCACACGCTACAACAAGCCGCAGGACAAGTACCAACTGGGAACGCCCAGCGAACTGCTCATGGTCAGGAAGGCCGACATGCACAGCTTCTTCCTCGACCACCGCGTGGCCGACGGGCGAACAAGCTACACAACCTCATTCGCCAGCGCCAGCAACAGCTACACCTTCGGCAACATCTGCCGACTGATTTCCTACTGCAAGCACGAGAAGCTCGAAGCCATGCAGCAGCGCAACAAAGAGCGCCAGGAGGCAGGCCTCGCGCCATACAGCGAGAGCGAGTGGGACACACAGTGGCAAAGCGAGAACCCCGACTGGAACAAGGTGGTCATCATCCCCGTCGTCACCAGCAACGCAACAGTAATGGAGAACGGCGTGAACATGAACACCCAGGTGAGTGTCACACATGACCTCTCGCTCAACAGCATACGCCTCATCGGCGGCGACACGAAAATAAAGATGCAGGTCGTCTACAGCCGCTTCTTCCAGAAATAAACCAAAGCGAAAAAAAATCACCCGCGAAGGTCGAGCACGAAACGGGCTCCCTTCACGAAAGTCGGGTCGACATGCAAGTCGCCACCCATGCGTCGTGCCATCTGCCTGCAAATAGGCAATCCAAGCCCGTCGCCCGTCGTCAGGTCACGCACCTCAAGGAAGGGCTTGAAGATATCCTCCTGCTTCTCCTTCGCAACAGGCGCCCCTGTGTTCGACACCAAGAACTGCTGGGCATGGGCTCCACGCTTCTTGAACTCCAGCGTAACGTGTCCGCCCTCGGGAGCATAGTTAGCGGCATTAGCAAGCAAGTGGGAAAGGATATGGCCGACGTAAGCCCGATGGATTCGCACATTCATCTTGGGCGCATTGACCGTCAGCGTGAGCCCCTTCGCGTTTTCCACCTGCTGAATCAGGCTTTCGCAGAAAGTGGGGATATTGGTGTCCTGCAGCTCAACGGGGTCGTCGCCACAACTCTCCAAACGGGCGAGCAACTCCACGTGTTCCACAAAATGCTGCAATGCTCCCACCTCAGGGTTCTTCGCGTCCAGTCGGTCCAAACTGGGCATCAGCTGAGCCGATATCTTCTCAACAAAGCGAGCCTTCAGGGTATTGCTTTCCTCCAGCGCTGCAATGGTCTTCTTCTGGCGACGGTTGGCTACAAGGAAACTCATGAGCGCCAACCCAGCCACAACCAGCAGGGCAATGAGCGCCACTGCCAACATCGAAAGCGACAC
>CALZQV010000130.1 GCA_945828295.1 uncultured Prevotellaceae bacterium | reverse complement strand
AATCACCAAATCACTAAATCACTAAATCACCAACTCACTCACCTCAGCGTCCCCAACACCTTGCGCAAGGCCGTGTGGGCCATGCGAAGCTCAATGTCGGCATCGATGCGCTGCGTCTCGGCCTGCTGCCAGGCCGTCTGTGCCTGCATCACCGTGGTGGCATCCATCACGCCCTCGTGGAATCCGGCATCGGCACAGCGCAGATTCTCGCGGGCGCTCTCAATGTCCTTTGTGGCGCGCGCCACGCGTTTCATGGCCTCAGCCACCTTGAAGCGGCTCTGAGCCACCTGAAGGTCCATCTTCTCGCGAGCCTCATCCAGCGTCAGGCGCGCCATCTGGGTAGCCGTGCGGGCCGCACGCACCCGGAATTTACCTTCCATCCAGTTCCACACGGGCACGTGAACCATCACGCCCACGTTCCATACGCCACCAACTTTCTTTTCGAATCCGTTGAACACGTTGGGGTTGGAGAACGTGTAGCCGCCCACAACGCCCACGTGGGGCAGATAGGGCGCCAGGGCCAGTTTCTCGGTCTGCCGGCTCAGTTCGACGGCAGACTCCAGGAGGCGCAGTTCGGGTCTTGCCCCGGCATCTTCGCCCCCCATTGCCAAATCCTGCCCCGCTTCGCTCTGCGAGCGTCCCTGTGGGCCGAGCGCTCCATTGTCCATTCTCCATTCTCCATTCTCCATTGCCGCCCGCTGCCCCTCGGAGTTCTCCTCCTCGTCGGCCAGGACGAAGTTCTCGTCGAGCGGCATTCCGCACAACTGGCACAAGAGCATGCGCGACAGGCTGAGTCCGTTCTCCACCTGCGTGATTTGCATCTCGGCTTCGTTTACGCGCACGTCGACCTTCAGTCCGTCGGCTCGCGTGGCCACGCCCTCGGCAATCATCTTCTGAACGTCGTCGTCGAGCTTCACCACAAGGTCGCGGAAACTCTGGGCCAGGCGCTGCTTTTGCTTCAGCGAAACCACGAGCCAATAGGCTTTTTCGATGTCGTAGAGCACGTCCTGCGTCTGCTGCTCGATGCGCGTGTCGGCCATGTCGGAGCTGATGTCGGCCATGCGGTTGGCAGCGCGTATGGCGCCTCCCATGTAGAGGGGTTGGCGCACGAGCACCGTGCCGGCCCACATCGAGCGGGTGTCGGTGCGGAAGGCATCAACAATGCCCTGCCCCGTCTGGTTGAGCGACGCCGCGGCGGCAGGCAGCACGGCTGCGGGGTCCAGGCCCAGCGAGGTGAGGATGGAGGCCAACTGTGGGCCAAAGCTCGACGTTGTGAGGCTCGTCACCGCGTTTGTGCCCATATTACCGAGGGCCGACTTCTGGTCGTTGCTGAGCAGCTTCACCTCGCGACTCATGTACGAATAGCCGCCTAAGGCTTCAACCTTGGGCAGGTACTTCGTGCGGGCGGCCTTGCGGACGTCGCTGGCCAAGTCGCGGCTCAGGCGGGTGCTGGCCAGCTGTTTGTTGCCCTGCAGCGCCATGGCCCGGCAGCTGTCGAGCGACAGCACACGCTGCGCCCCCACTGAGCCAACGGCTGCCCACACCAGAAGTAATGAAAATAATATGCGTTTCATATTGGCTTTCTCTTTTTACGTCGGCTAAATTACAACTTTTTACCCGAATGAGCAAATATTTAGAGAGCCGAGTTGCACAACTCAGCTCTCCGAACTACTAATTAAATACTCTATTCCTATATAAAACATAGCCGAACTAATGTTTTGTGGCTACGGACCCTCACGTGTGGGGCCACGGTCTGCGGTGGGACTGGCATAGCGCCGTGCCCCGCCACGTGGGGAGCGGAACGTTTACCACTTCTCGTCGGTGACATCCTCGTCGCCGGAGTCCCAAATGTCGTCCCAGCCGTTGTTCTGCTTGGTCCAGCCACCCGAACCGCCAGACACCGTGACACCATCGTTTTTGGGCAGTGAGCCGTCGAGGATGGTGCGCTGCAGGTTAATGCTTACAGTCTCTACTGTGGGTTTTAAATATATCTTTTTCATATCTTGTGTTAGTTACGAGTTACTTAATCACTACCTTTTTCCCGTTCACGATGTAGAGGCCGCGAGTGGGCTTCGACACGCGCTGACCGCTCAGGGTGTAGATGGTCTCACCCTTAGCGGACTGTCCGTTGTCGACTGCGCTGATGCCGTCGGTCTCACCGTCCCAGTTGATGGCAAAGCCCTTGACGCTGGTGGTGCTGGCCAGGTAAGCGCGGTTGGCGGCCAGGTTGTTGCTATCCCAGTGGTAGAAGCCTACGACGCCGGCGTTGATACCCAATACATAGTCGGCTGTACCGTTGATGGTCTTGGCCAGATAGGTACCCATGAGACCGCTCGTGCCAGGCGTTTCAGCATAACCCGTACCGATGTTCAGCGTGGCGGTTTCCGATGTACCCTTCAGCAGGACAGGAGTTCCGGCAGCCACCTCACCGTCAACACGAGTCGGCACAAGATAGTCGCCGCTCTCGGCCAGCGTATAGGCCGTAGCACCGCTTACGGTGTAGCTGAACGGAGCACAGAATGTTGCATAATAGGTCGCAGGGGTAGCGCCGTCGCTGTGCAGGTTGACGGTGACGCTCGTAGCAGGCTCAACAACCCACTGGGCTGCATCTACGGTTTCATTGTCACCTGCAATTACCTCATCGCTGGCATTTGTAGTGTAGATGCCTTTCTTTAGGTAAGCTGCAAAACTACCCGTACCATTTCCATAGCTGAGAGCAAATGCAATCTGACCGGGAGCTTTTCCAGCGAACCAGTTGACATACTTGTCGGTTTCGGTTGTTATCCAACCAACTTTGCCACTTCCAGTGTCATCGGTAGTGGTTACCCAACTGAAGCCTGCGCCTTGGTTGTACATATAAAGGTGTCCATCGCTGTCCTTGTCAAAGAGTCGGATGACGGTGGCTGCGCTGTTGGCGTCGCCATTTGCAAATACATACTTATTTGTGTCTGTGTAACCAGTTGCAAGGGCTGTTGCAGTGAGATACTTTTGTGTCGCAACGTTCTTCAGACGATAGAGGCCAGCAGGAGGCGTGTTCAAGGAAACACCAGCAGCAAAAGCTTGTGCC
>CALZQV010000129.1 GCA_945828295.1 uncultured Prevotellaceae bacterium | reverse complement strand
GGTTGTTTCCATTTTCGCCCACTTCAGGGCGTATGCGATACGCCCCTACACCTATTCGTTTATTGTCATGTCCAAATACAATTAATCATTACACATGTTCGGTTGATTTTTGGTGTTTGTTGGGTTGGTGGTTGGTTTCGTATTCGCTCACGTGAGGGCGTATGCGATACGCCCCTACACTTGTTCGATTATTGTCGTGGCTGAATACGATTAATATTTACACCTGTTCGATTATGATCTTGGCTGAATACGGTTCATATTTACACCTGTCCGATAGCTCCTATATATTATATAAGGTATAGAAAGGCTTCAACGAACCTCTTTGAAACTTTCCCATCGGCCGTCACGGTAGGTAACGCGGCGAATACAGAGTCCCTTGGCCGGGCGGCCGGGGAGGGCGCGACCGTGTAGGTCGAAGTATTCGGTGCGAACGACCTCCCACGACTCGGTGCGAAGGCTTTCTACACCGTCGGGCCGGGCATAAAAGGCCTGGAGCGAGTCGAAAATGGCTTGGGCAATGCGTCGGTGACCCAAGTTATTGGCATGCAAGGCTACGCTTTGGGCTACGCTGCCACCGTCTTTAATCAGGTGCCACTCACCATCATCGCCCATCACCTGCGTGTCGAGCGAGGAATGCGTGTCATTTCCATACAACACGTCGAGGGGCACCCAGACACAGTGGCGCGACAGGGCCGCCGCACGCTGACAGGCATTGCGTTCGTAATGGGGCCAGAACGTTCCGGTGATGACCACCACGGCTTCGGGGGCACGCTCGCGCAGGGAGTCGACCAACCGCTCAAGGTCGGTCGTATAGGTTGCCAAGCTGCCGGCACACTCACCGATGCGCAGCACGACGAGCTGCTCGTCGCCCCTCAGATTGTTCACGGTGGAAGCCCTGACCGTCTGCGACGCATGCGAATATTCGAACTGCACGATATTGGCAATGCCCAGCTCGGGCTCGTACTGCTGCTGCTCGGTAATCAGGCGATGCAGCACGTGCACGTAATCACTGTCGCGATGGGTGGCAGCCATGCCCCACAAGCCCCACCAGAAGTCGGTGACAGAGTGTAGCGTGAACGAATTGCCCATCGCCGTCCACGACCGAACGCGCACACCGCCTCCATCAGTTCGCGACGAGGTGAGCAATAACAGCAGGACCACCCCGAGCGGAAGCAGCAGAGCGCGACTTCGCTTTATCAACAAGGACAAAAAGTGGTGAATTATTCGTTTTTTTCGCATAACATCGGCTTAGCGCGTACAAAATTAGTAAAAAAACAACCCTCAAACGGTCTAAAATGATATTTAAACGAAGCAAAACCTTGGTTGTACCAAACAGAACCATTAACTTTGCACCCGACTCCACCGGTAGTAACTCAATCATGAAAAGATTATATACTCTGTGTCTGGCCCTCATGACCCTCATGACGGGCCAGACTGCTTTTGTAGCAGCACAAAACAACGTCAACAGCGATCATTGGACGGCAACTGATGCCTTGGGAAGGACTCTTGGACGGTACGACGACCTCGGCAAGGGCCGGAAGGAAGTGCTGATGTTCTATTGGACATGGCATGAACGCGAAGACATGGTCGACGCCCGCATCAAGAACAACACGGAAATTCTGCAAAACCATCCCGAAGCAGCCCTGGACGCCGAGCATCCGGCCTGGGCCAACGGCGTCACGGGTTATTACTTCTGGGATGAACCTCTGTTAGGCTATTATCGCACCACCGACAAGTGGGTCCTGCGCAAACATGCCGAGCTACTGGCCGACGCCAAGGTCGATGCAGTCTTCTTCGACTGTACGAACGGTTCGCTTACATGGGATGCCAGCACCGACTCCCTGCTCGAAGTGTGGAGTTTGGCCCAGAGTGAGGGCGTCAACGTGCCCCGCATCGGCTTCATGCTGCCTTTCGGCTACAGCGACTGGTCTCTAACCTCCCTCCGCCACCTGTACAAGCGACTCTATCCACCGGGGAAATACCGCAGTCTGTGGTATATGCGCGACGGGAAACCCTGTATCATGGCTTATCCGAACAATCTCAAGGCCGATGACCCCGTCGACCGGGCCATTGCGGACTTCTTTACCTTCCGACCCGCACAACCTGACTACGTCAACGGCCCTAACCCGGCCTTCCCTCACCAGTGGGGCTGGCTCGAAAACTACCCGCAACATGGCTACAACCGCCTCGCCGACGGTTCGTTTGAACTGGTTACGGTAGGAGTCAGCCAGAACGCATGTCCCGAGACCAAAGGTCACTGCAGTGCCTTCAACAAACCGGGCGCTTTCACCCGGAGTTTCTCCCAAAGAAAGGGCTACGACCCACGCAAAGACGGTTACCTCTACGGCTGGAACTTCAGCGAGCAGTGGGACCGGGCCTATGAGCTCGACCCACAAGCCGTGTTCATCACCGGTTGGAACGAGTGGATAGCCGGAAAATACTCGCCCAAGGATTCTCCATGGACGGGTGAGCCTTATTCCTTCGTCGACGAATACGACGCCGACCATAGTCGCGACATTGAACCGGTTAAAAGCTGGGGCGACAAGGGTGATGTCTATTACATGCAACTCATCGACCGCGTCAGACGGTTCAAGGGTACCACCCAACAAGCCTCGCCCACACCGCCACGAACCTTGCGCCTCGGCGATTGGGCCTCGTGGCAAACGGTTCAGCCCGTTTACACCGCCTACAAAGGCAACACCCGCCACCGCAACAGCCTGGGTAGCTGCGGTATCCGCTATGTAAACAACTCGGGCCGCAACGACTTGGTGGAAGCACGCGTCACGCGCGACGCCCGACATCTCTATTTTTACGTACGAACCGACCAGAAACTGACCTCGCCCACCGACGCCAATTGGATGATACTCTTCATCGACATCGATCGCAACAAGACCACAGGCTGGCAAGGCTATGACTTCATCGTGAACTACCGCAGTCCGAACACCAAGAAGAAGTCGGTGTACATCCAACGGAGCTATCAGAACAAATGGATCTGGAAGGACGCCGGCATCGGAAGCTATGCCCTGCACGACAACGAGCTCGTAGTGCGTCTTCCGAGGGAAGCATTGGGCCTCACCCCCGACCAACCGCTCGACTTCGAGTTCAAGTGGAGCGACAACATGCAGGACGAAGGCAACATTATGGACTTTTACGTCAATGGCGACGCCG
>CALZQV010000128.1 GCA_945828295.1 uncultured Prevotellaceae bacterium | reverse complement strand
ACTATGACGAAGATGATATTCGACTGGTGCGCATTAAGTTCTATTCCGAAATGGCAAACTGAGGAGAGGACAAATAGAGACGGCTATCTTGCAATATCTCACGGAAAAACCATAAATAAACCATAAATAAATTAAGCTATGACAAGAAGATTCATGTATTTGACGCTATTCTCTGTGGCGTTATTCCTATGTGGAACAATGTGGGGACAGAAACCTAATGTGACTGTGCAGATGAAATCGGTGGAGCGAGTGGGCTATCATGTGTGGGTGACCTACATGATAACAAACAACGAGGGTCAGGACAAAAGGTTCGATTTGATGAACCCTGTGGCCACAAATGCTTACAGTAGTAATGGAGAGAAATATAGTGTGTTGATAAAGAAGGGAGACCGCCTCTATCCCGAATATGCCAGCATCAACTTCCCCTCAGGGCTGCCCATAAAGGTGGTGCTTATCGTGGGCAATGTGCCCGCCACGGAGAAGAAACTGGCTAAGGTTTCGCTCGGTTTGGCAACGTCATGGGGGCACTTCCCGTATGCCAATATGAATGTCGCTATAAAAGAACCTGCACCTAATTCCGATAATCCTGAGACTGTGCTTAACTACCCTTGGATAAATATTAAGACCCAGGGATGTTCGCGTAGTGACGGTGAGCCTACGCAGCACTTTACGTTAATGTCGGAGCAGGACGTAAAGGTGGAAGTTACTAACATTAAAGCCTATGACGAGGAAGGAAATGCATATGATGCTTATATCGGTACTGGTGTTTCAAGTTTTACCATACCATGTGGCATTCCGCTGAAGGCTACTGCATCAGTGAAGAATGTTCCTGCTGCAACGGATAAGCTGCTCGCCATCAAGGTCGATTTGCGCATTGATGGGTTGCGCTATTTGCTACAGTTCAATAATGTAAAAATCGAATCCTTCACAGCCGAGGCCGACGACCGCACCACTTTCGACCTCAAAGGTAATGTACGTGAATGCCGCGTGACGTTGAATGGGATGACCGAGACTTATCGTTTCGACCCATCGGGCATTTGGACAGAGTGGAACGGTATGAATATGCAGGAGGTCTTCCCCGGTGGCATTGACCGCGACGATCAGGGACGACTTTCTGAAGGCAAGCGCGACCAGTACGGCGAGTATTTCCATCGTTTCACCTATGACGACAAGGGCAACATCCGCACTATGCACATCTGCGAGGATATGGAGGGCGGTTACATTGAGACCTATCGACGTAGTCTGGAGGGTGAGGTCATACGTATTGACCGTCGTGGCGGCTTTGACCCCAATGGCAAGCCTGAGGTCACCATTTGCACCATAATGGCACGTGACACCCAAGGGAATTGGACCAAACGCAAGCGTGGGACGGTCGTAGAAACACGTACCATTGTCTACTATTGACCGAAGCCCCAATAACCAGAAAGATAGAAATCAATGAAATCCGCGTAATTCGCATAGCTAAGTTTTGCCTATTTCGCGGATTTTTGTTATCTTCGCGCCCAAATAACAACTCTAAACCTTACTCACTATGGCATCATTCACAGAAGATCGCATTGTCATGGACGGACTAACCTATGACGATGTTCTGCTTGTGCCCGCATATAGCGAGGTACTGCCCCGTTCCGTCGACCTTACGACGAGGTTTTCCCGTAACATTGAGCTGAAGATACCCTTCATCTCAGCTGCTATGGATACTGTTACCGAAGCTACCATGGCTATAGCAATAGCTCGTGAAGGTGGTATTGGCGTAATTCACAAGAACATGCCTATCGAGGAACAAGCTCGACAAGTGGCTATTGTGAAGCGGGCAGAAAACGGTATGATTTACGACCCTGTGACCATTCGCCGTGGCCGTACCGTTGCTGATGCCCTTGAGTTGATGGGCGAATATCATATCGGTGGTATTCCTGTCGTTGACGAGGAGAACCATTTGGTGGGTATCGTAACCAACCGCGATTTGCGATTTGAACTGAATCAGGGTCGACTCATCGACGAGGTAATGACCAGCGAAAACCTGGTGACGACTCATGTGCAGACAGACCTCTTTGGTGCTGCGCAAATACTGCAGGAGAATAAAATTGAGAAGCTTCCCGTGGTTGACGATGAGAATCACCTCATTGGATTGATTACGTATAAGGATATTACTAAGGCTAAGGATAAACCCATGGCCTGCAAGGACCAGAAAGGTCGGCTGCGTGTGGCTGCTGGTGTCGGTGTTACTAACGATACCCTTCAGCGCATAGCTGCACTCGTGGAGGCTGGTGTTGATGCCATTGTTATCGACACGGCGCATGGCCATTCCAAGTCTGTTATCGAAAAACTTCGCGAAGCAAAAGCCAACTTCCCACAGGTGGACATTGTTGTCGGCAACGTGGCCACCGGTGAGGCAGCGCGTACGCTTGTTGAGGCTGGGGCCGACGGTGTGAAAGTTGGTATCGGCCCAGGTTCTATTTGTACGACTCGTGTCGTAGCTGGTGTTGGAGTGCCTCAATTGTCTGCGGTCTATGACGTAGCTTCTGCTTTGAAAGGTATCGGCGTTCCTCTTATTGCCGACGGCGGACTTCGCTATTCGGGTGATGTCGTGAAGGCTTTGGCCGCTGGCGGATACTCTGTTATGATTGGTTCTCTTATCGCTGGAACTGAGGAGTCGCCGGGCGACACCATCATCTATAATGGTCGTAAGTTTAAGTCGTATCGCGGCATGGGCTCTCTCGAGGCAATGGAGTGCGGCTCGAAAGATCGTTACTTCCAATCGGGAGTGAAGGATGTTAAGAAACTCGTTCCCGAAGGTATTGCGGGCCGCGTGCCTTACAAAGGTACTGTTCAGGAGGTTATTTACCAGCTCATCGGTGGCTTGCGCTCGGGCATGGGCTATTGTGGTGCAGCCAACATCGAAGCTCTTCATCATGCCAAGTTTGTTCGCATCACAAACGCTGGCGTCCTTGAAAGCCATCCTCATGATGTGACCATTACAAGTGAGGCCCCCAACTATAGTCGTCCACAATAAGTGTAAGTTCTATTTCAGAGTTTAAGGTTAAAGTTGATAAATAGTATTGAGATGAAACGTATAGCGTCTTTATTGTTTGTTTTTTCATTGATAAATCCAGTGTCGGCACAAGGTGACCCCGTGGTAATGAAATTTACAGAGCAGGGTGTCACTCGTTCTGAGCGTGGGTACAACGATAACAAGGA
>CALZQV010000127.1 GCA_945828295.1 uncultured Prevotellaceae bacterium | reverse complement strand
CGATCTGGAGCCAGGCGAGCGTGTAGTAACCAGCGGCTACGAGGCATTCAAGGATAATAAGGTTTTAGTAATCAAATAACATCAAGAATATGAACGTATTCAGAAACATGCTATTCATGGTCCGTTGCTTCAAGACGGCAACCACACTCAACTTCGTTGGCCTCACGGTGTCCTTCGCGACCTTTTACCTGCTGATGACGCAGATCGTCTATAATCGTTCTTACAACGCCTCCATACCTGACGGCGGGCGCGTCTTCCGACTGGAATCGAAAATGAACCCCGACGCGCAGTGGAGCATCAACTGCAGCCGCCCCATCCATGCCCTCGTGGCCAAGATGCCGCAGGTGGAAGCCGTGTCGGAACTGGCCACATGGGGTGGCAGCAGGGATATACTAGTGGGCGAAAGCACCGTGGAGCAGTTCTGCATGGGCACCAACCTGACGCCCTTTGGGGCTGTCGGCGCACGTTGCCTCGACGGCCGCCTGTCGTGGGACGACTACGGCGAGCGCAGTGCCATCATCCCCGCCTCGCTGGCCCGCAAGGTCTATGGGCGGGTCAACGTGGCCGGCGAGCCGCTCTACTCAGAAACTGACACAATCACAGTGCAGGGTGTCTATGAGGACTTCCCCGACAACTGCTCGATGAAGAACAATCTCTACTACGCCAGCCAGGACTATCTCGACAATTGGGGTGAGTGGTGCTTCACCCTCTACGTGAAGTTGGCCGAGAATGTCAATGTAGACACCCTGCTGAAAGACTTCCCCGAACAGATGCGCCAGCTGATGTGGCGCTGGCAGTGGGGGCGGATAGTTGCTTCTGGCGAGTATGATGAGAATCAGGAGGCAGACATCAAAGCAAAGTTTGACGCCAACTTCGGCTTTGAGTTCCGCCTGACTCCTATTCGCGACGCTTACTTCTCCGGCGTAAGCTCCGACGACAAGGGCAACCCCGCCATGCTCTTCATCCTTGAGCTGGCCTCGCTGCTCATCATCGTCATTGCTGCCATCAACTTCCTCAATTTCGTGTTGGCCGAGAGTCCCATGCGCATCAAGGGCATCAACACCCGCCGCGTTTTGGGCGAGGGCCTGTGGCAGCTGCGTCTCGGGCTGGTGGGCGAGGCTGTTGTCACGTCTTTGCTGGCTTGTGTCATAGCCTTTGTCTTGTGTGTCGCTGTATCGCGGCAACAGACGGAACTGCTACTGGGCGACCTCAGCCTTTCCGCCCACCCCTGGCTCGCGGCTTTTACCGCCTTGATAGCGATTGCGGCAGGCATCGCTGCCGGCACCTATCCCGCCTTTTTCGCCACCTCGTTCCAGCCCGCACTCGCGCTCAAGGGTTCCTTCGGTCTTACACCAAAAGGAAGGCAACTACGCACGGCACTCGTCTGCCTGCAAATCGGCATTGCCCTCTTTATGGTCACCTACATCGGCATCCTTCTCCTGCAGAGCCGTTTCATCTACCACTCCGACTACAGCTTTGCGAAGGACGAGGTGCTCTATGCCCAGCTCTCTAACGAACTGATGCATAAAAAAGACGCCATACGCACAGAACTGATGCAGATTGGTGGCATTGATGATGTCAGCTTCTCACGCTTCGTGCTGGGCTCACAGGAAGAATATATGGGCTGGGGACGCAGCGACGATGACCACAAAATCACCTTTACCAGCATGCCCGTAGATTACCACTACCTGCGCACGATGGGCATCAAGGTTATCGAAGGCCGCGACTTCAACGAGCACGACGGGGACGTCTATATCATCAACGAGGCCGCCCGCAGGCAGTGGCCGTGGGTGGAGATGGACAAGCCGTTGCTGGAGGGCGACCTGACCGTCGTAGGCGTGTGCGACAACGTCCGCTATGCCTCTACTCGTCGGGACCGCACACAGGAGCCCGTCGCCTTCGTCATTTTTGGCGAGAAGTATAGCGGCTGGGGCGACCAGCTTGGAATAGTGAACATACGCGTGGCAGCCGGTGTAGACAAACTGGCTGTGCGACGGCAGGTCAGCCAACGGCTCACAGCCATAGGCAGCGGCGAAGAGGTAGAAGTAAAGTTCCTCGATGAACTGTTGGAGAATCTCTATCAGGAGGAGTTCCGCTTCATCCGCCAGGTGCTGTGGTTTGCTGCCATCTGCCTCGTTATCACCCTCATCGGAGTGTTCTGCCTCACGATGTTTGAGACGGAGTATCGTCGCAAGGAAATTGGCATCCGCAAGGTGTTCGGCTCCTCTACGGGCGAAATTCTGATGATGCTCTACCGACGCTATGTGTGGCTACTCATCGGCAGTTTCATCATTGCCGCCCCTCTTGCCTACTATATCGGCCGTGAGTGGCTCAAGTCCTTTGCCGAGCGCACACCCATCTATTGGTGGCTCTTCCCGCTGGCCCTTCTCGCCGTTGGCACCGTCACCCTCCTGACTGTCATCATCCAGAGCTGGCGCACCGCTAACGATAATCCCATTAACAGTATCAAGGCCGAATAATTATAAAAATTCAAGAATATGATTAAGTTAGAAAACATTCAGAAAGTGTTCCGCACTGAAGAGGTGGAGACCGTAGCATTGGGCGGCGTATCGCTCGAAGTAAGGGAAGGTGAGTTCGTGGCCATCATGGGGCCAAGCGGCTGTGGCAAGTCTACCTTATTAAATATATTGGGCTTACTCGACAATCCCACCAGCGGCACTTATCTGCTCGATGGTCTGGACGTAAGTTTGTTGAAGGAGAGCCAGCGCACGAAGGTTCGCAAGGGACAGATAGGCTTCGTGTTCCAGACTTTCAACCTACTCGACGAACTGAACGTGGAAGAGAATGTGGAACTGCCTCTGACCTATCTCGGCGTACCCAAGAAGGAGCGCAAGCAGCGTGTGGAGGAGATGCTTCGCCGCATGGCCATCTCGCATCGTGCCCGTCATTTCCCCCAGCAACTTTCCGGTGGTCAGCAGCAACGTGTGGCTATCGCGCGTGCCGTGGTGATGAATCCCAAGCTCATCCTCGCCGACGAACCCACAGGTAACCTCGACTCAAAGAACGGACTCGAAGTGATGCAACTCCTGACCCAACTGAACCAGGAAGGTACTACCGTCCTGATGGTAACCCACTCTGAGCGAGATGCCGGTTATGCTCAGCGCATCATCAACCTCCTTGATGGTCAGGTAGTGCCAGAGGTCAGCCTATAGCATAGCATCCATCCATGAATACTCTCTTTAATCATTATGACAGCCTCTCGCAGTGATGCGGAGGCTGTTTTTCGGCTATATGTAGGATAAACTTGAAAAAGGGGAAATCATGCCAAATTAATAGTTGGCAAGTATGGGCTCAGCGGAAGATTACCATCATTTCATGGCATGATACGATTTCGATGCCAGTTTTACCCATCTCAGACGCAGTGCACTGCAACCGCCCCCGCAGTGCACTGCATCCGTCCTCGCAGTGCACTGCATCCGTCCTCGCAGTGCACTG
>CALZQV010000126.1 GCA_945828295.1 uncultured Prevotellaceae bacterium | reverse complement strand
GTGCGCGAGGCCTTTGCCGACATGCTGCCCGAAAGCGTGGCATGGAGGCAGAAGGAGCAGTTCTCCGACGGTGTGGGCTACAGCTGGATTGACACCCTCAAGCAGATTACCAGCGAACAGGTGACCGACGAACAGATGGCCCACGCAGCCGAACGCTTCCCCATCAACCCGCCCCTCTGCAAGGAGGAATACTTCTACCGCAGCATCTTCGAGGAACACTTCCCCAGTGCCAGCGCAGCCAAGTGTGTCAACCAGGAGGCCAGCGTGGCCTGTTCCACAGCCATTGCCCTGCAGTGGGATGCTGCCTGGAAAGAAGCCAACGACCCCAGCGGACGCGCCGTTGCGGGCGTGCACGAGCAGGCCTACGAGCAGGAACCGGCAGAAAAGGGCTAAAAAAAGGGCTGATAATGAATATTTTCGCTAAAAGGCTTGTCCGTTTCGTGAAAATGCCATACCTTTGCAGCGAGTTTATTAACCTAATTTATTAACCCTTTAATTATCTGTATGGCAGATTTCAAGAATGTCGCTCCTATCGAAGACTTCGACTGGGAAGCATACGAGAGTGGCGACGTAAAAACCGACGTGAGCCGCGAGGCTCAGGAAGAGGCATACGCAGGTAGCCTCAACAATGTAAATGACCACGACGTGGTAGACGGAACCGTAATCGCAATCAACAAGCGCGAGGTAGTGGTAAACATCGGCTACAAGAGCGATGGCATCATCCCCACCAGCGAATTCCGCTACAACCCCGACCTGAAGGTAGGTGACACCGTGGAGGTTTACATCGAAAATCAGGAAGACAAGAAGGGCCAGCTCATCCTTTCTCACAAGAAAGCACGCGCAAGCCGTTCTTGGGACCGTGTCAACCAGGCACTGGAGAACGAAGAGATTATCAAGGGCTACGTGAAGTGCCGCACCAAGGGCGGCATGATTGTGGACGTATTCGGCATCGAGGCATTCCTCCCCGGTTCACAGATCGACGTGAAGCCCATCCGCGACTACGATATTTTCGTGGGCAAGACCATGGAGTTCAAGATTGTCAAGATCAATCAGGACTACAAGAACGTTGTGGTCAGCCACAAGGCTCTCATCGAGGCCGAGCTGGAACAGCAGAAGAAGGAGATCATCTCCAAGCTGGAGAAAGGTCAGGTGCTCGAAGGTACCGTCAAGAACATCACCTCCTACGGTGTATTCATCGACCTGGGCGGTGTGGACGGTCTCATCCACATTACCGACCTCAGCTGGGGCCGCGTGAGCGATCCTAACGAGGTGGTTACCCTCGACGAGAAAATCAACGTGGTTATCCTCGACTTCGACAACGAGAAGAAGCGCATTGCCCTGGGTCTGAAGCAGCTCACTCCCCATCCCTGGGATGCTCTGGACCCCAACCTCAAGGTGGGCGACCACGTACATGGCAAGGTTGTCGTTATGGCCGACTACGGAGCATTCATCGAAATCGCTCCCGGCGTAGAGGGTCTCATCCATGTATCTGAAATGAGCTGGAGCCAGCATCTGCGCAGCGCACAGGACTTCATGAAGGTGGGCGACGAAGTGGAAGCTGTCATCCTCACGCTCGACCGCGAGGAGCGCAAGATGTCGCTGGGCATCAAGCAGCTCAAGGACGATCCCTGGGAGACCATCGAAGAAAAGTACCCCGTGGGCAGCAAGCATGTGGCCAAGGTGCGCAACTTCACCAACTTCGGTGTGTTTGTTGAAATTGAGGAAGGCGTGGATGGCCTCATCCACATCAGCGACCTCAGCTGGACCAAGAAGGTTAAGCACCCCAGCGAATTCACCCAGATTGGCGCACAGATTGACGTGGTTGTACTGGAAATCGACAAGAACAACCGTCGTCTGTCCCTGGGTCACAAGCAGCTCGAGGAGAATCCCTGGGATGTATTCGAGACTGTCTTCTCTCAGGACAGCATCCACGAAGGCACCATCACCGAACTGCTCGACAAGGGTGCTGTGGTACAGCTGGAATACGGTGTAGAAGGCTTTGCCACTCCCAAGCACCTTGTGAAGGAAGACGGCAGCCAGGCACAGCTGGGCGAAAAGCTCCAGTTCAAGGTAATCGAATTCAACAAGGAGAGCAAGCGCATCATCCTCTCTCACAGCCGCATCTACGAGGATGCACAGCGTGCAGAGGCCCGCGAGGCCAAGAAGGCTGCTCGCCAGAACGCGCCCAAGCGCCAGAAGGAAGAGGCTCCCGTTATCCAGAATCAGGCAGCCAGCACCACACTGGGCGACCTGGATGCTTTGGCAGCCCTGAAGGCAAAGATGCAGAAGGGCGAGTAAGAGACTGCTCCCTTCCACCCACGCTTATTTATAGCGAAGCATATCATTCACGGAAGCCCGCACCAAAAATGCGGGCTTCCGTATTACCTTTCGTTTCACATTCCCCAGCACGCATGGAACCACTCACTCTTCACATCCTGGGATGCGGTTCGGCCCGTCCCACACACAAGCACAACCCATCCAGCCAAGTACTGGACTGCAGAGGCAAGTTGTTCATGATCGACTGCGGAGAAGGCACCCAAGTGGCCTTCACACGCAGCAGGCTCAGCATGAACAGGCTGGGCCACGTGTTCATCAGCCACAACCATGGCGACCATGTATTCGGCCTTCCCGGACTCGTATGCACCATGGCACTGATGGGACGCACCGCCGATCTCCACATCCATGCCCCCGAAGAGGTAAGGCCCCTGCTGGAACTGGTAGAACGGCACTACTGCGAATACCTGGGCTACAGACTGCTGTTCCATCCCGTCGACACCACCTCCCATCAGCTGATACACGAGGACCGCAGCCTGGAAGTATGGACACTCCCCCTGCGCCACAGAGTGCCCTGCTGTGGCTATCTGTTTCGTGAAAAGCCCCTGTTGCCTCACATCCGACGCGACATGATTGATGCCTTCCAGATTCCCTTCAGCCAAATCAACAACATCAAGAACGGAAGCGGATGGACCACACCCGACGGCACCTTCCTTCCACACGAAAAACTCACCACCCCTGCCCACCCCTCGCGCAGTTTCGCTTATTGCTCCGACACACTCTTCACCCCATCTCTGGCTCCAATGCTCAAGAATGTCACGCTGCTCTATCATGAGGCCACCTATCCACATGAGATGGAACCACGTGCACGCCAGCACGCCCACTCCACCGCCTCTCAGGCAGCACGCCTTGCCCAGGCCGCCCAGGTTGCCCGCCTTTGCATCGGCCACTACAGCGCCAGCATTGATGACGAAAGCCTCCTGCTCCAGGAAGCCCAGGCCATCTTTCCCCACACCATACTGGCCCAGGAAGGCATGCACATCCAACTCTAAGTCATTTTTTATAGGGAACAGGGGGCGGGAAAAAGCCTCTCAACATACCTTGCCAAGTATCTAAACATACTTTGCCATTTATCTTTAGATACTTTGCCATTTATGTTAACATACTTTTTGGGGCCTTGCGAAGAACGTTGTCAAGCCCTTTCGGTTGTGTTGTCACCACTAGTGGGAATAAAGAATAGTGCCCCTTTCATGAAGAAAACGCTGATTTTTGTTGTTCATTAAGGGAATTCTTTGTA
>CALZQV010000125.1 GCA_945828295.1 uncultured Prevotellaceae bacterium | reverse complement strand
AGGAACAAAATCAAGCATGCTAAAAGTACTTTCCAATACCAGTGGCATAGTCCTTTAATCTGCTGACGTATAATGGAATAGACGAATATGATAGACAATGGGTTCAGGAGCAATATCTGTAAGTTGAGATTTACTGTAGGGTGTTGCGAAAAAACCATGGCGAACAAGATCAAACCTGCCAATCCGTCGGTTGTCAATAGTGTGGCGTCGATAAACCAAAATGGCTTTTTTCGTTTGAGTTCCAGCAATGCCAACACGAATATCAGCAGTGCTATTGTGCTGAAAATCATGATTGGACTGATGTCGTCCCATATGTCGTTGCTCGTATCTGTATAGGAGGGGTAAGGCTGCAGCACAGTGTAGGTGGAGTCGACCAATAGGCGGTGTGTGCCATTGGGGGCTACTATCACGGCGTGGTCGAAGTCTTTGCGAAGCGTGTCGGGTAGAAATTGCTGTTGCGTGCGAGTAGTGTGCGCGTCTGCCTTAACACCTAAAAGCAGGTCGTTGCCCATTTGCGACCATCGGTGTTTTCCCGTCCATTGATGTGTCATCTGACGATAGGACGGGGATACTGCGTCGTTGGTGTCATATGTCACACGCCCGTCTATGTTGTTGACAAGAATGTCGCGTGCTCGGGTGGTGCAGTTGTCGTAAAAATAATTGTATCTGTAAACGCGGTTCGCCGGCTTGTAGTTGTTGTTTAGTGCATCGGCAATAGCTTCTTTTTCCTTTGTTGTTAGATTGAGGCGTTGGCCAATTACGCCACGCCCATTACGTGCATATTCCTGCAGGAAAAACGCAAAAGGTTCGATGCCCATTTCGTAGTCGGTAATCCCGAATACAAACCGAGCGATAAAATTCTTTTGGTTGAAGTTGAACATGCCGTAATTGATAGCCAAGTCCACGTCGTGGGCTGGGTCTTGGAAACGGATGGCGGTGTGCCCATACAAACTCCATACCTGACTTCCTGGCGAGCAAGTGAGCAGGCTAATGGTGATGTCGTCGGCTGCTGTTTGTCGCGCCGATTCGTTGGTGACTTGCGTTTGTGCGTAGGTTGTTAACGAACTTAAAACGACCAAACAAATAGTTATGAAAAAGTCTTTGAAACGTTTCATGATGCAAAAATACCTTATTATTTTCACTTAACCTGCTTTTATATCGTTTTTTTTCAATACTTTTGCAGTTGAATTATAAATAACGTGAAAGAAAAAGGACTTGATCCGTACTTTTTATGAAGAGAAAACATATATCGGCAGCTGTTGTGATGGCCATGTTCTGTGGTGGCGCTTATGCCCAAAGTGGCACAAATTCTCCCTATAGCCAGTATGGACTGGGCATATTATCCGACCAGACGGCAGGATTCAATCGTGGAATGAACGGATTGGGGCTCGGCTTTCATGAGCATAACCAAATCAACTTTTCCAACCCGGCTTCTTATTCGGCATTAGACAGCCTTACTTTTATCTTTGACGCTGGTTTGAGCGGGCAGTTGACGAACTTTAAGGAAGGTGGCAACAAGAAGAACGCGCAAAATGCGGATTTTGAATATGTTGTCGCGGGCTTTAGGGCTTTCAAACATGTGGGTGTTAGCTTTGGATTGATTCCGTTCACGAATGTGGGCTATTCTTATTCGTTGACTCAAAAGGTGGGAGACGATAACAACACTGTGGCTACTAATAGCTATAGTGGAAATGGTGGCATCCATCAGGTTTATCTTGGTGTTGGATGGCAACCCGTGAGAGGTTTGTCGGTTGGTGTTAATGGAAGTTACATCTACGGAGAGTACACGAAGACCGTCGTGAATAGTTATAGCGATGGCTACGCCAACTCGTTGACCAAGAACTACATGGCTGATGTGAGAAGCTACAAGGTCGATTTCGGATTGCAATATACGGCCCGTTTGACAAAGAAGGACCAACTGACATTGGGTTTCACTTATGGCTTGGGGCATAAGATTGGTGGTAAGCCTACTATGGAGATTATTTCTAACAATGCACAGACTGGCGTTGCAGACACAACCCGTTTCCCAAAGGTTGGACAGGCTGATTTGGAACTCGAACTTCCGACAACTTACGGAGCCGGCTTGATGTATGACCATAACAATGCCATCAAGGTGGGCCTTGACTATACTCTTCAGAAGTGGGGCAGTGTAAAGACACCTTTTTATGAGACATCGGGGGCTACTATGAACGATTATTCGATGAAAGCCGGCTTCTATAAAGACCGTCATAAGTTTACTCTGGGTGCTGAGATATGCCCTCAAGAGTATGGAATGAGGTTCTTGCAGCGTGTTCATTATCGTGCAGGAGTGTCATATGCCACACCTTATTATATTATTAATGGGCAGGATGGCCCCAAAGAAATGAGTGCCAGCATTGGTTTTGGCTTTCCGATTGTCAACAAGTGGAATAACCGTTCCATCCTTAATATTAGTTGCCAATGGGTTCAACAGACAGCTAGGAACTACATTACTGACAATACGTTCCGTATTAATGTCGGCCTGACGTTCAATGAGCGTTGGTTCGCAAAGTGGAAGGTGAAGTAATCGTTTGTCTGCAATCATGATGAGAGGACTGTTTAAACAGAAATTGTTTTGCCTCTTGGCTTTACCATGGGTGGTGTCGTTTGTGCTGACCTCGTGCGATCAACCTGTGGAGCATACGGCGGGCGCGATTAGTGATCGCGATTCTGTGCCTATGATGGTAAGTTATGGAGTTAACACGCTGATTTCCGATTCGGGTGTCATTAAGTATCGTATTGTGACCGAACGCTGGGAAGTCAATCAGAACAAAAAGCCCTCTCGGTGGTATTTCGACAAGGGACTCTTCCTGGAACAGTTTGATGAGAAATTCCATGTAGAGGCTTATATCCAGTGCGACACGGCATATTATTATGATCAGCAGAGGCTTTGGGAGCTTCGCTCTCGTGTGCGCATATTGACTAAGGATGGCTTGCGCTTTTCCAGTGAGCAGTTGTTTTGGGATGAAATTAGGCAGGAATTGTATTCTTATACCTTCTCGCGTCTTGTCACTCCAGAACGCACGTTACAGGGTACCTATTTCCGCTCTGATGAAAGGATGTCTAAGTACTATGTGTCAAACTCTAAGGGTTCGTTCGACAGGGAAGACGTTGGTGGCTCAGGGCAGTCGACTACCGACTCGGCTCGAAAGTCGCAGGATTCCTTGTTGATGAAGCAGCGTGGACAGATGTTGCCATATCGCAACAATTAATTGGCGTGGCTTAACAAAGAAATCCCTTTTAAGGGGCAATCATAATAAATGGCTGTATCGTAACAATATAATTCTAACGCTACTATTTTGGAACAGACAGTTGATATATCACTGATTATAGAAATCCTTGTAACGATGGTCTTCAGTGCCTTTTTCTCGGGCATGGAGATTGCTTTCGTTTCCAGCAACAGAATGTTGGCGGAGATGGATAAGGAGAAAAACGGCATTTCGCAAAGGCTTATCTCGTTCTTTTATCGTCACCCTAATGGTTTTGTGTCAACGATGTTGGTGGGCAATAACATAGTACTTGTCATCTATGGTATTCTGATTGCCGATATTTTCGACAACACATTGTTTAAGCCTTTCGATCCTGCTACGCGTG
>CALZQV010000124.1 GCA_945828295.1 uncultured Prevotellaceae bacterium | reverse complement strand
CCGGCGTTGATGTAGAAGGCCAGCACGGGCAGCACGGCGCCGTTCATGGTCATGGACACGGACATCTTGTTCAAGGGTATGCCGTCGAAGAGCACCTTCATGTTCTCCAGCGAGCAGATGCTCACACCAGCCTTACCGACGTCGCCTACGACACGGGCATTGTCGGGGTCGTAGCCGCGGTGGGTGGGCAGGTCGAAGGCCACGCTGAGGCCCTTCTGACCCGAAGCCAGGTTGCGGCGGTAGAAGGCGTTCGACTCCTCGGCCGTAGAGAAACCGGCATACTGACGGATGGTCCACGGGCGGAAGGGGTACATCATACTATACGGGCCACGCAGGAAGGGAGGAATACCGGCGACAAAGTCCAGATGCTCCATGCCTTCGAGGTCTTCTTTCGTGTAAACGGGCTGAATGTCGATCTGCTCAGGCGTCTTCCAGTTGGCAGAGATTCCATTCTCCTTTTGCCAGTCAAGGCCATTCTTGGCTTCAATCCCAGCAAAGATATCGATGTCTTTGAAATTCTTTTTCATGATTAAATACCAAGTTTAGCGTTATACTCTTGCAGTGTCTTCAACTGGTCGACACGTACGTGGATGAAGTTCTCGATGCCGGCAGCCTTCAAGTCTTCCGAGCAAGCGGGAGCGCCAGCTACTACGAACATAGCGCGGCCATCGAGATACTTGAAAGCGGGGATGGCGTACTCGGCGTATTCGTCGTCGCTGGAGCAGAGCACCACGATGTCGGCACCGGCCTCCACTGCCTTGTCGACACCCTCCTCAACAGTCTTGAAGCCCAGGTTGTCGATAACCTTATAGCCGGCGGCAGCGAGGAAGTTGCACGAGAACTGGGCACGAGCCTGACGCATGGCCAGGTTACCGATGGTGAGCATGAAGGCTACGGGCACCTTCTTGGCCTTCTCGGTGGTCAGGCGCAGGGTCTCGAAGTCCGAGGCCAGGCGACTGGTGTGCAGGGCAGGCACATCGGCGTCGCCAGAGTGCTTGCAGGTGCAGTTGCAAGACAGGGGTTCCTTGCCTTCGCTCTTCTCTGTGAAGTTGGGGAATTGGTTGGTACCCAGCAGGAACTCCTTGCGCTTGCCGGCGTTGGCGTGACGAGCCTTGTCGGTGTCGTTCAGGGCCTGCTGGATAGTGCCAGCCTTGACGGCAGCCAGGAAGCCACCCTCCTCCTCAACGGCGAGGAACAGCTTCCAACCCTCCTTGGCAATGGCCGTGGTGAGTTCTTCAACGAAGTATGAGCCGCCACTGACATCGACAATCTTGTCGAAGTGGCACTCTTCCTTCAGCAGCAGCTGCTGGTTGCGGGCAATGCGCTCGGCGAAGTCGGTGGGCACCTCATAGGGCGCATCGAACGGGGTGACAACCATCGAGTGGATGCCAGCCAGGGCGGCCGACATGGCCTCGGTCTGCGAGCGCAGCATATTTACATAAGAATCAAAGACAGTTTGGTTGTACGTCGTTGTGGACGCATTGACAACCATCTGGCAAGCGCAATCGCACTTGGGCTCGTACTGCTTCACAATCTGTGCCCACAGCATGCGAGCGGCACGGAACTTGGCAATCTCCATGAAGTAGTTGCCGCCGATGCCCATGTAGAACTTGATTTTCTTGGCGGCCAGGTCGACGGGCACGCCAGCCTCTACCATCTCGTCGAGGTATTCTTTACCCCAGGCCAGGGCGTAGCCCAGTTCCTGATAGACATAGGCGCCGGAGTTGCAGAGCAGGTCGCTGTGCACCATCACGCAACGCAGTCCGGGATAATCCTTCAGTTTCTCCACGAGCACGGGCATCTGGGGCAGCAGCATTGTGGTGTCCTTGCCCTTCATGAGCATGCGCTCGATGGGGTCGAAACCGATGCCACCAACCAGGGCGGCCTTCTTGTAACCCTTCTCCTGGAAGTAGTCCAGCAGAATGTCGGTCAGCTCCACGACGTGGCGCTGGCAGGTGCGGTAGCTCACTTCAACGCAGTCGAGCAGGATGCCGTCGAGCAGTGTCTCGATGAACTCCTTCGACACCTTCTCGCCGGGGATGCGGAATCCCAGTGAGTTCACACCGCGGTTCAGGATGTCGAGTGCCTTCTGATTGGCCTCCTTGGGGTCGTCGGCCACGATGTTCTGGCGCACGTACCACTGGTTGTCGGCCTTCTTGTTACCTCTCACAAACGGGAACTCGCCGGGCAGGGCATTGACGAGGGGCAATTTGTCTACGTCCTCCTTCCTGTAGAACGGTTCCATGGAGAAACCTTCGTTGGTTCTCCAAACCATCTTCTTCTGATAATCAGCACCCTTGAGGTCAACCTCAATCTTGTCACGCCATTCCTGACGCGAGGGCGCAGTGAAGTCAGAGAAGAGTTTCTCTGTGTGTTTTACCATGTCTCTATCTATAAAGTATAAGTATATAAAGTATCGCAAAGATACAGTTTTTAGTTTATTTCAACAAATTTTCAACTTACAACTTTTAACTTTCAACTTTTATTACTACCTTTGCATCCGCAAACCTCGCTGCGGGTCACAGGCAGCTGCCGGATTGGGCTATGGTGTAATGGTAGCACAAGACATTTTGGTCGTCTTAGTTCTGGTTCGAAACCGGATAGCCCAACCACCTTTCATCAAACAACAGACAAAAAATCGTGGATAAGTGCTTTTATCCACGATTTTTTTATATCTTTGTGAGCAAGTAAAGCATTAAACACATTAAACCATTAAACTTTATATTATGAACAATCCTTTTTCTCTTGAGGGTAAGAACGCATGGATTACCGGCGCATCTTACGGCATCGGGTTCAACATTGCCAAGGCATTTGTTGGGGCAGGCATCAAAAACATTATCTTCAACGACATCAACGAGGCTGCCCTCGAGCGTGGTCTGCAGAACTACAAGGAGGCAGGCATCACCAACGTGAAGGGTTACGTATGCGACGTTACCGACGAGGTAGCCGTGAAGGCCCTGGTAGAGAAGATTCATCAGGAAGTGGGCCAGATTGACATTCTGGTGAACAACGCCGGCATCATCAAGCGCATCCCCATGCACGAGATGAAGCGCCAGGAGTTCCAGCAGGTCATTGACGTCGACCTCGTTGCCCCCTATATCGTCAGTGCAGCCGTGCTGCCCGAGATGATGGAGCGCCGCGAGGGTAAGATCATCAACATCTGCTCCATGATGTCGGAGTTGGGCCGCGAGACCGTGAGCGCCTACGCTGCTGCCAAGGGCGGACTGAAGATGCTCACCCGCAACATCTGCTCCGAGTATGGTGAATACAACATCCAATGCAACGGCATCGGCCCGGGCTACATTGCTACGCCCCAGACCGCTCCCTTACGCGAGCGCCAGCCGGACGGCAGCCGCCATCCCTTCGACTCATTCATCTGCGCCAAGACGCCCGCCGGCCGTTGGCTCGATCCCGAGGAACTGGGTGGCCCCGCAGTATTCCTGGCCAGCCATGCTTCCGACGCCGTAAACGGTCACGTCCTGTATGTCGACGGCGGCATCCTCGCCTACATCGGCAAGCAGCCTAAATAAGGATTAGAGATTAGAGAAAAAGCCCCGGCTCGTGAGCCGGGGCTTTATTATTTATTTTATCAGTTGCCACTCCTTGAGCAGC
>CALZQV010000123.1 GCA_945828295.1 uncultured Prevotellaceae bacterium | reverse complement strand
ATGCCCCTCGCGACGCTTTGCTTTGGCTGGAGGAAAACAAAGAAATCCGCCCCAGGCTATTAGAGACTTGGGGCGGATGGGAACTCAGATGGTGATAAAGGGGTTACTTCTTACATTCCGTAGCGGCCTTCTCGATGGGCAGACCGGCCTTGTAGTTCTCGATGTAGCGGTTGAAGCCGGCCACGTCTTCGGGAGTGGGGCGAACCTCAACGCCAGTGTTGCCGGCAAAGACTACGCGGTCGAGATAGTCGGCCAGCGACAGCTTGTCGGGGTTGTTCACAACGTAGGCTGCCAGCAGGGCAATACCCCAGGCACCGCCTTCGCCCGCAGTCGACATGACAGAGATGGGCGAGTTGAGGGCTGCTGCAAGCATGCGCTGGCCCACCTGAGGCGTGGTGAAGTAGCCACCATGACCCATGATGCGGTCCACACGGATGCGCTCCTCGTTGAACAGGATATCGTTGCCCAGCTTCAATACGCCGATTGCGCCGTAGAGGTGGGCACGCATGAAGTTGGCCAGGTTGAACTTGTCGGTGGCCGAGCGAACGACCAAGGGGCGTCCGTCCATCAGTCCGGCAACGGGCTCGCCCGAGAAGTAGTTGTACGACACAACGCCACCGCAGTCGGGGTCGCCCTGAGCTGCAATGTTGAACAGCGTGCCGTAGAGGTCACTCATGTCTTGCTTCACGCCAAGCAACTGCTGGTACTCCCTGAAGATGTTCACCCAAGCGTTGATGTCGCTGGTGCAGTTGTTGCAGTGGACCATAGCCACGAGCGAGCCGTCGGGTGTGGTCACCAGGTCGATGGGCTCGTAGGGTTTCGACAAAGGACGCTCGAGGACAATCATCGAGAAGCTCGACGTGCCGGCCGATACGTTGCCCGTGCGCTGGCGAACAGCATTTGTTGCAACCATACCGGTGCCTGCGTCGCCCTCGGGAGGACATACGGGGATGCCAGGCTTCAGGTGGCCGCTGACGTCGAGACGGAAGGCACCCTCGGGGGTGAGGAAACCAGCGTTCTCACCGGCATTCAGCGACTTGGGCAGTATGTCGAGCAACTTCCACGAGAAACCATGCGGAGCAATCAGCTCGTCGAACTTGCGAACCATCTCGGCGTCGTAGGTCTTTGTGGCGGGGTCGACGGGAATCATGCCAGAGGCATCGCCAACGCCCAATACGAACTGGCCCGTAACCTGCCAGTGAACATAGCCTGCCAGGGTGGTCAGATACTTGATGTTGGGCACGTGCTCCTCGTTGTTTAGTATGGCTTCGTAGAGGTGCGATATGCTCCAGCGCAGGGGGATGTTGTAGACGAAAAGCTTGCTCAGCTCGGCAGCGGCCCTGCCCGTGTTGGTGTTGCGCCACGTGCGGAAGGGCACCAGAATCTCTTGCTTTTCGTTGAAGGCCATGTAGCCGTGCATCATGGCACTGAAACCAATGGCGGCCAGCGTCTCTATCTCGCAGTCATATTCTTTCATCACATTCTTCCTGAGGTCGGCGTAGCAATCCTGAAGGCCATACCAAATGGCTTCGGTAGAGTAGGTCCACAATCCGTCTACCAACTGGTTCTCCCACGTGTGGCTTCCCTGAGCAATGGGCTTGTTCTCTGGGTCGATGAGAACTGCCTTAATACGGGTTGAGCCAAACTCAATGCCGAGCACAGCCTTGCCCGATTCGATAACTTGTTTTGCTGTCATAGTAATTAAGATTATTATTAAAGTTAATGCTAATACTCTACAAATGTAAAGTTTTTCCCCGACATCGGCAACGTTTTTGTCCCTAATTTACTGAAAATGTCCGATATCCTTCCCGTCCTTTCGCAAATAGTTTGTATATTTATGCCACGAATACGTGTTATTATCTGTTGTAACGTAAAAAGGAGCATCCCTCGCTGCGTAGAGCGGGGGTGCTCCTTTTTGAAAATGTCAGTCAGCTTACTTCAGTGCCTTGTTCAGCATGTAGTAAACCTCGTTGTTGCGGAGGGTCTGCTGGAAGTCGGCGATGTTCGTCTCCTTGTTGATGCGGACGTATTCGATGCCGGTCATCTCAGCGAAGTCGGCCCAGTAGTCCTCGGTGATGTCGTAGGAGAAGGCGCTGTGGTGTGTGCCACCAGCCAGAATCCATGCGCCGGCACCAACCTCGAACGAAGGCTGGGGAACCCACAGGGCAGAGGCCACGGGCAGCTTGGGCATGGGCTTGGGCTCGATGCACTCAACCTCCTGCGAGATGAGGCGGAAGCGATTGCCGAGGTCGACAACGGTAGCCTTGATACCACGACCTGTCTTAGAGGTGAAGACAAGGCGGGCCGTCTGCTGCTTGCGGATGCCGATACCCAGGAAGTGAACCTCCAACTTGGGCTTGTCGGTAGCAATGAGGGGGCAAACCTCGAGCATGTGGCTCTGCAGACAGCTGCTGCGGTCGCCGGCGAAGTTCAGCGTGTAGTCCTCAAGGAACGAGCAACCCGTGGGCATTCCCTGCTGGATGACCCACAGCGTGCGGTAGAGGCAAGCGGTCTTCCAGTCACCTTCAGCACCGAAACCATAACCTTCAGCCATCAGACGCTGAGAAGCGAGGCCGGGAATCTGGTCGAAGCCGAGGAAGTTGGGATCGTCGATGTCGGCACCGCCGAGGTCGTCGAAGTTAGTGGTGAAGGCGGTAGCGCCCTCGTCCTTCAGCACGCGGCGCAGGGCAATCTCAGCCTTGGCAGCGTTGAATACCTTCTGCCAGTAAACCTCTTCGCCCGACTCGTCAATCTTGATGGTGTAGAGTTTCTTGTACTCCTCAACGAGTTCGTTGGCTTCCTTGTCGGTCACCTGCTTGAAGTACTCCATCAGTGAGCTTACGGGGTAGTAGTCAACGTGGTAGCCCAGACGCTGCTCGAACTCTACGCGGTCGCCGTCGGTCACGGCTACGTTGTTCATGTTCATGCCAAACATCAGGCAGCGCACGTTGTGGGCATCAGCAACGCCGGCGGCAACACGTGCCCAAACGGCAATCTGCTTCTGTGCCTTCTCGTCCTTCCAGTAGCCGCAAACAACCTTGCGGGGAACGCGCATGCGAGTGCAGATGTGGCCGAACTCGATGTCGCCGTGGGCCGACTGGTTGAGGTTCATGAAGTCCATGTCGATTTCGCCCCAGGGGATTTCGGCATTGTACTGCGTGTGGAAGTGGAGGAGGGGCTTCTGCAACTGCTGCAGGCCCTTAATCCACATCTTTGCGGGCGAGAAGGTGTGCATCCAGGTGATGATACCTGCGCACTTCTCGTCGTTGTTGGCAGCGAGCATCACCTGCTCAACTTCCTTCGAGCTGTTGGCTGTACCTTTGTATACAATCTTCACGGGGATGTTTCCGCTCTTGTTCAGACCTTCAACCATCTCCTTGGAGTGTGCGTCAACTGCGACTACTGCGTCGCCTCCATAGAGCAACTGTGCACCAGTCACCCACCAAATCTCTAAATTTTCAAACATGGTTTTAAATTTTAAGTTGAAAGTTGAAAATTGAAAGTTGAAAGTTGAAAGTTATGGCTGTGCATAGCGTTGCTTCCACTCTTCTATTTTCTCCTTTCGTGGTTAATAATTTAGGTTATTTACTATTGTTCTTTGTCGTTTTGATGA
>CALZQV010000122.1 GCA_945828295.1 uncultured Prevotellaceae bacterium | reverse complement strand
GGAATGGGGCGAAATGTTTTAAAAAAAACGCTCGACGGCGGAGGCCCTCTGGAGAGACGACGCATCGACGGGGCTTCGACGATGCATCGACGAGGCTCCGTCCATGCGTCGACGAGGCTTCGTCAATGCGTCGACGAGAGCCCGTCGTTGCCAAGGCGCGCGCATGTGCTCGCGAGCGTGCGTGTGTGGGCAATGTAAATAAGGTATGGCGAGAAAAGGACAATAAATTTGTGATTTCGCTCGGTTAATCGTACCTTTGAGCTTCTACGAATCTCGAAGATAGGCTGCACCTCGGGAAATCCAAAATAAATTTGCATTTCCGCTCGGTTTGCACTATCTTTAACCTGCGGTTTTAGGTACTCCCGCTCGGAAATCACCAAATAAATTTGTGATTTCGCTCGCTTAATCGTACCTTTGTCGGCGCAATGGAAGAAAAGGAAGAATTCGACATCAGGAGCCAACGCATGCAGGGGGAGAAGGACTTCGAAAACGCCCTGCGCCCCCTGCGGTTCGAGGATTTCAGCGGACAGACGAAGGTGACGGACAACCTGCGCGTGTTCGTGGAGGCTGCCAAGTACAGAGGCGAACCGCTTGACCACACGCTCCTGCACGGCCCCCCAGGACTGGGCAAGACCACCCTGTCCAACATCATTGCCAACGAGCTGGGCGTGGGCTTCAAGGTGACCAGCGGCCCCGTGCTCGACAAGCCCGGCGACCTGGCCGGACTGCTCACCTCGCTGGAGCCCAACGACGTCCTTTTCATCGACGAAATCCACCGCCTGTCGCCCATCGTCGAGGAGTATCTCTACTCCGCCATGGAGGACTACCGCATCGACATCATGATCGACAAGGGCCCCTCGGCGCGAAGCATACAGATTGACCTCAACCCCTTCACCCTCGTCGGCGCCACCACGCGCAGCGGACTGCTGACGGCCCCGCTACGCGCCCGCTTCGGCATCAACCTCCACCTGGAGTACTACGACGCCCCGACGCTGAAGCACATCGTCGAGCGCTCGGCCGACATCCTGGGCGTGCCCATCTCATCGGAGGCCGCAGGCGAGATTGCCAGCCGCAGCCGCGGCACGCCACGCATTGCCAACGCCCTGCTGCGCCGCGTGCGCGACTTCGCCCAGGTCAGGGGCAACGGCGAAATCGACCTCCGCATAGCCCGCGTGGCCCTCGAGGCCCTGAACATCGACAAGCACGGGCTCGACGAGATTGACAACAAAATACTCCTGACCATCATCGACAAGTTCAAGGGAGGCCCCGTGGGCGTCAACACCATAGCCACCGCCATCGGCGAGGACTCGGGCACGGTGGAGGAGGTCTACGAGCCCTTCCTCATCAAGGAGGGATTCATCAAGCGCACACCGCGCGGCCGCGAGGTCACCGAACTGGCCTACCAGCACCTGGGGCGCACCCAGGGCACACGCCCGGGCGGCAGTCCCCTGCAGGGCGACCTGTTCAGCTAAGACCCTCCCCCGGCCCCTCCCGTGGAGGGAGGGGAGCATCCACAAAAGCGAAATGTTAATAAAGATAATATATATAGTATGGAAAATAAGAACTTTGTAGAAGAACTGAAATGGAGGGGCATGGTCCATCAGATGATGCCCGGAACCGAGGAAATGTTGAGTAAGGGCATGCAGACGGCCTACGTGGGCATCGACCCCACGGCCGACAGCCTCCACATCGGCCACCTCTGCGGCGTCATGATGCTGCGCCATTTCCAGCGCTGCGGCCACAAGCCCATCGCACTGCTCGGCGGCGCCACGGGCATGATTGGCGACCCCAGCGGCAAGAGTCAGGAGCGCAACCTGCTCAGCGAGGAAACCCTGCGCCACAACGTGGCCTGCATCCGCAAGCAGCTCTCGCGTTTCCTCGACTTCGACTCCGACGCGCCCAATGCCGCCGAGCTCGTCAACAACTACGACTGGATGAAGGACTTCACCTTCCTCGACTTTGCACGCGACATCGGTAAGTGCATCACCGTAAACTACATGATGGCCAAGGACAGCGTGAAGCGCCGCCTCAACGGCGAGTTCCAGGAAGGCATGTCGTTCACCGAGTTCACCTACCAGCTCCTGCAGGGCTACGACTTCCTCCACCTCTATCAGGAGAAGAACTGCCGACTGCAGATGGGCGGTTCGGACCAGTGGGGCAACATCACCACCGGCACCGAGCTCATCCGCCGCAAGCTGGGCGCCGAGAACGAAACCTTCGCCCTCACCTGCCCCCTCATCACCAAAGCCGACGGCAAGAAGTTCGGCAAGACGGAGCAGGGCAACGTGTGGCTCGACCGCGAGCGCACCAGCCCCTACCAGTTCTACCAGTTCTGGCTCAACGTGGGCGACGCCGAGGCTGAGCGCTACATCAAGATTTTTACCTCGCTCGACAAACCCACCATCGACCAACTCATCGAGGAACACCATCAGGATCCCGGCCGCCGCGTGCTGCAGAAGCGCCTGGCCGAGGAGGTCACCACGATGGTCCACGGCCGCGAGGACTATGAACTGGCCCTCGAAGCCTCGAACATCCTCTTCGGCAAGGCTACGAAGGAGAGCCTCGTCCGCCTCGACGAGAAAACCCTGCTCGACGTGTTCAGCGGAGTGCCCCACTTCGAGGTGAGCCGCACCCTCCTCGAGGGCGAAGGCTGCAAGGCAGTCGACCTCTTTGCTGAGCACTCGGCCTGCTTCGCCTCCAAGGGCGAGATGCGCAAGCTCACCCAGGGCGGCGGCGTATCCCTCAACAAGGAGAAACTCACGGCCTTCGACCAGATGGTCACCACTGCCGACCTGCTCGACGACCGCTACCTCCTCGTCCAGCAGGGCAAGAAGAAATATTTCCTCCTCATCGTGAAATAACCGATCGTCAGTCCCATGAGGAGAATCCTTGCCACACTCGCCCTTTGCAGCATCTTCGCGCTGAACGTCCTCGGCCAGGTGAAGTATTGCCTGTCGTATGCCGACTTCAAGGAAGGCAACTGGCTTGAGTTGGAGTCGCTGACAGTTAAGGAACGCAGCCGGGCAAAGAAGTTCTGGACGGGCGGCAGCGACTTCAAACTGCAGGCCGAGAATGACAGCCTCGACCGCATCATCACCAAGGAAGCCTTTGCCATAAGCTACAACGACACCCTGCTGGTCAACTGCCGCAGGCTCTACTTCGAGGACTACTGCTTCGGCAAGGGCTACGCCTCGGCCTACATCTACGGAAAGGGGAAGGTGTGCTTCGTGGCCCACAACCCGGCAAGTGCGGCCGTTGGGGGCGCCTCTGTCGGGATGGTGGTCGGCCCCGTGGCCGGCGGCATCATTTCCGGAACTATTGCGGCCACTGATGCCTATTGCTTCCTTGTCAAACTCGAGCAGCGCGACGGCAAGGTCACCTCGCAGATGATTGGCGACGACTTTATGGAGCGCTTCGAGGAAAGTAGTCCCGACTTCTATGCCGAATACATGTCGGAAAAGAAAAAAAGGAAACGCGAGTCGGCGGCCCACGTGCTGCCGCTGCTCAAGGAGTGGCAACTGATAAAATAAATAATAAAGCCCCGGCTCACCTGACGAGCCGGGGCTTTATCTCTAATCTCTAATCCTTATTTAGGCTGCTTGCCGATGTAGGCGAGGAT
>CALZQV010000121.1 GCA_945828295.1 uncultured Prevotellaceae bacterium | reverse complement strand
ATGCATTGTCGGAGCCTCGTCCATGCGTCGACGAGACCCCGTCCATGCAACGTGCGCGCGCCATGCGTGCCCGTGTGCGCACGTATGCGATACATTATATTATTCTGCGCTTTCGCTCACTTAATCGTAACTTTAACCTTCGGTTTTAGTTACTTGCGTTCGGAAAAGTTCAAATAAATTTGACTTTTCGCTCACTTAATCGTAACTTTAACCTTCGGTTTTAGTTACTCTTGCTCGGAAATCATCAAATATATTTGTGATTTCGCTCGCTTAATCGTAACTTTGCAGTCGGTTTGTGTGTTAGGCCCCTGTAGTTCAATGGATAGAACTACGGTTTCCTAAACCGCCAATCCGGGTTCGATTCCCGGCGGGGGTACTGCACGCTGAGGTAAAAAGCAAGTATCTAATAGTAATTATTAAAGCTCTCCAAAGCATGACAAATTCTGTGGAGATAAAGGAACTGGACAGCGTGGTTGTCCGTTTCTCAGGCGATTCCGGCGACGGCATGCAGCTGGCCGGTAATATTTTTTCTACGGTGTCAGCAACCGTTGGAAACAGTATCAGCACCTTCCCCGACTATCCTGCCGACATACGCGCCCCGCAAGGCTCGCTGACGGGAGTGAGCGGCTATCAGGTGCACATCGGTGCCGGCATGGTTTACACGCCCGGAGATAAGTGCGACGTGCTGGTGGCCATGAATGCCGCAGCGCTGAAAACCCAGTATCGCTATGCCAAGCCCAAGGCCACCATCATCATCGACACCGATGCCTTTGGCCCGAAGGACCTGGAGAAGGCCGAGTTCAAGACCGACGACCCCATCGCCGAGATGGGCATCGACGCCGACCGCGTTATAGCCTGTCCCCTGACCTCGATGGTGAAGGAATGCCTTTCCGATTCGGGCATGGACGTGAAGTCGATGCTCAAGTGCCGCAACATGTTTGCCGTCGGTCTGGTATGCTGGCTGTTCAGTCGCGACCTGGAGGTTGTCTTCAACTTCCTGCGCGAGAAGTTCGCCAAGAAACCGGCCATCGCCGAGGCTAATATCCGCGTCATACAGGCAGGCTACGACTATGGTCACAACACCCATTCGTCGGCCGCCAACGTCTACCGCATCGAGACCCGCGAGAAGGTGCCCGGGCGCTACATGGACATCACCGGCAACAAGGCCACGGCCTACGGCTTCATCGCTGCTGCCGAGAAGGCCGGCCTCAAGCTCTATCTGGGCAGCTATCCCATCACTCCGGCCACCGACGTGCTCCACGAACTGTCGAAACATAAGTCGCTGGGCGTCACCACCGTGCAGTGCGAAGACGAAATCTCGGGCTGCGCCTCGGCGCTGGGTGCCTCGTTCGGCGGAGCACTGGCCGTGACCAGCACCAGCGGACCCGGCGTCTGCCTGAAGTCGGAGGCCATGAACCTGGCCGTCATCATGGAACTGCCCCTCGTCGTGCTCGACGTGCAGCGTGGCGGTCCCGCCACGGGCCTGCCCACCAAGTCGGAGCAGACCGACCTCCTGCAGGTGCTCTTCGGCCGCAACGGCGAGAGCCCCATGCCCGTGATGGCAGCCCTCTCGCCCGCCGACTGCTTCGATGCCGCCTACGAGGCCTCGAAGATGGCACTCGAGCACATGACCCCCGTCGTGCTGCTCACCGATGCCTACATCGCCAACGGCTCGGCAGCCTTCCGCCTGCCCAAACTCGAGGAATATCCCGCCATCCAGCCACCCTACGTGCCCGAGGAGCTGCGCGGGACGTGGACACCCTATCAGCGTAACGCCCAGGGCGTGCGCTATTGGGCCGTGCCCGGCCGCGAGGGCTTCACCCACATCCTGGGCGGCCTCGAAAAGGATAACCAGACCGGTGCCATCAGCACCAACCCCGAGAACCACGACCTGATGACGCGCCTGCGCCAGCAGAAGGTGGACAACATCGAGGTGCCCGACCTTGAGGTGCTGGGCGACAAGGACGATGCCGACCTGCTCATCGTGGGCTTCGGAAGCACCTATGGCCACCTGCACACGGCCATGGACGAACTGCGGGCCCAGGGCCACAAGGTGGCAATGGCGCAGTTCCGCTACATCCGACCCCTGCCCAAGAACACGGCCGAGGTGCTCCTGCGCTACCCCAAGGTGGTCGTGGCCGAGCAGAACATGGGCCAGCTGGCCGCCTACCTGCGCATGAAAGTCGACGGCTTCGTTCCCCAGCAGTTCAACCAGGTCAAGGGCCAGCCCTTCGTCGTCAGTGAACTGGTGGAGGCCTTCAAAAGTATAATTAAGAGTTAAGAGTTAAGAAATAATGGCTCTTGCAAATTCAATAGAGGAACGTACATACAAATTCGCCATTCGGATTGTGAAAGCCTATAAGTATCTGAGAACGACGCATAACGAATACGTGCTGTCAAAACAGATGCTTCGTAGCGGAACTTCTATAGGCGCAATGATGCGAGAGGCTAAATTTGCTCAAAGTCGTGCGGACTTTGTAAGTAAAACTTCCATTGCCTTAAAAGAAGCCAACGAGACCCTCTATTGGATAGAACTCTTACACGACAGCGAATACATAGATGACAGCTCTTTTAATTCGATTCACAATGAGGCTAATGAAATAACATCAATATTGGCTTCTATTGTGAAAACGACTAAAGAGAATTCTGAAAAATATGATAAGACAGAATTGTAATTTTCTTAACTCTTAATTCTTAACTCTTAACTCTTAACTGAACATGTACACGTTTAATGATTATAAGAAAGGACAGCCACGGTGGTGCCCGGGATGCGGCGACCACTTCTTCCTAGCTTCCTTCCACAAGGCCCTGGCCGAGATAGGGACTGCACCCGAGGACATCGCTGTCATCAGTGGTATCGGCTGCTCAAGTCGTCTGCCCCACTACATGGCAACTTACGGCATGAACACTATCCACGGTCGTGCGGCTGCCATCGCAACCGGCTGCAAGGTGACAAACTCGAAGCTCGACGTCTGGCAGGTCTCTGGCGACGGCGACGGACTGGCCATCGGCGGCAACCACTTCATCCATGCCAACCGCCGCAATATCGACATTAATATCATTCTCCTCAATAACCGCATCTACGGACTGACCAAGGGACAGTACAGCCCCACCAGTCCGCGAGGCTTCGTCTCCAAGTCCAGCCCCTACGGGACGGTCGAAGACCCCTTCCGCCCGGCTGAACTCTGCTTCGGCGCCCGTGGACACTTCTTCGCCCGTGCCGTGGCCACCGATGCCCCGGCCACCATTTCGGTGCTGAAGGCTGCACACGCCCACAAGGGCACTGCCGTTTGCGAGATTCTGCAGAACTGTGTCATCTTCAACGACGGCACTCACGAAAGCGTCTACAGCAAGGATGGCCGTCAGAAGAACGCCATCTACGTGGAGCACGGCAAGCCGCTCACCTTCGGGCCCAACAACGAGTTCGGACTGGTGCAGGACGGCTTTGGACTGAAGAAGGTGGAAATCGGCAAGGACGGCTACACCATCGACGACGTCCTCATACACGATGCCCACTGCCAGGACAACACGCTGCAGCTGAAGCTGGCCCTGATGGGCGACGGCGACGGAATGCCCATTGCCCTGGGTGTCATCCGTGATGTCGACGCTCCCACCTACAACGAGGCAGTGGAGGCACAAATCGAAGAGGTGAAGGCCAAGAAACCCTACCACACCTTTGCCGAGTTGTTGGAGACCAACGACATCTGGACGGTAAAGTAAAT
>CALZQV010000120.1 GCA_945828295.1 uncultured Prevotellaceae bacterium | reverse complement strand
TTCCCGTTCCTGATTACGATGGTGGGCTGACGCATGGCATGAGTGCCAACCGAGCGTCCTGACAGGTCGAAGGATGCGTTCTTGCTTGTCAGGCGGCTACCGGCCGGGGCATCATGAGTCTGGGGGTGCTCTATGCCGTCGGCAATTGCATCACCAAGGCGGAAGAGACGTGCGCCGTGGCTGGGCACCTTTGCGCTGAGGGTGCCCTGCACCGTGCCCAAGTCCTCCTTGGCCCAGATGTCGTAGACGGGCACCGCCTCACTTGCACTGAGACCTAACTCCGTAAGGTCTACCACGAAGTCTTCGCACTTTGTGACGTAGAAGAAAAACTCCATCGTCGTGCCGCTGCTGCTGGAATTGTCGGTGTCGCAGCTGGAATCGTAGCCGCAGAGGGCGCGGAAGGTCTTATAGTAGTGGCCGGCAGGCAGGTTATAGACCAGCGTGCACTCGGCATTGAGGCCCAGGCCCGTGGCATAGCTCTGTCCGTCAACGCGCAGCGTCTGTCCCTCCACGTTCTTGTTCACGTGAAGCGCCCCCCATTCCGATGAATACGATGCCTGCTTCAGCGTGGTGAGCGACGTTTCGTTGCCATCGGCATCTATCAGCACGGGGTTGATAAGATTGGCACGGTCATAGGCAAAGCCGTCGCCGTAGTTGCTGATGAAGATTTTCAGCTGCTCGGCATCAGTGATGTCGCACTCCATCACCTTCGACTTAGAGCCAGTGCGCGAGATGAGACCCGATCGGGCGGCATAATCGTCCTGCTCTGCCGTCAGCGGGTTCTGGTCGAACACCATGAAGCGGATGGTCGTCGTGCTGCCCGTCTGTCCTATTCCCGAATCGTCGGCTGCGGCCATTGCCTTAAAGCGCACTACGTCCAAGTCATCGGGAATCTGGAAGAAGATGGCGGCGTTGGCATCGGTTGAGAAGCCACGATCATAGCTGACGCCCATCACCTTCATCTTGCCGCCGTTGTCCACGTTCTTGTCCTCGTAGACTCGGTTGAAGTATGACTTGGTGTACTGGCGCGTCTTATAGGTGCCCGTCAGAGGCACTTCCGTGCCGTCGCGCAGGATGAGCGTCGGGTTAATCCAGTCGCCGTGGTCGTAGTTGTAGTTGTCGCCACCGTCGTCGACCACCAGCACCAGTGTCTTAGAACCTTCAGGCCATTCAATGTCCACGTCAACAGCATGTCCATCGGTCGTGTAAGTCACGGTCTCCGACTTATACAAAGCTTTGCTTCCAACGACCCAGCGGGTGTTGTCGCGCTGGAACAGCGCCAGCCAGCGATTGCCCGTCTCGGGGTCGCGCGACGTCCACGCCACGTGGCCGTTGTCTTCGTCATTCATAAATTGGTGAGCCTCGACACCATACTTGTGCATGCGGTGATACTCCTCGTTGTTCATCAGCGACAGTGTGAAGGAATCGTTCTTGGTCATCTCGCCACCGAAGAAAAGCGGCGAGTGACAGATGCCCCACAGCGTCATCATCGTCAGCTGTTCGTCCTCCGTCAGATTGGTCCACCGTCCGGCCTGTGCCGAGGTGTAGCCAGCGTCGCCTATAGTCATGGCAATCTGGCCAAGGGGCAGCATATCGCAGTCTGCATAGTTGCCCGGTCGGGCATAATTGCTCCATTCGTGAGCCTCGTTGAACACGGCATCCACATGGCTCCAGTTGTCCCACAGGTCGTCCATCATACGCCACATGTTGGCGTTCGCCAAACATTCCTCAGCATACTGGTACTGGGTCTTGCCAGGCGACAGCGACAGCACGATGGGGCGACCACACTGGTCAATGGCTTTACGTATCATGTGTATCTCGTCGGTATAGAATGGCCGCGACATATCGTCGACCTTAATGAAATCGACACCCCACTCGGCATAGAGGTCGATGATGCTATTGTAGTATAGCTGGCCGTACTCGTTGTTGCGCACCAGCAGGTTGTCCTTCAACCATGTGCAGGGCGATGTGGTGCCATTATACACCTGGCTCCAGGCCGTAGCCTCGCTGCCCTTCAGTTTGTACGACGACCCCACGACCGACTTCGGCACACCACGCATGATATGGATTCCGAACTTCAGTCCCTTCTCATGCAATTTGTCTGCCAACGGCTTGAAACCGACGTTTTTGCCGCCCACTATACACGACGGGAAACGGGTAGGCGACGGCAGGTAGCGTCCGTATTCGTCGAGCACATAGTCCTGGTCGCCGCGCTGGTTGTAGTTGCCGCCTCCCAGCGATGGGTGGTTACAATACCAACGAATGTCGACCACCACATACTCCCATCCGTACTTCACGAGGTCATTATCCACGAGGTATTGTGCGTTCTGCATCACCTCCTTCTCAGTGACCGAAGAGTAGTAGCAGTCCCACGAGTTCCATCCCATAGGGGGTGTTACGGCCCACGTGCGGAACGTAGCCATGTCTTCCTGTGCACTGATGCCACCCAGGGCCATCAGTATACTCAGTAATACAACTGTAATTCGTTTCATTTCATAGTATTGTTTAAAGTTCTAATCTATTTTACATCACTAAAGATAGAAAGAAGACGCCAGCCGCTGGTAAGCCTCGGTGCGCCGTCCGTCGGGCGTCTGCAGCACAAGCTGCTCAACAAGCAGAGGCGAAGAGGGTATGCCTGAGACGAAGGTAAGCAGGGAGCGCTTGGGCGCCTTCCCCGCGACCGTGCTCACAAGACATTGCCGTTCGAGGTGTAGGTTACGCTCAAGGCAAAGGGCCACAAAACCAGGTACGGCCGAAGACGGGAGAACAACATGGAAACACCCTTCGTCTGCCAGCAAGCGCCCTACGGCAGCAATGAGTTCGACAAAGGTAAGTGTTGCCGTATTGCGTGCGATGGCTCGTTCACTGACTGGTGGACGGCTTTCTTCGGTAAAGAAGGGAGGATTAGAAAGAATGCAGTCGAACGCCAGAGGGGAATGAAAATCTCTGACATCCGACTGCGTTATGGTGATGCGCTCGGAGAAAGGGCTGCGCTGGGCATTCTCGCTGGCTTGCCGTGCTGCATCTGGGTCAATCTCGATGCCGACGACCTCGGCTTCCGAGGCTCTCTGGGCTGCCATCAAAGCAATCAGCCCCGAGCCCGTACCGACATCAAGGATGTGTTTGCTTTGCTTCAAGTCGGCCCACGCACCTAAGAGCACGCCATCCGTCCCGACTTTTTGGGCACAATGGTCGTGCCAAATCTCAAATTGCTTAAATCGGAAGCTGGGCGAACCCATTACTCCTCGGGCTTCATGTTGGTGTAGACAGTCTGCACGTCGTCGAACTCCTCGAGGCGCTCAACCATCTTATTAATAGTCTCACGCTGCTCGGGTGTTACGTCCTTGAGGTCATTGGGGATATAGGTGAACTCACCACCAACCTCTTCGTAGCCGTCAGCTTCCAGCTTCTTCTGTATTTCGTTGTAGCTGGTCGGCTCGCCGTAGATGGTGATTGTGGTTTCGTCTTTCTCCTCGTCGTACTCCTCGTCGAAGTCCTCATCCACTCCGAAGTCAATCATCTCCAGGATGAAGTCGTCCATGTCCATGCCGTCCTTCTTCTTAAAGGTGAACACGCACTTGTGGTCGAAGAGGAACGACAGCGAGCCCGTGGTTCCCATGTTACCAGAGAACTTATTGAAGACGCTGCGCACATCGGCCACCGTACGAGTGGTGTTGTCGGTCAGGGTGTCGACGAAGACAGCAACTCCGTGAGGGCCATATCCTTCGTAGGTCACGCTCTTATAGTCGCTCTGGTCCTTGCCCAAGGCGTTTTTGATGGCACGCTCGATGTTGTCTTTCGGCATGTTCTCACGCTTACATACAGCGATTACGGAACGCAGCGAGGGGTTGTTCTCGGGCTCAGGCCCACCGGCCTTAACGGCAATGGCAATCTGCTTGCCCAGTCGGGTGAAAGTCTTGGCCATGTGACCCCAACGCTTCAGTTTTGTAGCTTTACGGTATTCAAATGCTCTTCCCATAATAATAAATAAAGAACCCGCCTCCAACCCTCCCTTGTAGGGAGGAGGCAGTTACTATTGCTAATTATTTAGAAAAATTTATTCATTCTTACATATTGTGACCTCTCCCTCCCTACAAGGGAGGGCT
>CALZQV010000119.1 GCA_945828295.1 uncultured Prevotellaceae bacterium | reverse complement strand
CGTGTCCGATTACCTTGTCGTCGGCCACAACTTCGTATCCGTGGCGCGGAATGGCCCGGCCTTCCAGTTCTATGCCCACAATCTTGCGCGTCAGTCCTTCCGCTTTCTGTCGTATCAGGGCGTCTTTGCCCACAAACTCCTCCTTGTCCAACTTCACAAAGAGGCCCAGACCGGCCTCTAAGGGCGACAGTTCGTCGGTCAGCTCGTCGCCGTAAAGCGGCAGTCCGACCTCGAACCGCAGGGTGTCGCGGCAGCCTAATCCGCAGGGCTTGGCCTCGCCGCTCTCCATCAGCTTGTCCCACATCTGCTGGATGAGCCCATGCGAAGCATAAATCTCAAAGCCGTCCTCGCCTGTGTAGCCTGTGCGGCTCACGATAATGGTCTCGCCCTCCACGTCCATCTTCTTGAACGTGTAGAACACCAGTTCCTGACACGCCAGGCCCAGCACCTTCTCAACAACCTCCTCGGCCTTCGGGCCCTGCACGGCCAACTGACCGTAGTAGTCGCTCTGGTTCTCGGCCACGGCGTCGAACTGCTTCACCTGTTCGCTTATCCAGGCAAAGTCCTTGTCGATGTTGGCTGCGTTGATGACCAGAAAGAAACGCTCGTCGCCCTCCTTGTAGACCAGCAGGTCGTCGATGGTTCCGCCGTTGGGGTGCAGCATCATGCCGTAGAAGATTTTGCCCACGGGGGCACCGCTAACGTCGTTGGTGAAGATGTGCTGCACGAATTTCTCAGCCTCGCGGCCCGTCACCAGCACTTCGCCCATGTGGCTCACGTCGAACACACCGCAGGCGGTTCTTACGGCCACGTGCTCATCGGCAATGTCGGTGTACTGAATTGGCATCTCGAATCCACCAAAGGAGACCATCTTGGCCCCTTTCTGGATGTGTCTCTCATAGAGGCACGTTCTTTTGTCGCTCATGATATGGATTATATGTGTTGTTCGCGCCTCAAAAATAATAAGAATCCGCGACATGACAAAATATTGGGCACATTTGTCGCGAAAGAAATGTGGTGTTATGCGCTACAATTGTCTCATCTGCTCGGTAAATTCTATACATATTATATGTTACGACAAGCATCCGTCACATCCCTCACCCGCCCTGTATTCATGGGGCTGCACGGTGTGAGGGATGTGAGGGATGATGGTCAGAAGACGCGTTTGACGCAGTAGATGGTGCCGTTTCTGCTGCGTCGGAAACTCATTTCGGGCAGTGCCATGAGATAACGGCCGAAGGTCACCGGCGAGAGGGTGAGCCTGCTACCGGCGTGACGGCGTATCTCGTCCATCAGGGCCGTTGTCGTCATCCATTTTGCCCCCTCATCGTTGGGCTGGGCGGGTGTGTAGAGGTCGTGGAAGATGGTCTCGGCCGAACCGAGGTTCATGTATTGACGATTGTTGTCCATGATGGTTTCCACGTCGCTCTCGTCGAACCAGTAGCGTTCGCCATTTTCCACCAGGTGTACGGCTTGTGCATAGAGTTGGCTGTAGTCGGGACGCGAGGTGACGTCGATGGGCCCCGACAGTTCTATGCACAGGTAGCGCCGACCACCTGTGGGGTCGGTGAGTATGGAGCGTTGGTTGCTGGTGCCGATGAACGAGGCGTAGCGGCGCATGGTGGTGACCTGAGTCTTGTAGGGCTGGCGTGCCCGTATGTCGGCACGCTGGAGTAGGTTCTTCAGGTATCCGTCCTGTCTGCTGCTCGATAGTTGGTCGAACTCGTCGAGGTTCACCAGCAGGTACTGGCAGATGGTGCGGTCGACCTCCGTCTTGCTCGAAAGGTTGAGGTGGTCGGTGTATCCGAATTCCAGCTGGTCGGGCAAGAGGTTACGGCAGAAGGTTGACTTGCGCCAGCCTTGCCTGCCTATGAGCAGTGGGGCCACGCTGTTGCCATAGCGACCCATGACGCCCATCCACTGGGCGGTCATCGACAGGAACCAGCGTCGGAACCACGTTTGCCAGTGGGGATTCTTGGTGCGCACGCACGAGGCAAGGGCTGCGATGCGGTCGGTGCCGTCCCATGCACCACGAACCGAGTTCAGGAATTCTTCGACGGGGTTGAACGAAGGGGTGTCGGCAGAACGGGCATAGCGTCGCACGTCCTTGTCCCACACGTCGATGCCGCGCAGTCGGGCCTCGTTGACAATCTTTCCCAACATGCGGTCGTCGAGCGGGTGGAACTGTGTGTCCCAGGTGGCGTTCGTGCGGTATTCCTCACTGTCCTGGATGACGTTGTGGCGTAGGACATAGTGTTGGCGCATGAAGTCGCGAAAACGCAGGGCTGTGAACTGTGTCTGGTTGTAGGTATCCTTCACGATGTTGGGCAGCCGGCGCAGTTCGTAAGCACACTCGATGATGGTACGCAGTTTCTCGCTTCCCACGACATCTCCGAAGTGGGCGCAGGCGTGTACGATGGCCTCCTCCTGCGGGAACCCCGTCTTTTGGCACTCCTTGGCCAACTCCGTCAGAAACACCTCCGACGGACCGCTCTCGGTGAAGAGGTTTCGTTTCAGAAACGCCACGCGAGTGGTAAGGGCCAGGAAGCGCTGTTCCAGTTCGGCATAGCTTCCTGCTCCGGGTTGTAGCCGGTCCAGTGGTTTAGGTTCTTCCAGGTCTTCGCTGTTCTCGTTCAGTGTGAGATTTATCTGCTGTTCTATCTTTAAGGCCACAGCCGCAGGATTGACGTATGGCGACGGGTCGAACGTGCGTACGAAGCTCTGTTCAAGGGTGGGGGAGACGCGTGTGATGGGAAATTCCACCATGCCATAGTATGTGCAGAAAGCCACGTTGTAGGCCTGTTCGTGGAAGGCGAGGGCTTCGCGTTCGTCCTGTGGCAGACTGCCGTCGGCATAACTTACCCGCACGATGACCTTCACGCTTCGTCCGCTCGCCCCGACGAAAGCCGCCAGTGTCGAGGGGTGCATACGTGCCAACCGCTTTGCGGTTTCCGTCTCTTCGGGGCCGTTCAAATGGTCGATGCTGAGTAGCACCAGACCGTTGTAACCCGCATATCGCCAGCCTCGGATGCCCTCTTTCCTGAAATGGGCGGCAACCGAAATGCGTTGCGTGCTGAAGTCTATCTTCACACCCAATCCTTCGAGTATGGAACTTCGCTCGCGGAAGTTCTCCAACATCTCGCGCTTCGTCTCGCGGACAATCATGTTCAGCATCGAGTGGAGCGACATGTTACGCATGTGCACCTCGCCCGTACGCTTGTCCTGTCTCATCGAGGTGAACCATATTCCTTGCTTTTCTTTCTTCATTTGTTTCCAGCTTTACCAGTTTTTACCAACTTTGGTAATTTGTTTCCCAGATTGTGGAAATGTGTTTACCGGGCTGTGTAATGCAATTCCCTCACTATGGTAAGACCCCGGGCTTTACCATGCCTGGGCCTCGACGACCCGGTCGTAGGCCACTGGCTCGGCATAGCCGTGGCGACGGAATGCCGACGCTATAATCGCCTGCACCTCGGGCGTGATGGGGCGCTCCCCGTTCCTGTAGCGGTAGTACATGCTGTTGCCCAGTGCCGACCATATTTCATGGTATATCTTCTCCTTGTCACACACCCTCACATTGCGATAGATTTGTCTCATCCCGTAGGCATACTTTACGAGTCGCGTCGGGCGCTGATGCGGACACTCCCCCGTCTCGGGGGCCACGGCTCTCAGGTTGACACTCGCCACCGTCAGCTTCCCTTCCGGCAGGTGGTCGATAGCCAGGTGTCTCAGACACTGCTCGCCCATCGGACAGTCGGGGTGCCAACACACCGTGTAGTCGTGAGGCATGGTTGTAAAGTCAATTTCGTTTGTCATGTTTTCTCTCGTTTTTTTTGTACCCCACAAAGATACAAAAATAATGACCGAAAAGCAAATCTCAGCGAGTAAATAATTGTGAAAAACTACATGTCAAACCCACTTTTTCTCCATTATCACTCACATCCCTCACACATCCCTCACACTGTGCAGACCCATGAATACTGGGATGGTGATGGATGTGACGGATGTGATGGATGTTTATGATACGCCATCTAAGAACCATTCACCATCTGTGGTATAACAAGAATGGTGACTGTCAGGAATCCTGTTACAGGAGCAGACGAGCAGAAGCCGATAAATGAGATTGCATCAAGTCACATGG
>CALZQV010000118.1 GCA_945828295.1 uncultured Prevotellaceae bacterium | reverse complement strand
CTTATACCTTAATAAATATAGAATCCGTGCAAAGATACAAAAAAAATGGTGTAATAGATGTTTGCTTTGTAATAAATTGTTTAACTTCACGATAAGTATGTTATTTCGGTGGAGCAGCAACCACGTTGTCATACGGGCCTCGACAGCCATTTTGTCATACCATGAAATAGAAAATAAGAAGCGGCAACCCCAAAAGGATGCCGCTTCTTTACTATTTTTTAAAGGATGAATTGTCGTTGCCGCAATTATTTCTTTATGCGGCTCTTGCCGATGGGGTGGTTGATACCCATGCAGAAATCGTAGTTGCTGCGCAGGGGCACACCCTGTTTGCTGAACTTACCAATGCAGTGGTCAGAGCCGAAGAAGAGGTTGAAACCGCGAGGATGGAAGTTGATAATCCAACCCACGTTGGCACCTAATGTGCCGACACCGGCGTTGGCGCTGACTTCGAACATCTTTGCTGGGCTCACGGTAACGGCCAGACGCTCTTCGTTCCAGCTGTATACACCCTGGATGCGAGTGGTGCTGAGGAAACCGAACTTCAGGTGACGGTAGCTGGGCAGAGCGTACTCAACAGCTACGTTCAGCGTGGCACCGAGGGGGGTGGACTTACTCTTCATGCCTTCATCCTGCAGACGATACAAATCCTCAAGGTCGTCGCCCAGTTTGTCAATCTGGTCGTCAATCTTTGTTCCGCTTCCGTCCTTAACCTTAATGTCGTTGAAACCGTCGAAGGTGAATGGGTCACCATTGTTACGGGCAATGGCAACGTCCTTCCACTTGATGAAGCCCAAGTCAAGGATAGATGCACTAACCTTCAGTCCCTTGACATTGAACTGCTGCTCGAGGTCCCATTCGAAACCTAAGTCAAAGGCTGCACCAAAGCCGTTGATGCCGGGGTTTTTGATATCCATGTTATCAAAGTCAATGCGCTCGTAGGTATTTCCGCTGTTGTCAACCTTCGTTTCAGTCTCTCCCCAGGTAAAGCCCTTTACACCAGCTTCTACCGTAGCATTGGCAGTTGCGGTCCATTGGTTGGGATCCTGAAGGTTAAGGCTCAGGTTGTCCATCTTGAGTTTGGCATAGGCACCACCAACGAGGAGTTTGAACTTACCGCCAATACGCCACGCCTTATTAATTTGATGGCTGTGGCCGAGGCCGATTTCGCCCCAAGCCATGGCTGTAGCACCAAAGTCGCTTATGTCATAGTCCTTGTTGCTAAGGTTCTTTGCCAGCTCAAATATTTCATAAGGCGCGTTGAAACCGAAGTTTGAACGTACACCCACGTTGATGGTGTTGTAGCCTTTAAAGGCATGGAAACCAACGTTGATGACGTCGATGCGCATATCGCTGAGCATTTTATTGTTGTTCTTGAATCCGCTCATCGCTTCATCGATGCTGATATCGGGATGCAGGAAGGTAACAAGTCCAGAACCGTTGGGGTTCTTGTAGAGAACGTCCTTCACGCCAATATTGCCCTTAATGCCGATGTTCAGGTTACTGAGAGGGAAGCCGAAATAACCCTTGCGGTCGTATTCCTTGGCCGGATTCAACTCGTGGCCTTGTGCGTATCCGTCAAGGAAATATGCGCTACTCAGGTTTTGCGCTGAAGCATGTCCCTGTACGAACAGGAATGCTGATATTGCAAAAGCAATGCGAAATATTCTTTTCATAGTTTCTGTCGTTTAGGGATTATATTAGTCAAGAGAAAAACTTACACCGCCAACAACACCGAGTCGCATGTTCTTGATCTTCACCTTATGGGTGGGGCGCAAGGGTTCTGAGCTACTGGTAGCGTTACCTGTGACCTTGATGACAAGCTTCACGCCATCAAGTTTCTCAGTGGCGTCCTTCTTCAAGTATTTAGTGAAGGCACTGCCGTCTTTGGTCTCCAGTGTTAGGCTGATCTTTGTGCTCTTGCCGGCTTCTGCCTTTTGGGTTTGCAGGACCTTAATGTTGTCTATCGGGTTGTTGTTCTCGTCGATAGCGCTGGCCTCAAGTTGAAGGTCGATGGGCATCTTGTTCTCGATGTCGGCCTCAAGGCGGATAGCCTTGATGTTGATGTCTGTGTCGTCGTCCATCTCAAACTCGTTGTAAAGGCCATCTTCGTTGCTTTCGTTGGTAATTACGAAGTTTGGACCAGCCTTCAAGGGCGAGTACAGCGTGAATGTTACATTGATGTCCTCGTTGATTTCAGTCGTCGTAGGAGCCGTGGTGGTCAGTTTGATGTTTTCCATGATTAGCTGCACTTGGTCAGGAAGGTCCATCACTTTGTTGTGTAGGTTCGTCGACTGGCCCCACTGGTAACTTATATCGCCATATTTCCATGGGCTTTCAACTTGGGTGTCGCTGAAGCAGAAATGAGTTGTGGACTTGCTGGGTGCCTTGACGGCTGCGAGATTGATACCCTCGGGCTCCAATACACCATTGGTCGTGCAGCCGAATTTCATCTTGCAATCGACGTTGACGTCCGCGTCGTTCTTAATGTCCAATAGCAGCATGGGGTTCAGCAGGTCGAGCCTAAGTTCGTCCAAACTGCTGGGTTTTGACGTCAGGTCGATGGGGGAGGATGCTGTCAGGGAAAATGAAAGTTCCGCGTTCGCGGGGGCGTGAGCAGGTATCGTCACGTTGATAGCGTCTGTACCACTGGCCTTGATGCAATAGAACTCTTCTCCGTTCTCATCCTTTTCAAGTTGAATGTAGTCACCATCTCCAAGTTCTATGAAGTTGCCAAGTTCGATGTCGTCGGTACTGCTGTTAGGCAACCAGAACACTTGATCGTTGGAACCAATAGCGATTGTCTTGTCGATGTCTTCAAGGTCGTAGTCTTTGTCAATGCACGATGACAAGGTGGCTGTCGTAATTATCAGGCCCACCAGTAGAAAACCTTTTTTAATCATAACGTTTTTATTGGTTGGTTAATAAAATATGTTGCTTTTATATTGCATTTGTACTTATGGCAGTTCCTCGCTCCATAACGATTTCCCATCCCAGCGCACTGGCGCCCAGCACGGCAGCTTTTGCATCGTCGAGTTGGCTGATGAGCATCTTTGCCTTGCCCTTGTAGATTTTCAGCACGTTTTCGTCATAAGCGCGTCGGATGGGTTCCATGATGAGGTCGCCGGCCTTGGTGAGTCCGCCGAAGAAGATGAATGCCTCGGGGCTGTTGAAAGCCGCAAAGTCGGCACATGCTCCGCCCAGTATGCGACCCGTGTACTCAAATATTTCCTTAGCCACCTCGTCACCTTTTCCTGCAGCGATGCTCACGTCCTTGCTTTCAATCTGGTTGAGAGGAATGTCACGCAACAGGGTGGGTTTATTGGTGTTGGATATGATTTCGCGTGCCGTGCGAGCCACACCTGTGGCTGAGCAGTAGGCCTCCAGGCAACCTTTGCGGCCACAGCCGCAGGTGCGTCCGTTTTTCTCCACAATGACGTGTCCCAGTTCGCCTGCCATGCCGTCGCATCCATACACCATCTGGCCGTTCACCACGATGCCGCTGCCCACGCCCGTGCCCAGGGTAATCATGATGAAGTTCTTCATGCCTTTTGCTGCGCCGTAGGTCATCTCACCTATGGCTGCCGCGTTGGCGTCGTTGGTCATGGCCACGGGAATACCCAGTGCGTCGCTAAACATCTTGGCCAGGGGCACTACGTCATGAGCCCAAGACAAGTTGGGTGCAAATTCGATACATCCGGTATAATAGTTTCCGTTGGGAGCACCGATACCCATGGCGCCAATTTTCTCTATACCGCCCACTTGGTCGATTATCTTGCGCAGTTCCACCACGCAGTCGTCCACGTATTGCTGGGCATTGTCGTTGTGGCCGCGAGTCTTCACCGATGTTTCAGCAATAACGTTGGCATTATTGTCTACGATGCCAAACACAGAGTTGGTACCACCAAGGTCAAGTCCGATTACGTATGGCTTATTATTCCCATTCATAAGGTATTTTTGTTTAGAACATAATTGACGCAAAGTTAATAAAACATTTTATACACCCCACTATATAATGTTAAAAAATATCAAATTTCACGTTTATTTCTGTCTAAATTCCGTAATTTGAGACCATAACGTCGCCTAAATATTTCTGACCCACGCGCGAAGCGACGCTTTGTGGCGCCCCTCGCGACGCTTTGCTTTGCCCCTCGCGACGCTTTGCGATGCCCCTCGCGACGCTTTGCTTTGGCTGGAGGAAAACAAAGAAATCCGCCCCAG
>CALZQV010000117.1 GCA_945828295.1 uncultured Prevotellaceae bacterium | reverse complement strand
TAATGTAACATATTAGTATAATGTTATTCAAGTTCCAATGGGTCGTAGGGATAACGCTGCGTCTTGGGACGGAAGTTGAAATCGAGCATCCCGGAGAGTTCATTGAAGCGTCGGTTCCACTCGCCTTGCATCTTCCACACCTTTTCGCGGGTGCTCTTCTTGTAGTACCGCTCCTCTGGCTGGTAGATGGGGAAGGAGCCGTTTTCCACGCTGACGGCCTCCCATGTATAAACGTGCTTGGTGTCATATACCTTCATGATTAGCCCGGGCAGACCGCCGAACTTCCACGGCCCGGACTTCAGTGGAATCTGCGACGTGAACCACGCCACGAAGTCGCGGCCCCGCCAGTGACACGTGGCTTTCTGGCACTGGTAGCCGCAAACGGTCTACTTCTCCGTGCCCAGCGTCCACTGCATCGACGGCCACGACTCCGTATAGCGGTAGTGTGCCGTTTCGGGGCTGGGCATGATGGCCCACTCCGTCAACTCGTTGCCATGAACATAGAAATAGCCATACTGATATTCCGTCCAGGAGGCAGACTCGCGCCCATGCAGGCACAGCCCGTTGGGATAATAGCTTTTGTTGGGATTGGCTTTGAGCCACGCCCGCAGAGCCGAGTCGTTCTGCGCCACGAAGTAACTGGTGTAGAGCGTCAGCCCCTTGTCGGCAAGCAACTGTCCGCAGTCTATCCACGACTCCGGGTCGTGTATGTCCTTCGGCTGGAAGGCATACTTGATTCTAATCTTGCTGGTGCCTACCACCGTGGGCTTCTTCATGCCGTAGTCGGCGGGCATCGGCCTCAATGCCTTTCCCTGCTTCTGCTGCGCCCATGCCGACACGGCGGCGAGGGCAAAGATGAGGGTGATGATTTTGCGCATAGTCTATTTCTTTTGATTCTCTATCTCCATGTAGTTCCTGCCGTCCTCGGTCTTCTTGATTTCGTACTTCGGCGGATTGCCTTTGTAAATGATGTTCATGATTTCGTGGACGTCCTCTTCGGTGAGGTCTTCGCCGTCAAGGGTCGGGTCGTGGACGAGAAGGGTATAGCGGGGGGCGAAGAAACAGCGCAGGCAGCGACGGGTCTTCAGCCAGTGCCACAGGTCTTCGAAGGCCCAGCCGATGCGTGTCCACAGCCTGTTGATGGTGCTGAGGTAGATGAGCAGGGCGAAACACGCGAGCGTGATGATGATGAAACGTTTCGTCTTAGTTTTTTACTCTTTCTCTAATGGTTCGTAAGGTGTAAACTTCGACACGGCTTCGCCCATCACCACATTTCCTGCGGCATCGACGGAGGCTTTATGATAGTCTGCGGCCTTGAACCAGTTCTCGTTGAATGTCTTTTGCATCTTCCACACCTTTTCGCGGGTGGAGGCGCGGTAGGTCTTGAAGTCGTATTTGTAGATGGGATACGGCTTGGAGGATATTTGCACGGCCTCGAAACGATAAACGCCCGCCGTGTCCTGTAGTTTCAGGATAAGACCAGGCAATCCGCCGAACTTCCACGGGCCGGCCTTCACGGGGATGTCGGGCGCAAACCACGCCACGAAGTCACGGCCCCGCCAGTGGCACGTTGCTTTCTGACAGCGGTGGCCGAGAATGGTTTGCGTCTCTGCGCCCATCTTCCATTGCTGTAAGGGGTATGTTTCCGTATAGTAGGCATTGTACTTGCCCAACGATTGCGGCATAGTGGCGTACTCCGTCAGTTTCCCGTCCGAGATAAAGAGGTCAGAATATTCATACTCGCTCCATCTGTCTGGCTTCTTTCCTCCATTGCCGAGGAAACGCGGGGCTGTCCTTGAACCAGGATGGGATTTAGCCCAAGCCCCAATCAGCGAGTCGGAGCGAAAGAGGAAATCGCTGTAATACTTTATCGCGCGCTTTCCGATGTCCAAGCGTTGCTGGTCGATGTACGTGTTTACATCCTTCACATTGTCGGCGTTGAAAGCATACCACACCCGGATGCGGGTTGTGTCGACGACGTTCATTTTCCCTGCGTCCCTGCTATTCGGAGTGGGACAATGGGCGTTTTTGGGCTGCGCCAATGCACTTAGACACACAAAACATGTTACAATATAGACAATTAACTGTTTCATTGTTTCCTCTAATTAGTGTTCATTAATTAAACAATTTACATGTACATAAATTGCACAAGGTAGTATTCCTCAACAATACTAATAAAATTTCGTATTATACAGCCATTGTAGTACAATGAGTAGGTAAGAAAACTCACCTACTCATTGCTTTACTTTACGATACAGAAACATTTCCAGACATTCCCAGACCTAGCTTGTCATCATAAGAGAACTGATTACATCCCTGGCTTGAATAGCCTCCAATTCCATAATTGGCATACGTGTTTGTTCCACTTGGTGAGCCACCCAGCCCATACCAATAACAAGAGCAAGTGCAACTTTTTCCGCCAACAATGGCATCCATTTCTTTCTGCCGAAGTCCTTCTGCAGAAAGAGCATTCAGCTTTAATCGTTTGATTTTCATAAAAATTCTTAGTTAAATTGTTAATAATAAAAATATAAGCTAATGTAACATATTAGTATAATGTTATTCAAGTTCCAATGGGTCGTAGGGATAACGCTGCGTCTTGGGACGGAAGTTGAAATCGAGCATCCCGGAGAGTTCATTGAAGCGTCGGTTCCACTCGCCTTGCATCTTCCACACCTTTTCGCGGGTGCTCTTCTTGTAGTACCGCTCCTCTGGCTGGTAGATGGGGAAGGAGCCGTTTTCCACGCTGACGGCCTCCCATGTATAAACGTGCTTGGTGTCATATACCTTCATGATTAGCCCGGGCAGACCGCCGAACTTCCACGGCCCGGACTTCAGTGGAATCTGCGACGTGAACCACGCCACGAAGTCGCGGCCCCGCCAGTGACACGTGGCTTTCTGGCACTGGTAGCCGCAAACGGTCTACTTCTCCGTGCCCAGCGTCCACTGCATCGACGGCCACGACTCCGTATAGCGGTAGTGTGCCGTTTCGGGGCTGGGCATGATGGCCCACTCCGTCAACTCGTTGCCATGAACATAGAAATAGCCATACTGATATTCCGTCCAGGAGGCAGACTCGCGCCCATGCAGGCACAGCCCGTTGGGATAATAGCTTTTGTTGGGATTGGCTTTGAGCCACGCCCGCAGAGCCGAGTCGTTCTGCGCCACGAAGTAACTGGTGTAGAGCGTCAGCCCCTTGTCGGCAAGCAACTGTCCGCAGTCTATCCACGACTCCGGGTCGTGTATGTCCTTCGGCTGGAAGGCATACTTGATTCTAATCTTACTGGTGCCTACCACGGTGGGCTTCTTCATGCCGTAGTCGGCAGGCATCGGCCTAACCGCCTTTCCCTGCTTCTGCTGTGCACTTGCTCCACCGCACACAACGGCGAGGGCGAGGATGATGGTAATGATACTTTTGTTCATGATGCTATGTGTTTATTCCAATTCCAGCGGGTCGTAGGGATGGGGATTGGATTTCAGTTGTCCTGTGCGGCGGTCAACGGCGCCACCTGCTTTCAAGTGGTCGCGGTTGGCGGCTACCTGTAGTTTATAGACGTGGGCGCGAGTGTCCTTGTGGAATCCGTCGTACTTTCGCTTGATGATGGGGAACGTGCCGGAGCGTAGGCTGACGGCCTCCCATGTGTAGAGCTTCTGTGTGTCGTAAAGCTTCAATATCAGGCCGGGAAGACCGCCGAACGACCATGGACCGAGGCGCATGGGAATGTCGGCGGCGAACCATGCCACGAAATCGCGGCCCCGCCAATGGGTGGTAGCTTTCTGGCACTGGTGACCGAGGATGGTCTGTTGCTCATTGGTCAACGTCCACTTTTGCTGTGCGGCATGCTCGGTGTAGTAGGCATTGTAGCGCTCCATCGCCCACGGCATCCAGGCGTAGAAGGTCTGCTGACCCTGCTCGGTGAAAATCTCCGTTGACTGATACTCGCTCCAGTACTGCCCCTCGCGGCCAATAGTATAAAAGGTGTTGGGCACGCCCTCGGCGTTCGGGTTTGCCTTCATGTAGGCATCGTAGAGCGAGTCGCCCCGTTCTAAGAAGCGGCTGTAGTGCTTGCTCAGCTGCGTGCCCGCCCTGAGGACGTGCAGGTCGAGGTACGTGTCGGGATTGCTGATGTCCGTGGCGTTCAGCGCATACTCCACTTCGAGTTGTGCTTGTCCTATCACAGTGGTCTTACCCACGCCCCTCGGCTTCGGCCGCATGACGTGTCCCTGCTTCTGT
>CALZQV010000116.1 GCA_945828295.1 uncultured Prevotellaceae bacterium | reverse complement strand
GACCCCAAATACTTCCGCCCTGCTGAAGTCGAACAACTTCTGGGAGACCCATCTAAGGCAAAGAATGTGTTGGGCTGGAACCCACAGAAGACCAGCTTTGAAGAGCTTGTCAGAATCATGGTTCAGCACGATATGAAGAAAGTTAAGAAACTGCACCTTCGCTCACAAATTGAGGATTAATGGAACAGAATAGCAAGATATACGTGGCTGGGCATCGTGGAATGGTGGGGTCTGCGATAGTAAGAGAACTGCAGAGGCAGGGCTACACCAATATCATTACCCGTACGCACAAGGAACTGGACCTTACCCGTCAGGGCCAGGTGGAGCAATTCTTTGCAGAGGAACGCCCCGAGTATGTGTTCCTTGCAGCGGCTAAGGTCGGGGGTATTGTGGCGAATCAAAAAGCACTGGCAGACTTCATGTATGAGAATATGATTCTCGAAATGAATGTAATCCACTCCGCATGGCAGAACGGCTGCAAGAAACTGGAGTTCTTGGGCAGCAGTTGCATCTATCCTCGCATGGCCCCGCAACCTATGCCAGAGAGTTGCCTCCTCACCAGCGAGTTGGAAAAGACCAACGAGGCATATGCCCTTGCTAAAATAAGTGGACTGAAGTATTGTGAGTATCTGAACAAACAATACGGTACGGACTACATCTCCGTGATGCCCACGAACTTATATGGCCCCAATGACAACTATCATCCGGAACACAGCCATGTCCTGCCAGCCCTTATCCGACGTTTTCACGAAGCTAAAGAGGCAGGGTTGAGCGAGGTCACTTGCTGGGGAGATGGTTCACCATTAAGGGAGTTCCTGTATGTGGATGACTTGGCGAACCTTTGCGTGTTCCTGATGAATAACTACAGTGGCAACGAGACCGTCAATGCTGGCACAGGTAAGGAACTAACCATTAAGGCCCTCACCGAATTGGTGGCTAAGGTAGTAGGGTACGAGGGCACCATCCAATGGGACGCCACCCGTCCCAACGGTACACCGCGCAAACTCCTCGATGTATCGAAAGCCACCGCGCTGGGGTGGACCTATAAAACAGAACTCGAAGATGGCATACGCTTAGCGTATCAGGATTTCCTGAGTAACCCCATGCGTGCTGAGAGATAATCCCAATAATACGTGTCAATCGTGGAAAAAATGGCAATATGAATATAGCAGTAGCAGGTACCGGCTATGTCGGTATGAGTATCGCCACCCTGTTGGCGCAGTATAACCACGTTACCGCCGTGGATGTCATCCCGGAAAAGGTGGAGAAAATCAACAACAAGATTTCTCCCATACAGGATGAATACATCGAGAAATATCTTGCGGAGAAACAGCTTGACCTCATCGCCACGCTCGACGGACGTAAAGCCTATAGCGATGCGGATTTCGTTGTTATCGCTGCACCGACGAACTACGACCCCAAAAAGAACTATTTCGATACCACTCATGTCGAAGAGGTCATTGAACTCGTGCTGGAGGTGAATCCGAATGCCGTGATGGTCATCAAGAGCACCATTCCCGTGGGGTACACCAAACACGTGCGCGAGAAGTTCTCGTATCGGGAACGCCAGGCTGATGGAATGATGAAGGTCGTTACACCGAATATCATCTTTGCGCCGGAGTTTCTGCGCGAGAGCAAGGCCCTCTACGACAACCTCTATCCCAGCCGCATCATCGTCGGATATGACGAGCCTTCGCTGGAGGAGGCTGCACATACCTTCGCCGCACTCATCAAGGAAGGCGCCATCAAGGAAGATGTGCCGGTGCTGTTTATGGGAACAACGGAGGCAGAGGCAGTGAAACTCTTCGCCAACACCTACCTCGCCCTGCGTGTCAGCTACTTTAACGAACTGGACACCTATGCCGAGATGAAAGGCCTTAACACACAGGCTATCATCGAGGGTGTTTGCCTCGACCCGCGTATCGGCTCGCACTATAACAACCCTAGCTTCGGATATGGCGGTTACTGCCTACCTAAAGATACCAAGCAGTTGCTCGCCAACTTCAACGACGTACCGGAAAACCTAATCAAGGCCATCGTCGACAGCAACCGCACCCGCAAGGACTTCATCGCCGACCGCGTACTCGACCGCGCTGGCTATTACAGTTATACTGGTACAAATGCCTATTCGGCGGCGGAGGAGAGGGAAGTGGTCATCGGCGTATACCGCCTCACTATGAAGTATAACTCCGACAACTTCCGCCAGAGCGCCATCCAGGGCATCATGAAGCGTATCAAGGCCAAAGGCGCCAAGGTCATCATCTATGAGCCCACGCTGGAAGACGGCACGACATTCTTTGGCTCACTGGTTGTAAACGACCTTGCCGCCTTCAAGGCGCAGGCCGATGCCATCATTGCCAACCGCTACGACCCTGCGCTGGATGATGTGCAGGACAAGGTGTATACGAGGGATATATTTAAGAGGGATTAACCTGTCATTCTGAGCAAAGCGAAGAATCTCAAAATATCATTGTCATGGGAGTATACGAAGAACAAATAGTCCCAATCAAGATTTCACGTCTTGCGGAATATATTCAGGGCTCAGTTAAGAGGTGTTATTGACAAGAAATTCTTCATCTTCAGACTGGTCAAGATTTTCGGTTAATCCACGCGGTTATGCAGGTGACCCGTTAAAGGTTCATGGTTATGACGCAAGAGGAAAAGTGGCAAGCGAGATACGAAGAAGTGAAGGTGTTTATTGAGGCTAATAAGCGGAACCCGTCGAAGCATGATGATGCCGAGCGTGGTATGTTCCTGAATTGGGTGAAGCACAACAGGAAGGTGTTCAATGCGGGGGAGATGAAGGAAGAACGAAGGGAGAAGTTCCAAAGGCTATTGGAACTGATGGAAGAACATCGGAGGAAGAATCAATACGATAGAAGGGGACTGTGGGAAACCTTGGAATTGGAATTTTAAATGGCGGCGTTCCCTGCCAGCACAATTTATAAACCGTCAGGGTTCCAAAGGTGACGGGCCATGTCTACGTGCCTGTTGGGTTTGAAACTTACGCCTTCGGACTTGAGTAGAGGCTCTTGCATGTGCCAACCAGGGGCGGTGCGACCAACTGCATTGACGACCCGATGGCAAGGCAGAGCTGCGGCTTCGGGAGAATAGTGGAGTATGCGACCCACCAACCGAGAATGACTGGGCCAGCCGGCCAATGAGGCAATATGACCATAGGTGGTGACGTAACCCCGTGGTATCTGACTTACAATGCTGAGTACGTCTGCATGAAATGTGCGGGCCTGCTCGGCATTCATTGTATATACATAGTCCATGTCGCTATTGGTGGCCATTTGTGATGCAAAGATACGAAATATACTTGGCTTTTCCCTCAATTTGATTTATCTTTGCGATGAAAACGATGTTATGACAACGGTTCAGGAAATTATCGAGTATATGGAGTCGTTGCGTAGTGACGAGCAACGGCGAGTACTGATGCGGTTCTTTAAGACGGGCCCAGGGGAGTACGGCGAAGGCGATGAATTCCTTGGCCTTAAAGTGCCGCAGACGAGAGAGGTCGTCAGGGCTATTCCTAAAGATTTCCCATTACATAGTGTTCCAGAACTGTTGAAGTCGAAATGGCATGAGGTGCGTCTCTGCGGACTTCTCCTATTAGTAAGAGAGTTTGAGCGCCAGTCCACGAAACATCTTATCAACGACAACGGAGCCATTCAACTGCGTGACGAGGTGCTAACCATGTATCTCGATTATGCCGAACGGGCGAACAACTGGGACCTTGTCGATGCGTCAGCCCCAGCCATTCTTGGTCATTGGCTTTTATTACCCACCCATCTTAGTGACGGAACCGATGCGTATAAGTATCGGGTCCTTGATGAACTTGCCGCGAGCCCTAACCTTTGGCGGCAACGCATGAGTATGGTCTGCACCTGGAAAACGTCGCAGCAGGGCGATGCGTCGTGGTGCTTGAGATACGCGGAGATTCATCTGCACCACTCACACGACCTGATGCATAAGGCTGTGGGATGGATGCTGCGCGAGATGGGGAAGCGATGCGGTATGGACATCCTTCGCAATTTCCTTCGAGAGCATGTCGGTGAGATGGCACGAACGACCTTGCGATATGCAATAGAGAAGATGTCGGAACCAGAACGGAAGTATTGGATGACGATATGATGGACAGTTATCTAAACACGGAGAATATAGCCAGGAGTGGGGCTGGTGTGGAGTACCATCCGCTGAAACCCTTCCTGCCCGAGAATGCAAAGGTCTTGTT
>CALZQV010000115.1 GCA_945828295.1 uncultured Prevotellaceae bacterium | reverse complement strand
AGGGGCGACATGAAATCGCCCATCCTCTGCCTTTACGGTCCTCCGGGCGTGGGCAAGACCTCCCTCGGCCGCAGCATTGCATCCGCCCTCAAGCGCAAATATGTTCGCGCGTCACTCGGCGGCCTGCACGACGAAGCCGAAATCCGCGGCCATCGTCGCACCTACATTGGTGCCATGCCCGGCCGCATCCTGAAGAACATCATCAAGGCAGGCTCCAACAACCCCGTGTTCATCCTCGACGAAATTGACAAGATTGGCGGAATGACCGTAAACGGCGACCCCTCGTCGGCTCTTCTCGAAGTGCTCGACCCCGAGCAAAACTCCACCTTCCACGACAACTTCCTCGATATGGACTACGACCTGTCGAAGGTGATGTTTATTGCCACAGCCAACGACATCAGCCAGATACCGCGCCCCCTGCTCGACCGCATGGAACTCATCGAGCTCAATGGTTACTGCACCGAGGAGAAGATAGAGATTGCCCGCAAGCATCTCATCAAAAAGGCAAAAGAGAACAACGGCCTGAAGGAGCACAAGGATGTGAAGATGTCGAAGGCCACCATCGAGTATATCATCGAGCACTACACCCGTGAGAGCGGAGTCCGCGGGCTCGAAAAGCAGCTGGAGAAGGTGTTCCGCAAGATTGCACTCGACATTGCCCGCAACTCGGAGAGCACCGAGACAAGCATAACCATCGACACCGTCAAGCGTCTGTTAGGCAAGGAGCCCTTCAATCGCGACATCTATCAGGGCAACGGCTTCGCTGGCGTCGTTACGGGCCTGGCCTGGACAAGCGTGGGCGGAGAAATCCTTTTCATCGAAACCAGCCTGAGCCGCGGCCAGGGCAACAAGCTCACCATTACGGGAAACCTGGGCGACGTCATGAAGGAAAGCGCCATGCTGGCTCTCGAATACATCAAGGCCCATGCCGACCAGATTGGCATCGACAACCGCATATTTGAACATTGGAACCTCCACCTGCACGTCCCCGAAGGTGCTACGCCCAAGGATGGTCCGTCGGCAGGCATCACTATGGCAACCTCCATGGCCTCGGCACTCACGCAGCGCAAAGTACGCCCCCATCTTGCCATGACGGGCGAAATCACGCTTCGCGGCAAAGTGCTTCCCGTCGGCGGCATCAAGGAAAAAATTCTGGCAGCCAAACGTGCAGGCATCCGCGAAATCATCATCTGCAAGGACAACCGCAAGGATATCGAAGAAATACCCGCAATGTACCTCGACGGCGTCTCGTTCCACTATGTCGAAACGGTGAAAGACGTTTTCGACTACGCCCTGATGAAGGAAAAGGTTCACGACGCCATTGAGCTCACGATTCCTGAAGAAAAGAAAGAAGTCAGCGCCTGACCAACGACGTTTAACTCTTAACTTTGAGCTTTGAAATTTGAATTATTACACACCGACGAGCTAACGCGAGCACGCGCAGGTCTCATCACCACGGCTCACGGCCAGATTGAAACCCCGATATTCATGCCGGTAGGCACTGTGGGCAGCGTGAAGGGCGTACTGCAGCGCGACCTCAAGCAGGAAGTGGGCGCACAAATCATTCTCGGCAACACCTACCACCTCTACCTCCGCCCGGGCACCGATGTGCTGGAGCAGGCAGGCGGCCTCCACCGCTTCATCGGCTGGGATCGCCCCATGCTCACCGACAGCGGCGGCTTCCAAGTATTCTCGCTCACGGGCATACGAAAGCTGAAGGAAGAAGGATGTTACTTTACCAGCCACATCGACGGCTCGAAACACTTCTTCTCGCCTGAGCGGGTGATGGATATCGAACGCAGCATTGGTGCCGACATCATGATGGCGCTCGACGAGTGTCCGCCCGGCACGAGTGACTACAATTACGCAAAGAATAGCCTCGGGCTCACCCATCGTTGGCTCGACCGTTGCTGGAAGCGATTCCACGAGACCGAGCCCAAGTACGGCTACGAGCAGAGCCTGTTCCCCATTGTCCAGGGTTGCACGTATCGCGACCTGCGCACTGAGTCGGCAGAATATGTTGCCGAGAAGGGGGCCGACGGCAATGCCATTGGCGGCCTGGCCGTGGGCGAACCGGCCGAAGTGATGTACGAGATGATTGAGGTGGTCAACGAAATCCTGCCCAAGGACCGTCCGCGCTACCTCATGGGCGTGGGCACCCCCGCCAACCTGCTCGAAGGCATCGAGCGCGGTGTGGATATGTTCGACTGTGTCATGCCCACCCGCAATGGGCGTAATGCCATGCTCTTCACCTCCGAAGGCATCATGAACATGCGCAACAAGAAATGGGAAACCGACTTCTCGCCCATCGACCCCAACGGTACGGCATCCGTCGACACGCTCTACACGAAAGCCTATCTCCACCACCTGTTCAAGGCACAGGAGCTGTTGGCGCTGGAGATTGCCAGCATCCACAACCTGAGTTTCTACCTCTGGCTCGTGCGCGAAGCCCGCAAGCACATCCTCGACAACACGTTCTCGTCGTGGAAGAGCCTCATGCTCCGTCGCGTGACCAACCGTTTGTAGTTCTAAGAGCAGATAGTAACCAACATTGAGAACATGAAATTGAGACCACCGTTCCTAAAGCGAATAGATACCTACATCATAGGCAAGTTTCTGGGTACCTATTTCTTCTCCATCCTGCTTATTATCAGCGTGGCAGTGGTCTTCGACTATAACGACAATATCGACAAGCTGACGCAAAACGGAGCGCCTTGGCAGGAGATAGCTGAATACTATCTCAACTTCGTGCCCTACTACGCAAACCTTTTCTCGTCGCTTTTCGTCTTCATTGCCGTCATATTCTTCACATCGAAGCTTGCGGGCAACAGCGAAATTATTGCCATGATAAGTGCGGGCATCAGTCTGCCACGCCTCATGCGCCCCTATTTGCTCAGTGCCGCCGTAATTGCCGCGCTCACGCTCTACCTGGGCTCCGAGGTGATTCCACGTGGCTCCGTCGTTCGCCTCGACTTTGAGAACCGCTACAAGAAGCGCAAGGGAAAGCAGAATGCCACGTATGCCGACAATGTTCAGATGCAGGTCGACACGGGCGTGATTGCCTTCATCGAGCACTTCGACGGCCCCACAAAGACGGGCTACCACTTCCAACTCGACAAGTTCGAGAAGAAGAAGCTCGTATCCCACCTCACGGCTGCCAGCATCACCTACGACACACTCTCCAGCGAACGCTTCCACTGGAAAATCAACAATGTCAACATCCGTGATATGCGCGGCATGCGCGAGCACATCACCCACCACAGCCAAATCGACTCCGTGATTGTCATGGAGCCCAGCGACTTCCTCTCTACGCGAAACTTCCAGGAGACCATGACCAACCGCGAGCTGCAGGAATACATTGAACGCGCCCGCATTCGTGGCACGGGCAAGCTCAAGCCCTTCCAGGTTGAGTACTACAAGCGCTATGCCTCGAGCTTCGCGGCCTTCATCATGACGGTAATCGGCGTCTCGCTGTCCAGTCGGAAACGCAAGGGTGGCATGGGTTTCTCGTTGGGTGTCGGGCTGGTGCTCAGCGTTTCCTATGCCTTCTTCCAAGCCGTCACGGCAGGCTTCGCCACCAATGCCAACGTGCCGCCCCTGCTGGCCGTGTGGCTTCCCAACATTGTTTTCAGCATCATTGCTTATTACCTCTACAAAAAAGCACCAAGATAGATGGATTTTTACGACTTAGACCTTAACGACAGTGTCCTCGATGCACTCGATGATATGCACTTCACCGACACCACTCCTATTCAGGAATACGCCATTCCCCCAATTCTGGAGGGCCGCGACCTGATTGGTGTAGCACAAACCGGCACGGGCAAGACGGCAGCCTACCTGCTGCCCGTCCTCTCGAAGCTGAGCGACGGGGGCTACCCGGCCGACGCCATCAACTGCATCATCATGGCACCCACGCGCGAGCTTGCCCAGCAAATCGACCAGGCCATGCAGGGCTTTGCCTATTACCTCGACGACATCAGCAGCGTGGCTGTCTACGGAGGCAACGACGGCATCCGCTACGAACAGGAAAAGCGCGGATTCGAGACCGGCGCCAGCATCATCATTGCCACCCCCGGCCGCCTCATTAGCCACATGGCGCTGGGCAACATCGACCTGTCTCACGTATCCTTCTTCATTCTCGACGAGGCCGACCGCATGCTCGACATGGGTTTCTCCGAGGATATCATGCAGATAGAGCGCGAACTGCCCAAGCAGCGCCAAACCATCATGTTCTCGGCCACCATGCCCGATAAGATTGTGCAACTGGCCAAGACCATCCTCCACAACCCCGTCGAGGTGTCCATTGCCGTGTCGAAACCGGCCG
>CALZQV010000114.1 GCA_945828295.1 uncultured Prevotellaceae bacterium | reverse complement strand
TGCGCCGTTTAGACCCGATAGTGAGTGTGGAAAAAAGCACATGGTATTTCCTTATAGTCAACTCATTATCTCAGATGTACTATTGCTTGAAGCGCATGGGTGAGTCGTGCAGGGAGCATGTCGGCAACAATTTCAGTCCCGCTCCAAGCGAATACGCCAATGAGTTTCTTGTTTTGCGAAATGAGATTAGGCGTTTGTACCTTCGGTCTCTCGATAGCGAGGCGGCATCCCTGATACGCAATGATGCAGCCATACTTCAATCATCACTTTCCGATTATCGCAAACGCATCATTCATGACATTCAGACCAGGCAACTCAACATCGAAGCCATGACCGTATTCCTGAGTGTTGTCCAAGAGTCCCAAGAACTCCTCAGCGCCCTTCGCCATCTGATGAGGGGGGAGGGCAAGATTGGAGAATGACCGTATAATATCAATCAAAAAAGGCAACGACATCGCCCACTTCGGTTGAGAGTCGTTGTCTTTGCTGTATGCTTTTGTTCAAAGACCTTTAGGCACTAAGCCCAATTGCGTCGTGACGACGAGACGGGACTGCTCGTCCTGCTCACCGAGGCCAAGAGCGTTCGCGACCAGTCAACCGAACTGCGCGAGGCCATCCAGTATGCCGACATGGTGGTTCAGTACGTCAACGATGGCAGCGGAACACGCGACCTTATCGCGAAGGCCACGCAAAGGCTGAAAATGGTCATGAAATAGTCGACGCATTGACGGGCGCTCGTCAATGCATCGACGAAGCCTCGTCGATGCATCGATGAAGGCTCAACGATGCGTCGACGAGACCACCCCCTTGCAGGGGCCTATTTTTTGTACTTCAGAAGGGCCTCAATGTAATAGTAATCGGCATAGACAATGCTGGCATCGATTTCGGAGCCGGCAGGGTGGTGGCCGGTGGAATGCATGAGGAAGGCCACGTTCTTGTCGCGGCTCTGGTAGCGCTCGGTGCTCAGGTCGGTGAGCATGTGCCCGGCAGCCGCGCGATAGGTCTCGGCTTTATCGACTTCCACATACTGACAAAGGTCGAGCAGGGCGCTGGCCACGACGCAGGCGGCCGAGGCATCCTTGGGCGCGTCCGTCCCTCGCGGGTCGTCCATGTCCCAGAGGGGCACCCAGTCGTCGCTGGTTTCGCCCAGTCGTTTCAGGTAGATGTCGGTCACCTTCTGGGCAAAGTCGAGGAATCGTTTGTCGTGGGTGTAGCGATAGACCATCGTGTAGCCGTAGATGGCCCACGACTGGCCTCGGCTCCACATCGACCAGTCGGCATAGCCCTGGTGCGTTACGCCCTTGATGAAATCTCCCGTCAGCGTGTCGTAGACGGCCACGTGGTAACACGAACCGTCGGGGCGGAAGTGGTTCTCCATGGTCGTCTCGGCGTGCTTGACGGCAATGTCCCTCAGGTGGGGCGAACCTCCGTTGTCGGCAGCCCAGAGCAGCAGCTCCAGGTTAATCATGTTGTCCATGATGGTGTTGTGTCCGCCGTAGTCCTTCACGTGGCGGGGCCACGACAGCATGGTGCCCACGGTGGGGTTGAAGAGCGTGGCCAGCGTGTCGGCGGCAGCCAGGGCAATGGTCTTGTATGCTTCGTTGTGAGTCTGTTCGTATCCCTTCAGGAAGGAATTAATGATGATGAATCCCAGGTCGTGGTCGTATGCCGGTTGGTAGGCCAGGGGCTTCAGCACCTCGGTGTATCCCGCTGCCACTTTCCCCAGTTCAGCCCTCTCCTCCTCGTTGCGTGAGGCATAGTCCATCCACAGGATGCCCGGCCAGAATCCCGAGCACCATTCCTCGGCTTTTGCCTCGCGGCAGTTCCAAAGGGCCTGTCCGTCAAGGATGTTGCGCGGCTCCTGAGTGAAATCGTAGGGTTGCAGGGCCGCAAGCGCCTTTTCCACCTGCTGGTGGCAGTAGTCCAACTGGCTTTCTGCGTCGAAAGCCTTTTCCGTCGTGCATGACGACAAGCACAAAAGTGCGGCCGAAATGGTGTAAATGATTCGTTTCATCTTGTTTCCTGTTTTTATTATAATACGGATGAGCGGCGCGGAATACTGATTTTATTTTGTCACCCTAATCCAGTCGACGTCGAGCCAGCCCCGGTTCGACTCCCGTCCTTGCTGTTCTGCCACGAAGCCAAACTTTGCTCCAATCCACTTTCCTTCCTTCATCGCGAACGCGTCGCCTGCCTCGCGAAACTTCTTGCCGTCTGGGCTGTATGAGAAGCGGCAAACGCCATCCTTCACGGTCAGGCGCAGATACATGTCGGCGTAGATGGCCGGCGAGTAGGGGATGGTGTCGCGTTCGGTGGGCGCGATGGTGCCCAGTGTTTGTCGTGCCTCCGCCTGCCCCTCGTCGGCCCCGATGCAGGTGTGGCGCTGCAGCACGAACGTGTCGCCCTGGCGGCAAATCACCAGTGCCGAATAGTTGCGCCCCATCATAATCAGGCCGCCATACTGCCCCTCCTCCTTCGCGGCAAATCGCACCTTGGCGGTTGCCGTGAAGCGCGCGGCTGTGGGCTTCTGCAGCAGCAGGTTGGGCGCCTCCCACAGACTCGAGAAGCTCTCGCTCAGGTCGTGGGTGTAAAGTCGCATGCATCCGTCTGCTGTGGGCATTCCGAAGAATTGGCTGTAGTTGGCGTGCCATTGCCATTGCTTGCCGAGCGTGCCGCCGTCGAACTCATCGCTCTCTTGGGGATTGACGACGGAGGCAGCGTGCGACGTGGGTTTGCGGTGGCGCAATACGGGTTCGCCCTTCTTCCCCATCATGGGCCAGCCGGAGGTCCAGTCGACCGGCTGCAGGTAGACGACGCGCCCATAGGCACCCTTGTCGTTGAAGTGGAGGAACCAGTCCTCGCCAAACGCCGTGTGAACCCAGGCACCCTGGTGGGGGCCATTGATGTCGGTGGAGCCTTGCCACATCACGCGCTTCCATTCGTAGGGACCAAATGGCGAACGGCTTCGCATGGCCAGCTGCCAACCCATGGCCACGCCCCCTGCCGGGCACATTATCCAGTACCAACCCTCGCGGGTGTAGAACTTCGGGCCTTCGGTGGTGTGGTTCTCCTGTCCGCCGTCAAACACGATGCGGGGGCTGCTGATGGCGCGGGTGCCGTCGGCCGACAGTTCGCGGACGGTCAGTACCGAGTTGAAGCCGGCGCGCGATGCTGCCCAGCCGTTAACCAGATAGCAGCGCCCGTCGTTGTCCCACAATGGGCAGGGGTCAATCATGCCCTTGCCCGGAATCACGCAAACGGGCCGTTCCCACGTGCCTGCCGGGTCTTTGGTCTTCACCATGAAAATGCCTTGGTCGGGGTCGCCCCAGTAGATGTAGAATTCACCCTCGTGGTGGCGGATGGCCGGTGCCCACACGCCTTTCCCGTGCTGAGGCTGTGCGAACAGTGCTTTCGGCTCCAGTTCGGGCAGGGCATGGCCGATGATTTCCCAGTTCACCAAATCCTTGGAGTGCAGGATGGGCAGTCCGGGAATGCAGTTAAAGGAGCTTGCCGTGAGGTAGTAGTCCTCGCCCACCGCACAGACATCGGGGTCGCTGTAATCAGCATACAATACGGGGTTCGTGTAGGTTCCGTCTCCGTTGTCGGGACACCACGCTGCCGAGCGATGTTGCGCGAACGCAACCGCGGAATACAGCAACACGAGGAAGGGAAGAAATATTCTTTTCATAGGCGCTATTTTAACCAGTAAACCACATATCGGCAATGCTGCATGTCGTAGAAGGGTGCTATCTGAATGCCATTGCTGTTCTCAAAACGAAGCCCGCCGAGGTGCTTGACACTTCCGAGTCTCACATCGGGATGCTTGCCATAGTCGAAGGTGTAATAATCGTTGTGCCTCTTCGGGTTGCTGAAGGGGGAGGCCACGTCGGCCAGTCGGCCAGCGAGAACGACGGGCCCATACATGAGGGCTACTCGCCGCGGGTTGTCCTTCGTTGCCTCTTCGTGCAGATTCATGCCGAACTCAATCTCAACCCTTTTGGTGGGTTTGACGGACACGTAGCCATCCGTGCCGGCCTTCACCTTTTGGCCGTTCACCTTCATGTATGTTGCCCAGTAGGGGTAGCGCACGCTCAGCGCTATCTTCGACGAGGCGGTGATGACGGTCTTGTTCGATTCGGGGAAGGCTGTCTCCTGGCGAATGGTTGTTCCGTCCCAGTTCAGTTCCGAGGGGATAAACAGGTTCACGTAGAGCGTCTTCTCCCTCTCTCCCTTAAAGTAGATGCTCGACTGGTACTTGGCGTGACTCTCGAAACCAGAGCCCACGCAACACCAGAAGCTGCTGTCGCGGGTGGAGTAGAGCCGGAAGCCGCCAGTCATCAGCGGAGTAAAGTAACACACCATGGACGACAGTGTGTCCTGTTGCCCGAGGATGTGGTTATAGAGGGCGCGTTCGTAGTAATCGGCTATCCTTGAATCGGGCCGGTAGGAAAAGAGGTGGTCGGCCAACTTCAGCAGGTTGTAGGTGCAGCAGTTCTCGCCGTCGTAGCCTGTCAGGTGGCTCGACTGGTTTTTGGGCTTGAAGAGATGTTCCTTGTCAGAGACCTCGCCGGTCACGAAGGCATGCTCGTCAACAAGTGTGCGAAAGAGGGTTTCGGCAGCGCGCCGACTGTCTTCCTGCCCAAACAGTTCGTAGTTGCGGCACTCGCCCAGCAACTTGGGGATGAATGTGTTGGCGTGATAGGTTCCCAGGTTGGTATCGCCCTGCTTCAGGGGGTCGATTTTGTCGTT
>CALZQV010000113.1 GCA_945828295.1 uncultured Prevotellaceae bacterium | reverse complement strand
ATGATGTTAAAGGAAAGTTCGTAATTGCTAATGCTGAGCCGTTCCTTATGGGTGGGTTATTTATCCAGATTGTATTTATAGATAAGCCAGAGAAGATTTTCACGTCATGGGTATACAGTGATGTGGACGAAGATGCAGAAAAAGTTGTTGGATATTCTGTTCGGAGCATCTGTCTTGATGAAAGGAAAAATGAACTTTCAAGGGAACAGATATTCCAAGTGATGAAAGAACATCCAGAGTTGAAACTCTGGTAAGTAAAGATTTGCATGATGCCTCCGTTTCGTAGGAGCAAAGGTAGTCATAATTCAGCACAAAACCTCCAGAAGATGCCTTGCACCTTAAGCCAGCCGAGGAAAATGCGCCGTTAAAAAAACATAAATGTAGGGCGAAAACGTAATCCTTAATTCGTAATTCACATTTAATGTGCTACCTTTGCACACGATATGCTCAAACTGGCACTCATCATTCTGGCTATTCTGGTCGTCGCCATGCTGCTGCTGACGGTGAATATATGGCTGCGCGGCGGCGAGTTCCGCAGCCAGCACATCAGCCAAAGCCGCGAGATGCGCCGGCGCGGTATCCACTGCGTGCAGTCGATGGACGCCATTGAGCGACGCGAAAGCGCCAAGCGCGATGCACTGAGAGAGAAACTGGAGAATTAGGAAACAAACAGAAAAAAAGAATATCATGACTAAGAAAATTTACATGGCGGCCCTGTGCATGGGCCTGATGGGACTGGCAAGCTGCGGCAACAAGGAAAAGCAGGCCACCGAGACCACTACTGAGACCGAGGAGGTTAAGGAACTGAAGATTGCCTACGTGGAAATCGACACACTGATGGCCCAGTACCAGTTCTGCAAGGACTACACCGAGCTGGCCAACATCGAGGGCGAGAACATTCAGCGCACGCTCACCGGCAAACAGCGCACACTGGAGCAGCACGCTGCCGCCATGCAGAAGAAATACGAGTCGAACGGCTTCACCAGCCAGGAGGAACTGACCCGCGCCCAGCAGTCGCTGCAAACCGAGCAGCAGGCCCTGCAGGAACTGTCGGAACGACTGCAAGCCTCATTCATGGAGGAGCAGGCCAAGTACAACGAAGAGATGCGCGACTCGATTCAGAACTTCCTGAAGCAGTATAACAAGACGAAGAAGTACGACTTCATCATGTCTAAGGCAGGCGACAACATGCTGCTGGCCAACCCCAAGTATGACATCACGAACGAGGTGGTCAAGGGCCTGAACAAGCGCTACAAGACCAAGCCCGAAGTGGCCGAGAAGCTGAAGAAAGACGAGAAGAAGGCTGACAAGAAGAAGAAGTAATCCCTATTTTTCAATCCTTATTATGCGATGAACGCACGCGGCTGAGCGTCTCAGGCGTCATCTGCAGGAATGAGGCAATGTGGAGCATGGGCGCACGCAGGATGATTTCAGGCTTTGTCTTGAGCAGGCGGGCATAGCGCTCCGCGGCATTCTCGAAGCGCTGCGAGTCGGCATGCTCCTGACTTGAGATGAGCGCATGCTCCAGAATCTTGCGATAGAGCAACTCCATCTCCTGGTTCTGCAACATTGATATGTGCCATGCCTCATAGGGGATAGCATAGAGCACACTGTCCTCCAAGGCTTCCACTATCAGCCGGCTGGGCTCCTGTTTCAGGAAACTCTCGATGCAGAACACGATGCGACCCTCGAATGAGAAGTGCTCCGTCACGTCCTTTCCGTTCTTATAGTAGAACTGGCGGACCATGCCCCGCTCGACGAAGTACATCGCACGGCACACCTCACCCTCGGGCAGCACTATGTCGCCCTTCTGCAATTTTATGGGAACCAATATCTGCGAAAGGACATCAATGCCCAGCGGACTCATCTTGCAATAGAGGCTGGATATTTCGCGGGCTACTTCTCGTGGGGTGTTAATCATGGTCGTTGCATTTCTTTAATCTAATTTCAAGACGGCGAGGAAGGCTTTTTGGGGAACCTGTACGTTACCGATTTGCTTCATTCGTTTCTTTCCCTTCTTTTGTTTCTCAAGCAATTTTCGTTTTCGACTGACGTCGCCTCCGTAGCACTTTGCCAAGACATCCTTGCGCACCTGCTTCACCGTCTCGCGGGCAATAATCTTGGCCCCGATAGCGGCCTGAATAGCAATGTCGAACTGCTGTCGCGGAAGCAGGTCCTTCAGCTTCTCACACATGCGCCGGCCGAAGTCGACGGAATTGTCGACGTGCGTCAGCGTGCTCAGAGCGTCCACGGGCTCGCCATTGAGCAGAATGTCCAACTTCACCAACTTCGAGGGTCGGAAGCCGTCCTGATGATAGTCGAACGAGGCATAGCCCTTCGATATCGATTTGAGTTTGTCGTAGAAGTCTATCACGATTTCGCCAAGGGGCATCGCGTATTGCAACTCCACGCGGTTGCCGCTGATAAAGTCCTGCTTCAACAGCTCGCCGCGCTTGCCCAGGCACAACGTCATAATGGGTCCGATGAAGTTCGATGTAGTAATGACCGACGCATGGATGTAGGGCTCTTCAATGTGGTCGATGAGCGTCTGCTCGGGCATACCCGCCGGGTTGTGCACCTCCTTCACCTCGCCTTGTTTGTCATAGACGAGGTACGACACGTTGGGCACCGTAGTGATGACATCCATGTTGAACTCGCGATCCAGGCGCTCCTGCACGATCTCCATATGCAGCAGACCCAGGAATCCGCAACGGAAGCCAAAGCCCAGGGCCACGGACGATTCTGGCTGGAAGGTGAGCGAGGCGTCGTTGAGCTGCAGTTTCTCAAGCGAGGCACGCAGATTCTCAAAATCTTCCGTCTCAATAGGATAGACACCCGCAAAGACCATGGGCTTCACCTCCTCGAATCCGGCAATGGCTTCAGTCGTGGGGTTCGCCAGCGACGTTATCGTGTCGCCGACCTTCACCTCGGTGGCAGTCTTGATGCCCGACACGATGTAGCCCACGTTGCCGCAATGCAACTCTTGGCGAGGCACCATATCCATCTTCAGGACACCCACCTCGTCGGCTTTGTACTCCTTGCCCGTGTTGATGAACTGCACTTGCTCGCCACTGCGAATCGAACCGTTGACAATCTTGAAGTAAGCGATAATTCCGCGGAAGGGATTAAACACAGAGTCGAAGATAAGGGCCTGCAGAGGAGCATTCTCATCGCCGGAGGGAGGCGCGATGCGGTCGACTACGGCGTTCAAGATTTCCTCAACGCCCTGCCCCGTCTTTCCGCTGGCGCGGATGATTTCTTCATGCTTGCAGCCAATGAGGTCCACAATCTCGTCCTCAACCTCTTCCGGCATTGCGTTAGGCATGTCGCACTTGTTCACCACGGGGATTATCTCCAAGTCGTGGTCAATGGCCATATACAGGTTGCTGATGGTCTGGGCCTGCACGCCTTGCGTTGCGTCAACAACAAGCAAAGCGCCCTCACAGGCAGCGATGGAACGGCTGACCTCATAGGAGAAGTCAACGTGTCCCGGTGTGTCGATAAGATTCAGTATATAAGTTTCTCCATCACGCTTGTACTCCATCTGAATGGCGTGGCTCTTAATCGTAATGCCACGCTCCTTTTCCAAATCCATGTCGTCGAGCATCTGGCCCTCAGTTACCTTGATAGTGTTGGTGTATTCCAACAATCTGTCAGCCAATGTCGACTTTCCGTGGTCTATGTGAGCAATGATGCAGAAGTTGCGTATGTGCTTTTGCATGAAATAAATTTTCCGCAAAGATAAATAAATTATTCGGAATTCCTAAGATAAAGGATACAAAAAAACGTCTCGGAGGGAAATTCCGAGACGTTTATAAGATTAGATTAATGTAGGAGCGATTAGTTCAGGGCTACAACAATGTCCTTTTCAACTTCGGTCAGGGCAACCTTGTCCTCGCGGAGCAACCAACCCAGACCCAGGAAGAGATCCTTGTCGTTCTTTACCTTAGCAACCTTCTTCAGGTCCTTGGTGTTCAGAGCACCATTGTCGTTCAATGCATTCCAAATCTGGCCTGCGATTGTACCTACTTTCTCGTTCATAATTCTAAATTTTCCTTAATTAAATTAGTTTAATACCACGCCTTTAAAAGACACCACATTAATACCATGCCTTTAAAAGACGCCACAAAGTTACTAATTATTACGGACTTGGGTATCTTTATTCATAAATATCATACTTAGCCTTCAGTTTTTTTGATATATATCAATTATTATTGTTATCTTTGTACCATGATGAAACGAGTATTTACTGTGGTTTTCATTGCCATTTCACTCTCGGCATGCCACAAACAAACATTTGACGACCAGGTTCTCGCCGACGTGGAGCATTTCAACCAGAAGGAGGCTCCCAAGCAGTTAGACCCGTACACTACATTCGACAGCATGGCCTATGATGCCAGCAACCTCACGCTCACCTATTTCTATACCATTAATGCCGACGTCGACGCAAGCCTGTTCCCCACCGAGCAAGCTCGCGACCACTTGCTGGACAACCTGCAGAACAGCATCCAGATGAAGACATACAAGGAGCACGGATTGAATTTCCGATACCTCTTCATTTGGCACGAAACAGGACTGCCGCTGCTTGATTGCACCTTTACGCCCGACGACTACAATACACGCTCCACCGCCAAATAAAGTAATCATTTGAGAGAAATATCGTCGAAAAAAACGGCCTTGAGCAAACTTTTTCGATAAAATATTTGGTGGATAAGCGAAAATGCATTACCTTTGCACTCGCAAACAAGAAAGATGCGTCCTTAGCTCAGTTGGTAGAGCAATTGACTCTTAATCAATGGGTCCAGGGTTCGAGCCCCTGAGGGCGTACAGCAGAAGCCCCTTCATCACATCGATGAAGGGGCTTTTTCATTACTCCCCAATCATGCCTTTCCGTAACCCTGGCTCAGCGGAAGATTAGGCTCAGCGGAAGATTAGTGGGGGATGAAAGAAAAAAGTTGTATCTTTGCAGCAT
>CALZQV010000112.1 GCA_945828295.1 uncultured Prevotellaceae bacterium | reverse complement strand
AAAATGGGGGTGGTCTCGTCGACGCATCGACGAGCCTCCGTCAATGCATCGTCGAGCCTCCATCGATGCGTTGACGAGCCTCCGTCGATGCGTCGACGATTTGGCAAACCTGCAAAGTTCCTTTCTTAAACAAAAAAAACGGGTGCAAATTAGCAGATTCTCAGCACAAATGCTTATCTTTGTACGGAATATATGTATGTGAGGAATCATGGAAATAATCCAATTATACGAAATATACCGCAAACACCCTTTGGTGACCACCGACAGCCGGCGAACGCCCCGTGGTTCTATGTTCTTTGCCCTGAAAGGTGATAATTTCGATGGCAACCAATTTGCAGCTAAGGCCTTGGAGGGCGGATGTGCAGTAGCCGTTGTCGATGACCCCACCGTGGCGCCGAAGGGCGACGGACGATATGTCGTGGTGCCCGATGTCCTGCAGACCCTGCAGCAATTGGGCCACTACCACCGCGAGCAGATGCCCGGCAAGATGATTATCCAGATAACTGGTACGAACGGCAAGACCACGACCAAGGAACTGGTGTCGGCTGTGCTCAGCCAGATTGGGCCGGTGCAGTGGACCCAAGGCAACCTGAACAACCACATCGGAGTGCCCCTGACCCTGCTCACGCTGAAGGACGACGACGGCTTCGGCATCATTGAGACCGGCGCCAACCATCCGGGCGAGATTGCGCAGCTGAGCCGTATCGTCGACCCCGACATGGGGCTCATTACCAACGTCGGGCGCGCCCACCTCGAGGGTTTCGGCTCGTTCGAAGGCGTGAAGCGCACCAAGGCCGAACTCTACGACTACATACGTGACCACCAGAAAATTGGAATCTTCCTCAACGTCTCAGACGAAAACCTATTGGAGATGGCTGGACAAATGCCTGCCGTGCGCTACGGCCTGACGGGTAGCGAGGGGGCAGAAGTGTGGGGCGAGGTCGTGGAGTGTAACCCGTTCGTCAAGTTCCGCTACCGCCAGGAGCACACCGAGTGGCACACGGTGCAAACCCATCTCATCGGAGCCTACAATATCCATAACCTGATGGCCGCCGTGGCCGTTGGCATGCAGTTTGGCGTGCCGTTCAGCCTAATCAGTGAAGCCCTGGCCGGCTATCAGCCCACAAACAACCGAAGCGAATTTCGCGACACGGGTCGCAACCACCTTGTCATCGATGCCTACAATGCCAACCCAACCTCGATGGCCGCTGCGCTCGATAATTTCCGTCAGCTGAAGGCCGAACATAAGATGATGATTCTGGGCGACATGCGCGAACTGGGAGCCGACAGCCAGACCGAGCACCAGCGCGTAGTAGAAAAAGCTCGCGAGAGTGGGGCAGAAGAGGTGTGGCTCGTGGGAGAAAACTTCGCCCACACACAGCACGGCTTCCGCCATTTTGCCGATGTCGATGCCGTCATCGAAGAACTGCAGAACAACCCCATCAAGGGATATACGATATTGATTAAGGGCAGCAACGGAACAAAACTGTTCCGCCTGCCTGATTACCTCTAATCCATGAAAAAAACAAAATAAGCAAAAAACGATGAAAAGAATCTGTCTGTTAACCCTCATGCTGTCCTGCTTCATCCTGACGGGACAAGCACAACGCGTGACTGATAAGCTCGATCGTGGCCTCGTGGCCGTTCCTGCCAGTAGTGGCAATCTGGTGAGTTGGCGTATCTTTGCCGAAGAGTATTATGGCGTGACCTACAACCTGTACGCCAATGGCTCGTTGCTGAAGTCGGGCCTCACAGCCTCCGACTTCAACCACACGAACGGCAGCTCCACTACCAAGTATCAGGTGGCCGCCGTGGTCAAGGGCGTTGAACAAGAAAAGTCGGCCGAGGTTACCCGCTGGAACAACGGCTACCTGCAGTTCCCTGTAGCCAAAGTCCAGGACCGCAACGGCAACGATGTTACCTCGCAGTACATCATTAACGACATCTCGCTGGGCGACGTCGACGGTGACGGTGTGGCAGAGTTTATTGTCAAACGAAACTATACGGGTGACATCTACAACTCGGCAAACACAACCTGCTTCCATCACTATGAATGCTATAACCTGAAAGGCGAGCGCTTGTGGTGGATAGACCTGGGACCCAACATGATGGCCGGCCCCGACAAACAATGGGATATGGTACTCTTCGACTGGGACCGCGACGGACGGGCTGAGGGCCTTATGCGTGGTGCCGACAACATGATATTCCATACGGCAGCGGGCGATGTCAACATCGGAAACATGAGCTACGTGGCTCCGCGCGATGAATACACTCGTAACGGCAACGAATACCTGATTTATCTCAACGGCCTTACGGGTGTTCCTTACGGCTGCGATGCTTCTACCGGGAAGTTCACACCCATGACTTACCCCCTGCCTCGCTTTGAGGCTGGCGAGACCGACTATGAGGCAGCCTGGGGTAAGAACGACACGGGACACCGTTCCAGCAAGCACTACTTCGGTGCACCCTTCCTGGATGGCCGCAACCCAAGCATCTTCCTGGGCCGCGGTTGCTACACACGTCATAAGATGTGTGCACTTGACGTGGACCCCGCAACCCACGCGCTCACTCAGCGCTGGCGCTGGGACAACAACGGCGGGTGGAGCGACCCATGGTTCGGCAATGGCTTTCACAACTTCGGCATTGCTGATGTGGACGAGGACGGCCGTGACGAAATCGTCTTCGGCTCAATGATTATCGACGACAACGGCAAGGGCTTGTCCACCACTGGCCTGGGGCATGGCGATGCGCAGCACTGTAGCGACTTCGACCCATACCGCAAGGGCCTGGAGTTCTTTTCCTGCAACGAGGACGAACCGAACATGAACTACCGCAATGCCACAACTTCCAAGATTTATTACCGTTCGAAAGGAACCACCGATGACGGTCGCGGACTGATGGGAAACTTCTCCAACACTTTCCCCGGCTGTATGGGACGCTCGGTAAATTCGCCCCTTATCAGCTCGGTGGCCGACAAAGAGCTCACGGGTGCTGGCGTTCCTTCGACAAGTGGCACCAACGACGGACTCTTCTGGAGCCACCTGAACCAGCGTATCTATTGGACGGGCGACCTTGTCGAGGGTATCCTGGACAGCCCCGGAACGGAAAAGGATGCCGTCGTGTGGACAACCGCAGGCGGACGTGTGTTCCAGTCCTCTGGCTGTGCCTTGAATAATGATTCGAAGAATAATCCCTGTGCTTTGGCCGATATTATCGGCGACTGGCGTGAGGAAATCGTGGTGCGTACGAGCGACAATGCCTATGTGCGCATCTACACTACTCCTATATATACGCAGTATCGCATTCCGACCCTGTGGCACGACCACCAGTATCGCAACGCTATGGTCTGGCAGTGTGTGGGCTACAACCAGCCGCCACACAAGAGCTTCTTCCTGGGAGCCTTGGAGGGCATAACCGTTGCGCCTCCTCCATACACGATGACCGGTCGCACGGAAGTAAAGAACGGCGGAACAATCTCGAGTGCCCACAACGACCAACACGTGATTGTGTGTGAGACAAACGACACTAAAATCACCGTTGCCAACGGGGCCGCACCATACGTTGCCACGTTCAACGTGCCCAGTTGGGTGCAAGGCACAAATAGCAATAAGACCGACGGCACGGCCGTGATAAACTACGAATACTATACCTGCACTGTCGAGGGTGGAGCCTTCGCAGGCAATATGACTCTGGCCAAGCAGGGTGACGGTATCCTTTCGTTGCCGAAGGTGGACATGACCTATACGGGTCCCACCAACGTGTGGGCGGGTACGCTGAACTTCGACGGCTCACTGAAGCAGTCGACCCTTTGGCTCAATCGCCACACCACGCTCAATTCTAATGGTGGTACGTTCCGTTCCATCAAGGCCGACTATGGAAGCACCGTGAACTTAACCGGCACGGTGAACACCGATTCGCTGATGCTTGGCTTCGGAGCCCGCCTGAAACTGAATGCCTATAGCGACGGCATGAAGATTGATCAGGTGAATGCCAAACTGCTGAACATACAAACCAAGTCGGGATCGGTATGGGAAAACTATGGTCCCAAATACCTGACGCCTGTGCTTGAGGTGGTAGTACACGGCCTCGATAACTCGTCGCAGCTGACTCCTGGAAAGTACCTCATCGGTGAGATTGAGAACGTAAGTGGCGACATCAGTAATATAAAGATTGAAGGAATCTCTTCTCAAAAGGCACAGCTGCTGCTCGAAGAGGGCAAACTATACCTGAACATTGAGGGTGTTCGTGATTCAGGCATCGTATATTGGACTGGCGCCAACAACACGACGTGGAACTATGCCGACGCTGAAAACTTCCAGAATATAGAAGGCGAGAACGATATCTTTGTATCTGGCGACAAGGTGATATTCGACGATGCAGCCAAAAAGTTCACGGTATCGCTGACAGGCGAACTTGACCCCGACACTGTGATTGTCGACAACACAAAGGCCTACACGTTTAGCGGAACAGGCGCCATCACGGGGAAAGCTTCCCTCGTGAAGCGTGGAACTGGAACGCTCACCATCTCAAATGACAATACCTATACGGGTCTCACCCTCATCAGTGGTGGTACGGTGAAGGTGAGTGCCCTGAGCAACGATACGAAGGCTTATGGTAACTTGGGTGCCGTAAACACTTCGAATCAGAAGTTTATTATTGAGAATGGTGCCACGCTGCAAACCACTGCGGCTGTTGAGACCAGCACGCCCATTCGCGTTCGCACCGAAGAGGGTGGTGTTATCAATAATAGCGCCAACTTCACGGCCAACAAGAATATTGTCGGAACCGTGCTGACGAAGAAAGGCGTCGGCACGTTGCTATGCTTCACTACAAACTCGTCGCTGACGAAGATGGTCGTTGTGGCCGGAGGTGTTGCAGAGCGCAGTGGTAATGCTGCCAACACCATCGAACTGCAGGGCGGTACGTTATGGGACGATTCGCAGTCAACCACACACGCCATCAACGTACCCAAGGGAAAATCTGCCACATGGCAGCTCTCGACGGCTTATTATACCAACTACACGAATAAGCTTACGGGCGAAGGAACGCTAACCGTTGTACCTCGCAATAAGGTAAGCCGTGTGCGTATTTCGGGTGACTGGTCGCAGTTCAGAGGTACGGTTAAGCACAC
>CALZQV010000111.1 GCA_945828295.1 uncultured Prevotellaceae bacterium | reverse complement strand
CAAGATATTTTACGCATTTATTTCCTTATTGGCGTTGACATCGTGTGCCAACAGTTACGACATAACCGGAACTTCCAATGTGAGCACGTTGGACGGACGTATGCTCTACCTGAAAGTTTTGAAGGACGCAGAGTTCAAGAGTGTCGACTCCTGTGACGTCGTTCACGGACAGTTCCATTTCGACGGCACACTTGATTCTGTAAGAATGGCCAATATCTTTATGGACGATGAGCCCGTGTTGCCCCTTGTCCTGGAGAGCGGAGCCATCACGGTCAAGCTTGACGACACACAGCAGGTGGTAAGCGGAAGCCCTCTCAACGACAAGTTGTTTGGCTTCTTCAAGAAATATCAGCAGCTGCAGAACCAGCAGCGCGAACTTGTGCATAAGCACGACCAGGCCATCATGAACGGAAGCGACATGAACGTCGTGACCCGTCAGCTCACAGCTGAGGCCAACCGCCTGGCTGAACAGGAAGACAAGTTGGTGACTACTTTCGTGACCGACAACTTCGACAATGTGCTCGGAGCAGGCGTCTTCTTCCTCGTCACCATGGGCAATCAGTATCCCATGCTCACCCCATGGATAGAGGACATCATGAGCAAGGCCACCGACCATTTCAAGAACGACTCTTATGTAAAGGACTATTATCAGAAGGCTCAGGAGAACGAGCAGATCATGAACGGAACCCGCGATATGCAGCCCGGAGCTCCTGCCGTGTCAGCCCAGCCTGCGCCCGAAGCAGCGCCAGCGCCTACACCCAACGACCTGGCGCGTCCTACCATTCCAGAAAAAAAAGAATAAGCAGGTATGAAAACATTGATTAAAAATGGAACTATCGTCAACGAGGGAAAGACATTCCGAGGATACCTCGTTGTCGATGGCGAACAGATAACACATATTTATAATGGCGAAGAAGCACCTCGTGGCAGTTTCGACAAGACAGTCGATGCCTCGGGGTGTTTTGTTATGCCAGGAGTGATCGACGACCATGTGCATTTCCGTGAGCCCGGACTCACCGCCAAGGCCGACATCGAGAGTGAGAGCAGGGCAGCAGCCTTTGGCGGTGTCACCTCTTATTTCGACATGCCCAACACGGTGCCTCAGACCACTACACTCGAAGCCCTGGCCGACAAGACGGCTCTCGGCAGCCAAAAAAGTCATGTCAACTATGCCTTCTTCTACGGCGCCACCAATGACAATGTGGAGAGTTTCTCCCAGTTGGACCGTCATCGCATTCCCGGTATCAAGCTCTTCATGGGCTCCAGCACTGGCAATATGCTCGTCGACAAGGCTGAGTCGCTGCGCCGCATCTTCCAGGCAGCTCACGATCTCGACTTGCCCTTGATGGCTCATTGCGAGGATACCGACATCATCAACAGCAATATGGCAGCCTTCAAGAAGCGGTATGGCGACGACCCCGCGGTAGAGTTTCATCCCGCGATACGCAGCGAACAGGCCTGCTATGAGAGTAGTCGTCTGGCTGTGCAGCTGGCCCATGAGTATGGCACTCGTCTGCATATCGCACACGTCACAACGGCTCGCGAGCTCGACCTCTTTACGCCAGGTTCCTCGGTGACGGGCGAGGCTGTCATTGCCCACCTCTATTTCACCGAGGCGGATTATGCTACCAAGAAGGCGCTCATCAAGTGCAATCCTGCCATCAAGACCCTGTCCGACCGCACGGCATTGCGCAAGGCTCTGACTGACGGCAGAATCGCCACCATAGGTACCGACCATGCTCCCCATGAGTGGAAAGACAAGCAGGGAGGTTGCGCCAAGGCTGCCTCGGGCATGCCGATGGTTCAGTTCTCCTTGGTCACCATGCTCGAACTGGTAGACGAGGGCGTGCTTACCCTTGAGCGGATGGTAGAGCTGATGGCTCATCAGCCAGCTCGTCTCTTCGAAGTACAGAAGCGTGGTTTCCTGCGCGAGGGTTATCAGGCCGATATCGTCATCGTTCGTCCCCATGCTCCCTGGACACTGACTCGCGACCAGATTCAGAGTAAGTGCAGCTGGAGTCCTATGGAGGGCCACGAGTTCCAGTGGCGAGTGGAGCAGACCTTCTGTAATGGCCGTCTCGTCTACGACAAGGGTGCTTTCGATGCCTCTGTTAAGGGACAGCCCATTCTGTTCAGAAGTTAAATCCAGAAGCAAAATTCAGGAGGCGTTAAGAAGTTAATACAAATGCCTTGAGGGAATGTTTAATGTTTAAAGTTTAAAGAATGCACCCGCAGGTCCTCACATACGATATAGACGAAGTAGTACCCTACATCAACTGGCTTTATTTCTATCATGCCTGGGGCATGAGTGGTAAACCTTTGGCCGAGAAACAGCGGCTGCGTGATGAGGCTTCCGCCATGATGCAGTCGTGGCAGGGGCGTTATCACACCCATGCGGTCTTTGCCCTTTACTCAGCCAATGCCGACATGGACGACCTGCTGCTTTATGCAGATGACACAGCCGAAGCCAGGTTCACCCGCATTCCTCTGTTGCGCCAGCAGCATCCAGTGGCTGCCGGAAGCCCCAATCTCTGTCTTGCCGATTTCGTGCGTCCTCTTTCTGGCGGCGTACGCGACAGGGTAGGGTTGTTTTGTGCCTCCGTCGAGGCAGGAGTGCTGGAGGCTTACAGGGGCGACGATTATCTGTCGATGATGGCACAGGTGCTGAGCGACCGCCTTGCCGAGGCCACGGTCGAGAAGATGCACTTAGAGGTTCGTCGCCACTTCTGGGGCTATGCTCCCCATGAGCATCTCACGATGGAGCAGCTTCATCGTGAGGAATATCAGGGAATCCGTCCTGCCGTGGGCTATCCGTCGTTGCCCGATGTCAGCGTCAACTTCGAGCTCGACCAGCTTCTCACCATGTCGAAGATTGGCATCCGGCTTACCGAGAGCGGCATGATGATGCCCCATTCCAGTGTGTCGGGACTGATGTTCGCCCATCCTCAGGCCCATTATTTCGACCTGGGCAAGATTGATGAAGAACAGTTGCGCGACTATGCGCGTCGCCGTGGCATCCCCGTCGAGTTGATGCGCCGTTATTTACAGAGTAGTTTGATTAAGAAATGATAGCACGCATATATATATGGATTCTCTTGGGCACCCTTTTGCCTTATCTGTGGTGCTTCTGTCATGAGCTGCGCCGCTGCCGTTTGGCGAGGCGCTTGTTGCTTTGGCTTCCGGCATCCGTCGTCATTGGCTATAGTGGCTATTTAGCGCTACAGCCCAACTTCGTGCCCGACCGTCCGGTGCTTGTCGACGTGTGGTTTGTCGTTATGGCGCTGTTTGCCGTTCCCGTCTTCGTCTATGCCCTGTTCAGTTTTGTAGGCTGGTGTGTGATGAAGGCACTCAAGGGTAGGCGCAACTGGGGACGGCTCATAGGTTTTGTCATGGGCCTCCTGTCCGTTGGCGTTTTCCTTTATGGTTTCACTTATGGCTTCCGTGAGTTGGAGGTGAAGCGCGTCACCATAGCTGTGCCCCAGCTTCCTGCCAGTTTCGACGGCTATCGCATAGTCCTCTTCAGCGATTTCCATGCTGGATCCTATTACGGTTGGCGCAGCGATCTGCCACAGCGTGATGTCGACAGCATCAATGCCCAGCATCCCGATATGATTTGTTTCACTGGCGACATTCAGAACACCCGTCCGTCCGAGCTCAAGCCTTACGTCAGGATGCTTTCCGCCCTGCGTGCCAAGGACGGCGTATACAGTGTGCTGGGCAATCATGACTACAGCTATTATGTGAATGCCGATTCGCTCACCTCTCTCAGGCAGGAGCAGGAGACTCGCCGGCTGGAATGGCAGATGGGATGGCATCTGCTTCTCAACGAGCACGCCGTGGTGCATCGCGGTTCTGACTCCATCTATGTTGCGGGCACAGAAAACTTCAAGAAACCTGCTCATGCCAATGTGGCAAAGGCGCTTCGGGGCATCCGTCCAGACCACTTCGTCCTGATGCTTCAGCACATCCCCACGCAGTGGGAGGACATGGTTCCTTCGCGCATCAACCAGGTGTATGGCAGGAAAGGCGAGGTGTTGGTGGCGCCGCAGCTCACTCTGAGCGGCCACACCCATGCCGGACAAATATCCGTGTTCGGATTACGTCCCACGATGTTTGCTCCCTATGACTATGGCCTCTATGAGCGCGAGGGCTGTCAGCTCTTTACCACCGCCGGCTTAGGTGGTGTGGTTCCCATCCGTGTCGGTTCCACCGCCGAGATTGTGGTTATCACACTGAAATCCCTTAACTCCTCGAACGACCGAAGGGAGTGATAACTTCCTTTAACTTCTCTAACTTCTCAAAAAAATAACTTTCCACGAATAAAATCATTCAAAAAATTTTTGAACCACAAATGAAGTATCTGTATCGCATTTATCAGTTGTTGATTTGTCTTCCAATCCTTTTGGTGGCAAGCATTTTGACCAGTGTCATCACCGTCTTGGGCTGTATGTTGGGTAATGGCCATTTCTGGGGCTATTATCCTGGCAAGTTGTGGTCGCAGTTGTGGATCCGTCTTCTCCTGCTGCCAGTCAAGGTAGAAGGCAGGGAACATCTGCAGAAGAATCAGAGCTACGTGTTCGTGGCCAACCATCAGGGGTCATTCGACATCTTTTTGATTTATGGCTTCTTAGGCCGAAACTTCAAGTGGATGATGAAGAAGGCGCTCCGCAAGGTGCCCTTGGTAGGTATAGCCTGCCAGTATGCCCATCACATCTTTGTCGACAAGAGCGGACCTTCCAAGATACGCGCCTCTTACGACAAGGCCCGCGAGGAACTACAGGAAGGAATGTCATTGGTAGTCTTCCCCGAAGGCGCCCGCACCTTCACAGGTCACATGGGTGTATTCCGTCGAGGAGCCTTCATGTTGGCAGACGAGTTGCAGTTGCCCGTCTGTCCGCTCACCATCAACGGCAGTTTCGATGTGAAGCCGCGCATGAAGGACATGTATTGGATTTTCTGGCATCCTCTTCGTCTTACTATTCACGAGCCCATCCAGCCGATAGGCAAGGGTGCCGAGAATATCAAGAACCAGATGACAAAGAGTTATGACGCTATCATGTCTGGGCTCGTCCCCGAGTACCAGGGTTTCGTCGAGAATCCTGACCAGTAATATGCTGCTATAAAAGAAATGATTCGACCTGTACACACGTTCTTTTTCCTCTTTGTCTTTAATTG
>CALZQV010000110.1 GCA_945828295.1 uncultured Prevotellaceae bacterium | reverse complement strand
CTCCTTCACCTCAACCAGATTGTTGCGGTCGACACGGACGGCAATGCCCAGTCGCTCCACCAAGTCGGGATAGTTGCCCTTGTCGGGGACATTGCTTCCCCACGAGGCCACTACCCCACGGCGATCGGTATAGCCCTCGTTGTCGCGCTCAAGCTTCTGCGCTCCTGTAACGAAGACTTCTTTATCGGAGCAACCCTCAATCCAGACGTCGACTTGCACCTCGCGATGCCCCTTGAGCGCCGTAAAGCGCTGACGGAACTGGAGGGTCTGTCCCTTGTACTGCCAGTCGGTAGCATATATCTCCACTATGGCAGTGTCGGGGCCCTCGCTGATTACCCGTTGGCCACGTGCCTTCACGGGATTGACGAAAGTCGGCTCGCCCTCTACGTAACCGCGGAAGGAGCCTGCGCCGATGCTGGCCCCCACGAAGAGGATATCCTCGCCGAAGCCCTGCGCCATCAGTTCGGGTGTTGAGTAAAAGTTGATGCTGTCAAGCTCCATCTGCATCTTCTTTTTACCATAAAGGTCGATGCTCTGGCGGTGGTCCATGTAGACACGGAAGCCAATCCATTCGTTCTCCCACATTGCCCCGTGTCCGTAGATAGCATCATACATCGACAGGGAGGGCACATCGCCCTGGAACTCCACCGAATTGATTTTGGGGTATCGGTACTTTCTGTCCCACAACTTCATGTGGGCATATACCTGAGCAGCGACCTCCCCAATGTGCCCCTGCAGGGGAAGCAGGAATGCACAAGCTAAGAGAAATGCAAGACGTTTCATCGCGTGTCAGAAGTTAAAATAGCACGGCCTCGCCCTTGCCGTCCTCGGTCAGGTAGAAAAGAGGAGCGTCGATGGTCTGCGGCTGGTCGTAATAGTGAAGACCGGAATCGTTGGTGCGGGGATACCATTCAGAGAGCAGGCCCACCATTTCGGCAGCAGCCCAGATGGCCGGACCATAGCCGTGAGCAGCGGCAGCGCTGACAGGACGATAATAGTAGAATGCCGGGTCGAAGGCCATACCCGTTCCCACGCACGTTCCTTCAACCTTGCCCTCTTCCGTAACCTTTGTGCTGATTGCATGCCATGCCAACTGCACCACGCCACCATAGGTTATACCCTCGAGCCATCCCTTGCGGATAGCATGGGCAATAGAATAGCAATATATGGCCGTTGCCGAAGTTTCCAAATAGGAGTCGTTGCGGTCGAGCAGCTGGTGCCAGAAGCCCTCGCTCGACTGATAGGAAGCGAGACCGCGGACGTGCTTTCGCAACTGTTCGAGGATGAAGGGACGGTCAGCGTGGTCCTCGGGCAGCATGTCGAGCAGTTCGACGGTGGTCAGCAAGGCCCATCCGTTGGCACGTGCCCAGTGGTAGGTAGGCTGGTCCTGCAATCCCTCAACATAGCCGTGGCGATATATTCCCTTCTCGGGCACCCACATGCGCTGGACGAAGTTCTTATACATGGTAGCAGCCTCATCGAAATACTTGGTCTCTCCCGTATACACACCACGGTAGGCCACAGTGGGAATGCCCATATACATGTCGTCGAGCCAGATGGTGTTGCGCTGCGGACGATGACGGGCAAACGTACGGTCCGGCAGACGATACTGTCCATTCTCTACAAAGTCAAAATAATTTTCAATAATCGTGGAGAGCTGGGCGTTATCCTTTCCCTCGGCCATTGCATATTTCATCATGGCCGTGCACATCGTGCCGCAGTCGTCGAGCGCACGGGGATGCAGTATCTGTTCCATCTGCCCGTCCTGGCACTTCTCTTGTTCGCGGAACTTCGGTGCCACCTCACAAATGAAGTCGAAGCGGGTCTTCACGTAGTCTTTGTATTTTGCATCTCCCGTAACCTCAGCGGCAGCCAAGAGTGCCTGATAGGTGATGCCCCACTCGTAGGAGCCGATGCGGAAGGCTCCGCGCTCCAGCGTTCCGTCTTCCTTCAGGGCATGCGGCGTCTGGGCATCCACGTATTGGAAGATACGGTCGAGGGTTGCCAGGACGTCCTCCTTGTTCAATTCCCCGTAAGGCACCTTATAGTCGGGCTTCAGCAGATGAAGCGGTGTGGTGGAATCGTTAACTTCTTCTTGGGATTTCTGTTGTGTACACTGCACGCTGATTAAGCCGGCAAAAATCAACAGGATTGCATTTCTTGTTTTCATGGGTTAAGTATTTATTGCATTATTCTTTTGGGCAAAGATAATGTAATCCAGATGATTTTCCAAATAATCGTCGGCACAAGTTTGCCTTGTCGGTAAAATTCCTTATCTTCGCATCGATAACGTCTTAAAATGATGAAAACATCAACTTTTCTCTTTCTGGGTTTCCTCTCAATCAGTTCGTTCGCTCAAGTGCCGCTCCACTGGGTAGGCAATGCCCCCAGGCAGGCGCAGCCCGCAACCTTGGGCATCCCTTTCAGCAAGGGAGAGATGAAACCATCACAAACCGGTAACATAGTAGTCAACGGGAAGGTGCTCGACACCGATTTCTGGCCATTGGCCTATTGGGCCGACGGCAGCATTAAGTGGGGAGCGGCGGCAGCCGTCATTCCCTCCGGTTCCGACGAACTAAACTTTCAGACCGCCACGCAGTTGTCCAACGCACCGAGCCGCGCCGCCTCTGCGAGCCCGACGGGTATCGTGGTAAACACCGGGCCGCTGAAGGTTTACATCGCGTCACGTGGCAATTGCCTCATCGACAGCCTTGTGCTCAACGGCGTGCGAATCGCCGAGCAGGGCCACCTCATCTGCTCCACGCAGAACCAGCCCTACGACGAACAGACCTGCAGCCTGCAATTCAACCACTACCGCAGCGTTATCGACACGGCATACGTTGAGCGCCAAGGGCAAGTGCGCACCACGGTACGCATCGACGGCCACCACGCAGGCGGCAGTCGCCAGTGGCTGCCCTTCACCGTACGCTTGTATTTCTATCAGGGCAGCGAGGAGGTGAAGATGATTCACTCGTTTGTCTTCGACGGCGACCAGCACAATGACTTCATCCGCGCACTTGGGGTGCGGTTCATCGTTCCCATGCGCGAACAACTTTATAATCGCCACGTTGCATTTGCGACAGACAAGGGCGTGTGGGCCGAGAGCGTCCAGCCCCTGTCTGGCCGCCGAATCCTTGACAACAACCCGCAGCTTGAATTCGACCAAGTGGCAGGCAAGCGCATAGCCGAGCCGTCGGCATTCGACGCGAAAGGGCGCGACCTGTTGCGCAACTGGGCATCGTGGGGCTCGTATCGTCTGAGCCAGCCCAACGACCAGGGCTTTTCCATCACCAAGCGGGCCCACGCCAACAACCCCTGGATAGGCACTCAGACGGGGCACAGGGCACCCGGCTATGCCTTTGTGGGAGACGTGAGCGGCGGCTTGGGCATTGCCGTCAAGGATTTCTGGCAGAGTTACCCCGCCTCGCTGCAGGTCGACAGTGCCACCAACGAAAAGGCCTTGTTGACAGCTTACCTGTGGAGCCCCGACGCACCGGCCATGGACTTGCGCCACTACGACAACGTGGCCCACGACTTGAATGCCTCGTACGAGGACGTGCAGGAGGGCATGTCGACGCCCTACGGCATAGCACGCACCTCGACACTCACGCTTGTTCCGTTCGGCGGAGACCTGAACAAGGGTAATGGAGGGGCAAACATGCTGAAAGACTATGTCTTCGAGACAGCCCAGCGCCTGAGTCAGGACACACCGCTACTGCCAACGCCGGCATACCTGCACAAGAAACACGCCTTCGGCATTTGGTCGCTGCCCAACACCAGCACACCCAACGGCAAACAGGTTGAGGACCTGCTTGACCAATACCTCGACTACTACCTGCGCCAACAGGAACAGCACCACTGGTATGGGTTCTGGAACTATGGCGACTTCATGCATCAGTATGACCCTGCGCGCCACGAGTGGAAGTACGACGTAGGAGGATTTGCCTGGGACAACACCGAACTTGGCAGTGTGTCGTGGCTGTGGTATAGCTTCCTGCGCACGGGGCGCGCCGACCTTTGGAGGCTGGCAACGGCAATGACCCGCCACACCTCGGAGGTCGACGTCTACCACATTGGCGACATGGCCGGACTGGGCTCGCGCCACAACGTGTCGCACTGGGGCTGTGGCGCCAAGGAGGCACGCATCAGCCAGGCGGCATGGAACCGCTTCCAATACTACCTGACGGCCGACGAACGGCTGGGCGACCTGATGGCCGACGTGAGCGATGCCGACCAGAAACTCTACACCATCGACCCCATGCGTCTGGCCCTCCCCCGCGAGAAGTATCCCTGCACGGCTCCTGCCCGCCTGCGAGTGGGCCCCGACTGGCTCGCCTATGCCGGCAACTGGATGACCGAATACGAGCGCACGCGCAATCCTATTTATAAGAAGAAGATTGAGGCTGGCATGAAGAGCATCTCTGCCCTGCCCCACGGAATATTCACCGGCCCCGGCGTGCTTGGCTACGACCCCAAGACGGGCATCCTCTCGTGGGAAGGCGACAAGGCGGTGACCCACACCGAGCACCTGACCACCATCATGGGAGGATTCGAGGTGCAGCACGAACTCGACGAGATGTTCCCCAACAAGGCGTGGCAGCGCACGTGGCTCGACTACTGCCGCAACTACCACAAGGTGGCGAAGAACACCTTCCGCGTGAGCCGCCTGAAAGCCTATGCCGCCTGGAAGTCGGGCGACAAGCAGTTAGCCCGCGAAGCATGGCAAGACATGTGGACCTACAGCACCAAGCTTCAGCACTACCCCTTTGAGATGCGCCACATCGAAGGCAGCGCGGTTGCCGAACCGCTCGACGAGAGCCCGCTGACCACCACCAACGACTGCGCCCTGTGGAGCCTCGAAGCCATCTTCATGCAAGAAGTAATTCCGCAGTAATTCTTGACTAATATCAAGTAATTGCACGTTTTTAGCCAATTTGTGCATCGATTATTTGCACAGATTGGCTTATTTTGTGTACTTTTGCCGCCGATTTAACAAAATTAAAGGTAAAAAAGGTTAAAGAAAAGGTAAAACTCAAACAAAACAAAACTATGAAAAAGGTATTACTTGCATTTGCAATTCTGACTTGTCAGCTATCACTTATCAATCCTATACAGGCTGGCGGATTAGTCACCAACTCAAACCAGAACGCAGCCTTCCTGCGCCAGATGAGCCAGGATGCCATCATCGACATCACCGGCATCTACCTCAACCCTGCCGGCACAGCCTTCCTGAGCAACGGCTGGCAC
>CALZQV010000109.1 GCA_945828295.1 uncultured Prevotellaceae bacterium | reverse complement strand
TCCATGATGACGTTCTTGTCATCCTCGGGGTCGGCCGGTATGAGCAACAGCTTGATTTCTTCCTCCAGTTCGGGGATGCGCCGTTCGCTTGCCGCCATTTCCTCGCGCAGCATTTCCTTTGTTTCGGGGTCGTCCTCAATGGCGAGCATGTCCTTGGCGTCTTGCACGTTCTGCAAGTGCCCCATGTATTCCTTCCGTGCTTCCATGATTTTGCCCAGGTCCTTGTATTCCTTGGTCAGTTTCACGTAGCGCTTTTGGTCGCTTATGACGTTGGGGTCGGTAATGAGTGTCGACACCTCTTCGTATCGTGCCACCAAACCTTCCAGCTTGTCAAGTATCGTGTTTTGCTCCATCTATCAGTAGTTCTCGATTATATCTTTCTTTTTGTTTATTTTTCGTTGTCTTTTTGATTGAACGATATTCCCCACATTAATGCTCTTTTCATCAGGGTCGTATAGTTGTCCGGATTCTTTTGATGCTGTCGCGCATCACGGCTGCGTTAGTCTGCAGGCTCATTATCAGAACTATAGCCGTTGCCCAGGACTTGATTAAGAATGTATGCCCCATATCTTCAATCTTCAATACTCAAATGTGCCGTATTCGCTCTTGATGGTCAGGCTCCGTGGCCCTTCCTCGATGTGGCCAACGACTTGGGCGTCGATGTTGAAACTCTTGGAAATGTCGATGATGCGTTGTGCATCTTCGGGGTTGACGTAAATCTCCATGCGGTGTCCCATGTTGAATACCTTATAGGCTTCGCTATAGTCCGTTCCGCTTTCTTTGATGATTGTTTTGAAGAGGGGCGGTACGGGGAACATATTGTCCTTCACAACGCGGCAGTTGTCGCCCACGAAGTGCAGCACCTTGGTCTGCGCGCCACCCGTGCAGTGTACCATGCCGTGGATGTTCGGACGTAATTCGTCGAGTATGCTCTTGATGACGGGGGCATAAGTACGGGTGGGGGAGAGAACCAGTTTCCCTGCCGTGATGGGCGAGCCTTCCACCTCGTCGGTCAGACGGTAAGAGCCGCTGTAGACAAGTTCTTCGGGCACGGCGTGGTCGTAGCTCTCCGGATATTTCTCTGCAAGGTATTTGCTGAAGACGTCGTGACGGGCTGAGGTGAGTCCGTTTGAACCCATGCCGCCGTTATACTCCCGTTCATAGGTGGCTTGGCCGAAGCTGGCAAGGCCCACGATAACGTCGCCCGGGCGGATGTTCTTGTTGTCAATGACGTCGCTGCGCCTCATGCGGCAGGTGACGGTGCTGTCCACGATGATGGTCCTTACAAGGTCGCCCACGTCGGCCGTTTCGCCGCCCGTGGCATAGATACCGATGCCCATGTCACGCATCTGCTGCAGCAGTTCATCGGTACCGTTGATGATAGCTGAGATAACCTCGCCTGGGATGAGCATCTTGTTGCGCCCGATGGTGCTGCTGACCAAGATGTTGTCCGTGGCACCCACGCACAGCAGGTCGTCGGTGTTCATGATGAGCGCATCCTGTGCGATGCCTTTCCATACGGAGAGGTCGCCCGTCTCGCGCCAATACATATAGGCCAGGCTCGACTTCGTGCCAGCCCCGTCGGCGTGCATGATGTTGCAATATTCCGGGTCGCCCCCTAAGATGTCGGGAATAATCTTACAAAACGCTTGGGGGAAGAGTCCCTTGTCAATGTTCTTGATTGCGTTGTGCACGTCTTCCTTCGCAGCCGAAACTCCGCGCATCATGTACCTTTGGTTACCCATGTTTTCTTAGTCATTATACGTTTTGGGCGTAAAGATACGAAAAATATTTCAATTACGTGCCATGTGCGACAGTGTTTGTTATGTGAGGGCGATAGACATAGTCGAACGAGTGACAACCAAAAGGCTGTGCAGGAAGTTCTGCACAGCCTTGTATAGTGGATGTTTTGGGTGTCGTGTTTGACGTGATTTCCCCCAAGTATTTCTCCGAGGTTATCAAGCGTGAAACAGGCATGACGCCCACGGAGTTCAGGGAGCGCTGATGCCCAAAGCCTTTCGGACTACAGGGCGTGAATGTTCAGGTTCGATATCCTGCTTTTGAAGTTCCCGGCCTTTTTGAGGGGGAAGAACAGTGTGGGCACGTAGTACATGACCTTGTTTGCCGCATAAACGGTGGGGCGGAAGGGTGCATTGTCCGATAGGGTGTTCAGCATATCCCCTGACGTGATAGCGTAATACGGACTGACCTTCATCACCTGTATGCGCTTTCCGTCGACGAAAAGACGGGTTTCCTTGTTCGTTCCTTCTATGCGCAGGCTCACCTTGCCCGTCTTTGGCAGCTTGTAGTTGAACGTGTTGAGGTAGCCGTCGCGCTCGAAGGCCAATTTGCCGTCTTTCGGGCTGCTCAGGTAAAAAGTTCCGTAGTCGCTTTGGGTGAAAATGGTGCCAGGCTCCTCCGCTTCACAGTCGATGTCGAACGACAGGGCATAGTCGTACCCGACGTCGTCGAGCGGCAGGCTCAGCGGCTTCTCGGGTGTGATGGAAGTCAGGCTACAGTTACCCTTCACACGGCCTAAGTCGTTGATTCCGGGTGCCTCGCTCAGGTGAGTGCGAAGTTCGTCGAACTGGGCGTAGGGTAGTTGAGTGAGCTGGCCCGTCCAGCACTTTACGGACAGCGTCTGCAAGGCTGGGAACACTCGATGGTGTATGTCCTTCGTACTGATGCCGTTGCCGTAGTGGTCGTTCCAGACGGCAAACATTCCGCCTTCAATTTGCCGGTGCTGCTCGGGGAATGTCTTGCCGCCGATGGAGGCCGGCGTCCAGTGTTCATAAAGGTTCTTGCAGTTCAGGTAGTCGTAGTAATATCCTGCTGCCGGAACAATGTATACGTCCCTGTCTGGTATGGAGAGAAGCTGGTAGCCCAGTGCTGCCATCGAGTCGGGGTCTGCATATCCGTTGTACCAGCAGTTCATCAGCACATCGTCGCTCTGCACCGGCGTCTTCCCCTGTGCGTGGGTCAGTGCTCCCCACAGGGCCGGGTGCTTCCCATATTGCTTTACCAAGGTCAGATAGTGGTCGGTGAAGTGCCGGAACTGTTCCACCACCTCGGGGTCGCGGTTTGAGTATTCGTCGGTCCCGATGTTCACGCGCGGTCCTCTGAATACGGGCTCCTTCCCCGACAGGTACTCCTTGAACAGGTCGTCCATGAACGTGTAGACGTCGGGGTTCGACAGATCGAAATGGTCCATCCCGTAATCCTTTGAGCCCAGGCTGGGGCGGTAGTGCGTAAAGGCCAAGACATGGGCTGGCGCGTCAATTTCGGGAATGATTTCAACGTGCAGTCGTTCTGCCCACTTCTGCAGACTGATGAATTCTGCCTTGCTGTAGCTTCCGTCTGTTGCCGTCAGTCCCGGGTATGTGTCGCACTCCAGGCGGAAGGCCGCCGAGGTCTTGTCCCAGTCGTTGCCGAAGTACTGGCGGAAGCCGTTGTCGTTGAGGTGCAGCTGCAGGGTGTTCATCTTATAATAAGCCATCACGCGCACAAGGTTGTGCAGGTACTGGATGGGGATGAATTTCCGGGCCACGTCGAGCATCAGTCCGCGCATGCGATACTGCGGCACGTCTAAGGTCTCACCCTTTGGCAGCGGTCCTTGCTCCAGTAACTGCAGCAGCGTTTGCGTCGCCCAGAAAGCACCGGCCTCACTGGGAGCCTCTATTTCCACCTTCTCGCCGATGCACAGTCGATAGCCCTCCGGTGGTGTACTGTTCAGTTTCTTGCTGGTCAGCACGATGTCGCCCGCCTTGGTCTTGCCAGTCGACACGTAAGCCTTGCGGCCGGTAATCCGGGTGTAGTCTTCGGCCAACTGCGTGGCCACCTGCTGATACTGCTTGCTCCGCACAACGATGCGGCCGCTTGGGTCGACGGTTCCCTCGGCGCCCGTCCAGTTTGTCAGTTCGGGCACGACAAAGGGTTTCTTATTCTCGGCATGCAGTGCTATGGCAAAAACTGCTACGATCAGCGTGAGCAGTGTCTTGAGGTGTTTCTTCATGGCTTATGTTTGGTTAAGAGTCTTTCATTGTAGGGCGTTGTACCTTGCAAGGGCTTGGCGCGCTTTTGTCCGTCCGATGCCGATGATGCGTTCCGACTTGTTGTAGTCAAAGCTGCCTATGCGGTTGAGTTGTATGTCGACAAGGATGTCGGGCTTCGCCAGTTTGGTCATGAGCAGCGAGTTCTGCCTAATCAGGATGCTGCTGGAGCGCGAGAGTAGGGTGAAGTAGTTGAAGTCGAGGTTGTCGGGTATCAGCTTGTTGATGATAGTCCGGCTCAGCGAGCGCTGTTTCTTGTTCTCCAGTTCCTGATGCAGTTGGTTTTCACCTTCGTAGTCGTAGCCGCTCACGTCGACCCCAACCAGCAGGTCGCCCTCCTTGCGGCACACGCGGTTCAGGGGCAGGGGATTCGTGATTCCGCCGTCGATGAGCACCATGCCCTCGCGCTTCACCGGTTCGAAGAATGAGGGGAGCGAGATGCTGGCTCGTATGGCACTGAACAGGCTTCCCTCCCGGAACACTACTTCCTGTCCGTTCGTCCAGTCGGTGGCAATGGCACAATAGGGGATAGGCAGGTCCTCGATGTTCACGTCGGGCACGATTTGCATGATGGCTTCAATGATTCGTTTTCCCTTGGCCAGATGGCTCAGGCTTAGCGAGAAGTCCACAAGGTCCATCATCTTCCGTCGGTCGATGGACTTCATCCATTCGCGAAACTCCGGCAGCTTCCCGGCGGCGTAGATGCCGCCCACGAGGGCGCCCATCGAGCATCCTGCCACCGAGGTGATGTGGTGGCCCTGTGCTTCCAGCTCCTCAATAACGCCGATGTGGGCCAGTCCGCGGGCGCCTCCGCTTGATAGAACCAATGCAATATCCATGGCAACCTTCTCTTTCTTTACATGGTGGCCGTGAGCAGTGTGGCGTTGCCTTCGATGTCCATTGCAGCGTTGCATGCCGGCACCAGCAGCGTTTCGCCCTGTCGGGCAGCCACTCCGTTAATCGTAACCTGTCCGCTCAGGCACATCACGATGACGAACGAGTCGCGGTTGTAGTCGATGTGGGCTCCGTTTTCCACAATCTCGCGACGAACCGTGAAGTAGGGACACGCAACGAGTTCTGCCGAACGGCTTTCGCGGTCGTAGCTTGTGCGGTAGTCGTCAAACACTCGGTAGTCGATGGCGGCTTTGGCCTGCTCCACGTGCAGTTCGCGGGTATGGCCGTCGGCATCGCGGCGCCCGTAGTCGTAGACGCGGTACGTGATGTCGCTCGTCTGTTGGATTTCGGCCAGCAGGTTTCCGGCACCGATGGCGTGCAACCGTCCGGCGGGCAGGAAAAAGCAGTCGCCCTCGTGGCTGTCGTATGAGGCAATGACGTCGGCAAACGGGTTCTCGCCCTCTTCAACCTTCTTCAGCGCCAGCTGCTCGTACTCGTCGGGCGTAATCTGTTTCTTCAGCCCCGCGTAAATCTTGGCGCCGGGTTCGGTCTG
>CALZQV010000108.1 GCA_945828295.1 uncultured Prevotellaceae bacterium | reverse complement strand
TTCGATTCTCTTTCCTGTACTACTTCTTGTCTATGTAAATATGTCAATGAACTTGTTTGTGTCTCCTTTTCTTGAGACGCGAATGCAAAGGTACGGCAACTTTTCGAACTGACCAAACATTTTAGCCATTTTCTTCAAAAAAAATGCAAAATTTCTGTAAAGACTGCTCCAAAACGGTCTTTGGACAGGCTAAATTGATGCGAAGGAAGGGAATTTCGGTCGGATTGTAAATGTGTCCGGCGCTATACATCACGTGGGCTTTTTGCCTCAAAAGTTGCTCGAGTTGGTCGGAAGTATAGCCAAGAGAAGAGCAGTCAATCCAGGCAAGATACGTGCCTTCAAGCTTGGTAACTTGGATTTGAGGCATGTTTTCACTGATAAATTTGCAAAGGAACTGGTAGTTGCCATGAATGTATGACATCAGCTGGCGCAACCACTCCTCCCCTTCCTCACTGTAGGCAGCCTCATGTGCGACGACCCCAAAGGGATTTACATCGCACGTTTCATTAATATTTATTTGCTTGTCGATGAGCGCACGACGTTGGGAATCGGGCACAACGATGTCGGCCAGCTGCAAACCCGCAATGTTGAAACTCTTGCTTGCCGAGATGCAAACGGCGCTGTTCTGCGCGAACTTGTCACTGAGGCTCGCAAACGGAGTGTAGCGGAAGCCAGGCATGACGATTTCGTTGTGTATCTCATCGCTGATAACGAACACCCCGTGGCGGAGACAGATATCGCCCAAGCGTGTGAGTTCCCCTGGCGTCCAGACGCGGCCCACGGGATTATGAGGATTGCAGAGCAGGAAAATCTTTGGCTTGTGGTCGATGATTTTCTGTTCGAAGTCCGCGAAATCGATTTCATAATGGTTGTCGCGACGGACGAGCGGATTATCGACAAGCACATTGCCAGCGTTACGGAGGCATGAATAGAAGCAGTTGTAGACTGGCGTCTGCATGATGACGCCATCGCCGGGAACGGTCAGCGCCTGCAGTATTGCCGCAATGGCCGGCACCACGCCGATGGTGTAGAGCATATGTTCGCGCTGTATGTTCCAGTTGTGTCGACGGGCGAACCACTGTATGACAGCCTGGTAATAAGAATCCGGCACCTGCACGTAGCCAAAGATTCCATGGTCGAGGCGTCGCTGCATTGCCTGCAGGATAGGTGTTGCCGCCCGGAAGTCCATGTCGGCCACCCAAAGCGGAAGCATTTCGGGGTCGGCATCATGGTCCCACTTTACGCAGCCAGTGCCGCGCCGGGGAATGATTTCGTCGAAGTTGTATTTCATAGGTATATAATATATAAGGTATAAAACGCGAGTAAGACCGACGGAGGATTACTGAGGCAGGACCTCAATCTTGCAGTCGGCAGGCGCCTTTTGGTTCTCGTCGATGATGATTTCGCCCACCGTGCCACGCACTACGATGCTGCCCGACGTGGGGTTCTTGATGCTGTGGACATTGCCATTGATGGTGGCGCGGATGGTGCTGTACTCGAAAGCCAGATTGGCGTCGTCGCCCAGGGTGCAATCCTCGAGAACGAGATTCTCGCAGTAGCAGAGAGGCTGTTCGCCCGTGATGTGACAACGTACCAGCCGCAGGTTCTTGGCGTACCATCCCAGGTATTCGCCATTAATCTCAGAGTCGTAGACCGTGACGTTTTCCGATTCCCAGAAAGCATCCTTCGTGTTGAGGAGGGCATTGTGAATCTCCACGTCGTGGCTGTACTGGAAGGAGTAGTTCCCATCCTGATGGTAACGGTCGATGTAGACATTAGAGGTGTGCATGAAAAGATAGTCGGCATTCTGGATGGTGCAATCTTCGATTCTCACGTGGTCGCAGTCCCAGAGTGTCTCTTGGGCGTTGGTGAAGATGCAGTCGTGCAGGTCGATGCCCGACATGCGACGGAACATCTTCGGGGCCTCCACACGGCAGTTGCGCATCGTCACCCCGTTGCTGTACCAGAGCGACGAGCGTGCGCTCTCGGCAAAGAAACAGTTGCTGACGCGAAAGCCGCGGCACTCCCAAAAGACATATTTCCCCTCGAAGCGGCAATCTTCGGCTTCGATGTTGCTGGTCTCCTTGATGCTGGATTCGCCGAGGTGGATGGTTACGCCCTCGAGGCGCAAGTCGTGTTCGCGATACAGCGGACGCTCGCCCCCGAATTCTTCATTTCGTATTGTTCTCATATATTTTTATCTTTTTCAATTTCAGTCGGAGCAGGAAGATGATGCCTCGCACGGTAAGCTCGATGCACATGGCCAGCCACACGCCACGCAGTCCCATGGTGCGGGCAAGGATGGCAGCCAGCGGGATGCGCACGAGCCAGATACTGCCCAGGTTGAGGATGCAGGGCACGAGCGTGTCGCCCAGTCCCATGAACACGCCATAGACGACAATGGAGGCAGCATACATGGGTTCGGCGAACGCCTCGATGCGCAGAGCCACCGTGCCCTCGGCCTGCACGGCCAGGTCGGGTGTCATCATTTGCATCAGTTCGGGCGCCGCCCAATACATGAGGATGCCCAGCAGTCCCATCACGCCCATGCCCAGCCCCACGGTGAGGATGGAAAAGGAGCGTATGAGGTCGCCCCGGCGAGCACCGTAGCTCTGGCCGATTAGCGTGGTGGCCGCATCGCCAATGCCGTAGCCAGGCATGTAGCACAGGCTCTCAACCACTACACCGATGGTGTTGGCGGCAATGGCCACAGGGCCCAACGGGGCCACGATGATGGTGCTGACAATCTGTGCGCCGCAGAACACCACATGTTCAACGGCCATGGGCAGACCGATTTTCAGGCTTCGCCTTATGATGGGGAATTGGAATGTGAATCGCGAAAGAGGCTCCCCGACGAGTCGCAGCTCGGGGCTGCGCGTGACGAGATAGCTGAAGCTGCATGCCGTGGTGATGACTCCCGCCAGGCTGGTGGCAAGTGCCGCGCCCACAACTCCCCAAAGGGGGATGAAGATGAGATTGAAGATGACGTCGAGCCCACACATGAGCACGCCCAGCAGCATGGGTATCTTCATGTTGCCACTGCTGCGCAGCATGCCGTTGGAAAGAAAGAGCAGCTGCATGACGGGGACGGTCAGACTCCAGATGAGGAAATACTTTGAGGAAAGGGCTGCCACCTCAGGCGTGCCGCCCAGGCGCAGTGGCCACCACGTGTGGATGGAGACGCAGAAGAGCGAGACGACGACACCCAGCAGCAGGCAAACGAGCAGCGCCTGCCGCAGGACGCTCCGCGCCACATCGTTCTCCTTTGCCCCGATGTGTTGGGCTACGAGCACACCGAAGCCGGCACCGATGGATGCCGAAAGACCGCCAAAGAGCCAGCATGTGGTGCTCACCAGTCCGATGCTGGCTGTCGCCGTGGCGCCCAGCCGCCCCACCATCATGGTGTCGATATACTGCATGACGATGGTGCTCAGCTGACCCAGTATGGCTGGCATACTTAGCCAGAGGACGAGGTTCAGTTTGTCGCGACGCGTCATTCCGTGTCCGTCGCGCAGCTGTTGAAGAAGTCTTTGCTTGCGTCCCATAGGTGGCCTTTCGTTTTGAGTACGCAAAGATACGAAAAATATTTCGCACGTGCAACAAACGCTCGGGTCTCAGATATACCATATTTATATATATGCGTGCGTTCGCACGCGCGCACGCGTTGCATGGACGGGCCCTCGTCGACGCATCGTCGGAGCCTCGTCGACGCATTGACGAAGGCTCGTCGATGCATTGTCGGTGGCTCGTTGATGCAGCGACGGTTGCGAGAGGACGTAAAGGGCAACTTGCCAACTTGTCACGAAAAACGACATTCTGCCCCACTATCCCCAGTTTGCCACGCTGTTTGTAACCCTATGTTTAGAAAGAATAATAAAGCAAAGAAAGGAGAACCATTATGAACCTGAACAAATTTACCATCAAGGCACAAGAGGCTGTGCAAGAAGCCGTTAGCCGCGTACAGCGCCAAGGGCAACAAAACATTGAGCCCGAACACCTGCTGGCAGGAGTGCTGAAGGCTGGCGAACAGGTGACGGGATTCGTTTTCCGCAAACTGGGCATCAGCCCCACCCTCGTGCAGCAAGCCACCGACGCGCAGATAGGCAGTCTGCCCCGTGTGAGCGGCGGCGAGCCCTACCTGAGTCGCGAGGCCAGCGAGGTGCTGACACGCGCCGAGGACATCGCCCAGAAGCAAGGCGACGAGTTCGTGAGCATCGAGCATCTGCTCGAAGCCATATTGGCCGTCAACTGCACCGCGTCGAAGATTCTGAAGGACGCCGGTGTGACAGAGAAGGAACTGAAGGCCGCCATCAAGGAACTGCGTGGCGGGCAGAAGGTGACGTCGCAATCGAGCGAAGACACTTACCAGAGCCTGTCTAAGTATGCAAAGAACCTGGTAGACGAAGCCCGGGCCGGAAGGCTCGACCCCGTCATCGGGCGCGACGAGGAGATACGCCGCGTGCTGCAAATCCTGTCGCGACGCACCAAGAACAACCCCATCCTCATCGGCGAGCCGGGAACAGGTAAGACGGCCATCGTCGAAGGTCTGGCCCACCGAATACTGCGCGGCGACGTGCCCGAGAACCTGCGCGACAAGCAACTCTTCTCGCTCGACATGGGCGCGCTGATTGCCGGCGCCAAGTACAAGGGAGAGTTTGAGGAGCGACTGAAATCCGTGGTCAACGAAGTGACCAAGAGCGAGGGACAGATTATCCTGTTCATCGACGAGATACACACCCTCGTGGGAGCCGGCAAGGGCGAAGGCGCAATGGACGCCGCCAACATCCTGAAGCCGGCACTGGCCCGAGGCGAACTGCGCTCAATCGGCGCCACCACCCTCGACGAGTACCAGAAATACTTTGAAAAGGACAAGGCGCTGGAACGCCGATTCCAGAGTGTGATGGTCGACGAGCCCGACGTGCCCTCGTCCATCAGCATCCTGCGCGGACTGAAGGAACGCTACGAAAACCACCACAAGGTGCGTATCCAGGACGATGCCATCATCGCCGCCGTAACCCTTTCGCACCGCTACATCACCGACCGCTTCCTGCCCGACAAGGCCATCGACCTCATGGACGAAGCCGCTGCCAAGCTGCGAATGGAGCGCGACTCGGTGCCCGAGGAACTCGACGAAATCACGCGTAAACTGAAGCAGCTGGAAATCGAGCGCGAAGCCATCAAGCGCGAGGACGACAAGCCCAAGCTGGAACAGCTGAACAAGGAAATTGCCAACCTGCAGGAGCAGGAGCAGCAGTTCCGCAGCAAGTGGCAGGGCGAGAAGGAACTGCTCAACCACATACAAAACAACAAGCAGGAAATCGAGCAACTGAAGTTCGAGGCCGAGCGCGCCGAGCGCAGTGGCGACTATGCCCGCGTTGCCGAGATACGCTACGGAAAGCTGCAACAGCTGGAGCAGGAAATCGAGCACATCAAAGAGCAACTGCGCCAGGCACAAGGTGGCGAGGCTATGGTGAAGGAGGAAGTGACAGCCGACGACATTGCCGACGTCGTGAGCCGCTGGACGGGCATCCCCGTGTCGAAGATGTTGCAGAGCGAACGCGACAAGCTGCTCCATCTGGAGGAAGAACTGCACAAACGTGTAATCGGACAAGACGAAGCCATACAGGCCGTATCCGACGCCGTGCGCCGCAGCCGCGCCGGCCTGCAAGACCCCAAGCGCCCCATCGGC
>CALZQV010000107.1 GCA_945828295.1 uncultured Prevotellaceae bacterium | reverse complement strand
GCCACTCGCGATACTATCACGACGGCCGATACGCTGCGTCGGCATCGCCAACTGACCGTTGACAGCGTGCTGAACAGCTATACGGCCGACAACATTCTGAGCATGTTGGAGTCGGGAAGAGTGCTCGAGGTGAAGCCCGACAGCTCGAAGATGGACACCATACGTCGCGACACCGTGAAGCAGAGCAAGAGCGCGCTCGATCAGCCCGTGCAGTATACGGCCAAGGACAGTATCACCTTCGACTATGCCAACTCGCGTGCCAATCTGTATGGCGAAGGGCAAGTGAACTATCAGAACCTCGAGCTGACGGCCGACCACATAGCCATGAGCCTGGACAGCAGCATAGTGCATGCCAACGGACGACTGGATTCGGCGGGCAACGTAAAGGGCGCTCCTGTGTTCCGCCAAGGCGACGACGAGTACGAGCCCGACAAGATAAGCTATAACTTCAAAACGCAAAAGGCCTTCATCTCCAACGTCTATACAGAACAGGGCGAGGGATTCCTCATCAGTAAGGACTCAAAGCGCGACTCGGCCGGCGTCATGTATCTCAAGGATGGAATGTATACCACCTGCGACGCGAAGCATCCCCACTTCTACATGAAACTGACGCGCGCCAAGGTTCGCCCGGGAGAGAACGTCGTCTTTGGTCCAGCCTATCTGGTTGTCGAAGATGTGCCCCTTCCGCTGGCCATACCTTACGGATTCTTCCCCTTCAGTTCGAAATACTCAAGCGGATTCATTATGCCCACCTTCGGCGACGAGACGCGGCGCGGATTCTATGTGAGAGACGGCGGCTACTATTTCGCCATCAACGACAAGGTGGACCTGAAGGCCTTGGGCGAGATATACACCAAAGGCTCGTGGGGATTGTCGGCCACCAGCGTCTATCGCAAGCGATACAAGTTCAGTGGTAACATCTACCTGAGCTTCCAGAACACGAAGGAGGGCGAGAAGAATATGCCCGACTATTCTGTGTCGAAGTCGTTCAAGATTACGTGGAGCCATCGCCAGGACGCAAAGGCTAATCCCACGCAGTCGTTCTCGGCCAGCGTCAACTTCGCAACATCGAGCTATGAGCGCAACAACCTCACCTCGATGTATAACCCCGAAAGCTACACGCAGAGCACCCGAACGAGCTCAGTCTCCTACAGCAAGACGTTCAACAACATCGGCCTTACGCTGTCGGGAACCTTCAACCTGAGTCAGAACATGCGAGACAGCAGTATTGCCGTAACCCTTCCGTCGCTCAACATCAGCCTGAGCCGCTTCTATCCCTTCAAGCGCAAAAAGGCAGTCGGAAAAGAACGCTGGTACGAGAAGATTGCCGTCAGCTATACGGGTACGCTCTCCAACTCGATATCCACGAAGGAGAATCAGCTTTTCAAGTCGAATCTCATCAAGGACTGGCGCAACGGCATGCGTCATCAGGTGCCCATCTCTGCATCCTTCTCGCTCTTCAACTACATCAACGTCACGCCGTCGTTCAACTTCACCGACCGCATGTATTCCAACAAGATTATGCAGTCGTGGGATGCTTCGAGGCAGGCAATCGCGAGGGATACCATCTATGGATTCTATAATGTCTACAACTACAACCTGAGTATCTCGGCCAACACTAAACTGTATGGTTTCTGGACACCCTTGCCCTGGTTCGGAGGAAAGAAGATTCAGACGATAAGACACGTATTCACGCCGACGGTTAGTTTCTCCTATGCACCCGACTTCTCGCAATCTCGCTTTGGATTCTGGGATAGCTTCGTGAGTACGGATGCCAACGGCAACGTCTCGACAGTCATATACTCGCCTTTCTCCAGCAGTTTGTATGGCACGGCGCCACGCGGCAAGACTGGAAGCGTGACGCTCGATGTGTCAAACAATATCGAGATGAAAATCCGGTCGGACAAAGACTCGACGGGCTACAAAAAGATAAGCCTGATTGATGAACTCGGAGGAAGCCTGTCGTACAATATGGCTGCCAAGTCGCGCCCATGGAGCGACCTCTCGATGCGCATCCGCCTGAAACTGACGAAGAGTTACACCTTCAGCATGAATGCGGTGTTTGCAACTTACGCCTATGACGTGAATGAGAAAGGCAATGTTTACCTTAGTGACCACACGGAATGGTCGCGAGGCCGCTTCGGACGATTCCAGGGTATGTCGCAAAACTTGTCTTATACCTTTAATAACGACACATTCAAGAAACTCTTTGGCAGGGGCGAAAAGGGCGAAGAAAAACCCAAGAACAACAATGAAGAATACGACGAGGAAGAGGAAACCGACCCCGAACAGCAGAATGTTGACCCTGACCGTGCCAAGGCGCGAAACTCTGCCAAGAGCGATGGGAATAAGGGACTGGACGAAGACGGATACGTGAAATTCCAGTTGCCGTGGAGCTTCACGATGAGCTACGGCGTGTCGTTGCGAGAGAACGTTGGCGGACGATTCCACATGAGTCGCATGCGTTATGGCTATAAGCTGACTCACACGCTCAACTTCTCGGGCAACCTTCGCATCAGTCAAGGCTGGAATATCAACTTCTCGAGTGGTTACGATTTCAATTATAAGCAGTTGTCCATGACTACGGCTTCCGTCAGCCGCGACCTGCATTGCTTCTCGATGGGCTGCTCAATGGTGATTGCTCCATACCGTTCCTACAACTTCACTTTCTCATGTAACGCGAGCACGCTGGCCGACGTCCTGAGGTGGAAGAAGCAATCGAGCTATAGCAGCAACATCGAGTGGTATTGATCTTTGGCACGAAACGTGATAAAACAAAGAAGCGGGTAGGTTGTTCCTATCCGCTTCTTCTTTATCATTTGGCGCTTAAAGGTTGAATCTGAGCAGGCGTCCGCTGTGGGCTTGCACAAGGAGTGGTGTCGGTTCCTTCGAGTTGAAGGGAATGTGGAAGGGACACGATGCCAAAAGTTCCTCGGCATGCACCTCTGAGCTCTCCTTTAGACCATAGAACTCAAACAGGTGCTGCGGAATGTTTACGGCCACTTCAGCGTCTCTGTCGTCGAAGTTTGCTACAACGAGAATGATGGTGTTGCCCTTTCTTCTGACAAAGGCATACTGCTTTCCAGGGTTGAAGGACTCGTTGCGCAGGTTAGCATACATGAGGTCGTACATATCGCCCTCGCGCAGTGCGTCCTCGCTGTTGCAGAGGTTAAGTACACGGCTATAGAACTGCTGTAGCGACACCTCGCTCGGCGTGAGCTGACGGTTGTCAAAGCGATTGCGGTTGCGCCAGCGACGCACGCTGTCCACCATCCAATAGTCGAAGATTGTCGTCCTGCCGTCGCGGCCGCTGAAGCCCTCGGCATCCATGCCTCTTTCGCCCAGTTCCTGTCCGAAATAAAGCATGAAAGGGTTTCGACCCATCGTGGCAGCAACAATCAGGGCTGCTTTGCCCCGTTCGCCGTCGCCGGCAAAGAAGTCGCTGGCCAGACGTTGCTCGTCGTGGTTCTCCAAGAAGTAGAGCATGTGGTCGCGTATGTCGTCGACCTCTTGCCAGCGGCTTGTGATGTCGCTGGTTTGCATGTACCCTTGCGTGATAGCGCGCAGACAGTCGTACATGCCCACTTTGTCGTAGAGATAGTCGAAGTGGCCCTGCTCAAGGTAGTTGCGATACTCGTTGGGGTTGTAAACCTCGGCAATGAAGAGGATGTTGGGATACTGTGCCTTGACCTGTGTGATGGCCCAGCGCCAGAATTCCACGGGAACCATCTCAGCCATATCGCAGCGGAAGCCGTCGATACCCTTTTCTGCCCAGAAGAGCAGGATATGGAGCATTTGTTTCCACGTGCGAGGGATGGGGTTGAAGTGCATTCCCGTGCCTCCTGTGTAGTCAACTCCGTAGTTCAGCTTTACGGTTTCGTACCAATCGTTCCTGTTGGGGTGGGCCGTAAATTGGTTGTTACCTGTGGCCTTGGCGGGATGTTCGTAGTAGCCCTGCAGGTCGACTCCTTCGATGCCAAATGTTTCGTTGGGCATGTAGTAGAAGTTGTTCTGCGGAGAGAAGGCTTGCCTCGTATCGTCGTCCTGCCCGAGGTCGGTCACGCCGTCGGGGCGTGCGTCGCTGTGGTAGAGGCGCGATACGTGGTTGGGAACGAAGTCGATAATGACGTCCATGCCTGCCTTGTGGGTGCGCGACAGCAAGTCCTCGAACTCCTTCATGCGGGCAGGAATGCTCGTGGCGATATCGGGGTCGATGTCGTAGTAGTCCTTTATGGCGTAGGGGGAGCCGGCACATCCCTTGACGACAGCAGGTGCGTCGCCAGGAATGCCGTAGTGCGAATTATCGGTTTTCGTGGCATGCTCGATGATTCCCGTATACCAAATGTGGGTTGCGCCGAGAGCCTTGATTTGCTCGAGTGCACGCGAAGTGAAGTCGTTCATTTTGCCACATCCGTTTGTCTGGATGGTGCCGTTGGGCTGATGCGTGCGGTTGTCGTTGCCAAAGAGGCGCGGCAACACTTGGTAGATGATAATCTTCTTCATGCACAGATGCCCTGAACGGTGATTCCTTCTTGTCCGTGAGCAATCTTGCTAATCATGCCTTGCAGGGCTTTGCCTGGGCCACACTCGGTGAACTCTGTTGCGCCGGCAGCAAGCATGTTCTGCACCTCCTGTGTCCAGCGAACGCTGGCGGTGAGTTGTGCAATAAGGTTCTGCTTGATTTCCTGTGCATCGGTGTGAGCCTTACCGTCTACGTTCTGATAGATAGGGCAGCAGGGGGTGTTGAAAGTGGTTGCCTCGATGGCGGCCTGCAGTTCATCCTTAGCGGGCTGCATGAGGGGAGAGTGGAAAGCACCGCCCACGGGCAGCGGGAGCGCGCGTTTTGCACCGGCTTCCTTCAGTCGGTTGCAGGCCTCGTTAACGGCTTCAACCTGACCGCTGATGACGAGCTGGCCGGGGCAGTTATAGTTGGCGGGAACGACGATGCCCTTTTCCTGAGCTACCTGAGCGCAAGCCTGCTCAATTACTTCATCGGCAAGACCAATGATGGCAGCCATCGTGCCGGGCTTGGCTTCGCAGGCTTTCTGCATAGCCTGTGCACGTGCGGATACAAGCTTCAGGCCGTCTTCGAAATCCAAGGCACCAGATGCCACCAGGGCACTGAATTCGCCCAGCGAGTGACCGCCTACCATGTCGGGCTTGAAAGCGTCGCCCATGCAAATGGCGCTGATTACGCTGTGGAGGAAGACTGCGGGCTGAGTAACCTTAGTCTGTTTCAACTCCTCGGCTGTTCCATCGAACATGATATCCGTGATGCGGAAACCAAGAATCTCATTTGCCTTCTCAAAGAGTTCGTGAGCGCGTTGGTTGTTCTCATACAAATCTTTGCCCATGCCCACGAACTGGGTACCTTGGCCAGGAAATACAAAAGCTTTCATCTTTCTTAATCTTTTACCTTAATTATTATTTTGTTAAAATCGTGCAAAGATAATAAAAAAAACATTCCAAACTATGCTTTTTATGAACATTTATCATAAAAGGCGGTTTTTCCTGCTTTATATCAATGTGGTAGAGACAATACGTCGCGGCGGGAAAGACAATACGTCGCAGCGGGCGATGCGACGCATTGTCTTCGTCGGAGCGATACTAATGTTCCGACGGAAGATAAGTATCGTGAATACGGAAGATAAGTATTGTAAAGGGCTTGTGTTAGTAATGTCCTCGCGTGAAGTCGG
>CALZQV010000106.1 GCA_945828295.1 uncultured Prevotellaceae bacterium | reverse complement strand
ATATTCGTATTCTCGCTGCATCAGCTGTTGAAAAAGCAAAGAGTGGTCACCCCGGAGGCGCCATGGGTGGTGCCGACTTCATCAATGTGCTCTATAGCGAGTATCTGAAGTATGACCCTCAGAACCCCGGATGGGTAGGTCGCGACCGTTTCTTCCTCGATCCCGGTCACATGGCTCCGATGCTCTATTCACAGCTCACTCTTATCGGTAAGTTCACTCTCGACGAACTGGCCCAGCTCCGTCAGTGGGGTTCACCTACAACAGGTCACCCCGAGTTTGAGATTGCCCGTGGTATCGAGAATACATCCGGTCCTCTCGGACAGGGACATGTGTTTGCCGTAGGTGCTGCCATCGCCGCCAAGTTCTTGGCTGCCCACACTGGCAACCCCACATTCGAGAAGGAGACCATCTACGCCTACATCTCTGACGGCGGTGTGCAGGAGGAGATTTCACAAGGTGCTGCCCGCATTGCAGGAACACTGGGCCTCGACAACCTCATCATGTTCTACGACTCGAACGACATCCAGCTGTCCACCGAGACCCGTGAGGTTATGAACGAAGACACAGCCGCCAAGTATCGCGCACTGGGTTGGGACGTTCAGGAAATCAACGGTAATGATGCAGCCCAAATCCGCACGGCCATCGAAAAGGCAAAGGCCGTCAAGGGAAAGCCCGCCCTCATCATCGGTAAATGTATCATGGGTAAGGGTGCCCTGAAGGAAGACGGTTCGAGCTACGAACGCAACTGCAAGACCCACGGTGCCCCTCTCGGCGGCGATGCCTTCAAGAACACCATCAAGAACCTGGGCGGCGATCCCGAGAATCCATTCCAGATTTTCGACGACGTTAAGGAAATGTATGACCGCCGTGCCGAGGAACTGAGGAAACTGGCAGCCGAGCGCCACGCCGAAGAAAAGGCTTGGGCCGAGGCTAATCCCGAGAAGGCACAGCAGCTGGACGACTGGTTCAGCAACAAGGCTCCGAAGATTGACTGGAGCAAGTGCGTACAAAAGGACAACGACGCAACACGTAGTGCCAGTGCAGCCTGTCTGGGTGTACTCGCAGAGCAGGTTCCCAACATGATTTGCGCCAGCGCCGACCTGTCGAACTCCGATAAGACCGACGGCTTCCTGAAGAAGACCCATGCGTTCCAGCCCAACGACTTCACCGGAGCATTCTTCCAGGCCGGAGTGGCTGAGCTCACGATGGCTTGCTGCTGCATCGGTATGGCCCTGCATGGCGGTGTCATTCCCGCCTGCGGCACGTTCTTCGTATTCTCCGACTACATGAAACCCGCCGTTCGCATGGCAGCCCTCATGGAACTTCCTGTGAAGTTCATCTGGACACACGATGCCTTCCGCGTTGGTGAAGACGGCCCAACCCATGAGCCCGTTGAACAGGAAGCACAGATTCGTCTGATGGAGAAGCTCAAGAACCACCACGGCCAGAACTCATGCCTTGTATTGCGTCCCGCCGACGCCAAGGAGACGACCGTTGCCTGGGCTATGGCTATGGAGAACACCAAGACTCCTACGGCGCTTATCCTCAGCCGCCAGAATATCAACAACCTGCCCGAAGGCAACGACTACGAGCAGGCTCGCAAGGGTGGCTACATCGTTGCTGGCTCTGATGCTAACCCCGACGTGGTGCTCGTTGCAACAGGTTCCGAGGTTTCAACCCTGGTTGCCGGTGCCGAGCTGCTGCGCAAGGATGGAGTGAAGGTTCGCATCGTCAGCGTGCCCTCCGAAGGTGTCTTCCGCTGCCAGCCCGCTGCCTACCAGCAGAGTGTTGTGCCCACGGGTGCTAAGGTATTTGGCATGACAGCCGGTCTGCCCGTCAATCTCCAAGGCTTCCTCATCGGCGCAGCTCCCGAGAGCAAGGTATGGGGTCTGGAGAGCTTTGGGTTCTCTGCGCCCTACAAAGTGCTTGACGAGAAGCTGGGCTACACGGCAGAAAATGTCTACAAGCAAGTAAAGAGCATTCTTTAATACTATATTATATAAGACCCACCTCACGCTTCATGAGGTGGGTCTTTTTTACTTTTTTCCATCGATGAAGAAACTCATTGCCCTTGTCACACTATTGCTGACGGTTCAATTCATCATCGCACAGCGCAAAACCAAGCTTGACGATGACTGGCGATTCCACTACGGAACAGCCGAAGCCTCAGCCCGCAATTACGACGATAGCCAGTGGCGCCGCCTCAGCCTGCCCCACGACTGGAGCGTGGAGGCCGAAGCCGCGACGGCTGCCAGCGGAACGGTAGTCGGCCCATTCTCCACCAATAGCATCGGCAACTATCAGACAGGGTTCACCGTCGGCGGCGAAGGCTGGTACCGCAAAAGGATTGAGCTCGGGGAGACCGACCTTGAACAAAGGATTTCGCTTTACTTCGAAGGGGCATACAACCATGCAAAGGTTTGGGTCAATGGGAACCCTGTCTGCGAGAACATCTACGGCTACCACAGTTTCCGCTCCGACATCACGCCATATTGCCATGCCGGGAGCAACACGATTGCCGTACGGGTGACCAACACGGGAAACAACACACGCTGGTATGCGGGCAGCGGCATCTATCGCCACGTCTGGCTCATTCGCACTCCCGTGGTCCACCTCGATGAGTGGGACATCTTCATTAATGCGAATCCGAAGGATAAGTCCGTCAACGTGCAGTTGACGGCATACAACGACACTGGTGTATCGAAAGACTGTTCGATTAGCGTCGACATCCTCGACCAACAAGGGCGCAGCGTTGGGCAAACCACGAGCAAGGTCAACATCGGAGGCCATAAGAGCCAACCGATGTCCGTAAGTTGCCAGCTATCCAGCGTCAACACATGGAGCCCCAAATCGCCCTATCGCTACACCGCAGTCATCCGCCTGACGAACGACACTGATGGCCATACCGACATCATAAGAAAACACTTCGGCATACGTTCGATCCACTTTTCAGCCTCCCAGGGCTTCCTGCTAAACGGCAAGCCCACCCTACTCCGAGGGGGATGCTTGCACCACGACAACGGACTGCTGGGAGCGGCAGCCTTCGACCAGGCCGAGGAGCGCAAGCTGAAGTTACTGAAGGACAACGGCTTCAACGCCGTGCGTTGCTCCCACAACATCCCGTCCGAACACTTCCTTGACGTTTGCGACAGCTTAGGCCTGATGGTTATCGACGAGGCCTTCGACCAGTGGCTGCGCAAGAAGAATCCCGATGACTACCATAACCATTTCGCCGAGCACTCGATAAGCGACATACAGACCATGGTGCGGCGCGACAGGAACCACCCGAGCATCATCATGTGGAGCATTGGCAATGAAATTCCCGGGCGCATCGAACCCGCAGGGCTGAAGGTCGCCGAGGACCTGCGCAATGCCGTTCGCCAACTCGACACCACCCGCCCCGTCACAGCCGCCATATGCAGTTGGGACGAAGGCGACCAGTGGAACGCGAGGTCGCAAAAGTGGGACATCCAGGACAGTCTGGCTTTCCTCAGCCTCGACGTTGGCGGGTATAACTATCTCTATGACAAATACGAACACGACCACGCCACCCACCCCAACCGCATCATGTGCGGCATGGAGAGCTTCCCCAAGCAGGCTTCGGAAAACTGGAACATGGTGGAACGCCATCCCTATGTTATCGGCGACTTTGTGTGGACGGCGATGGACTACCTCGGCGAAGCCGGCATCGGCAGTGCATCCATCCGCTCGAGCGGCAACCAGTCGATGTTCCAGCAATGGCCCTGGTATAACGGATGGTGTGGCGACATCGACCTCATCGGACAAAAGAAACCCCAAAGCTATTACCGCGACGTGGTTTGGCGCCGCTCCCCTGTCACCATGGGAGTCGAAAGGCCAATCCCCGCGGGGCATCACCAAAGCATCTCACTATGGGGATGGCAGCTGGAGGAGCAGAGTTGGACCTTCCCCGACCTGGACAAAGGCGCCGTCATGACGGTCAACGTCTATAGCCGTGCCCCCAGGGTCCGCCTCTACCTCAATGGGAAATCCATTGGCGACAAGGCTACGAGCACAACCTACTGGGCCGGCTTCTCCGTCGCGTATGAAAGCGGACAACTGCGTGCCGTGAACCTTGACAAGAATGGCAACGAAATCGAAGGCGAGGACTTCGTGCTGCAAACGACCGGCCCCGTTGTGGGCTATCGCGCACTGTACGACAAGAACACCATCGCCGCAACAACCGACGACCTTGCGTACGTCACCATCGAGCTGGTGGATGCCGAGGGCCGTGTCGTCACCAGCGACAACACCACCCGACTGCACATCAAGAATGCCGGCTGTGGCCAACTCATCGCAACGGGCAACGCCTCGCCCAACGACATGGCCAGCTTCCGCTCCCCCACGCCCGCCGTCTTCCGCGGCCGCGCGTTGGCCATCGTCAGGGGCAACGGAAACCCGGGCCCAGTCAGCTTAGACATCGACATGATAAACGAGAAACCATAACATAAAACTAATATTCTATGAAGACAAAAACTATTGGGCTGGCCAGCGACCACGCCGGTTATGCCCTCAAGCAATTCGTGAAACAGTACCTCGAAGAGAAAGGACTTGAGTACAAGGACTACGGGACCTGCAATGAGGAAAGTTGCGACTACAGCGACTTCGGTCATGCTCTGGCCCGCGGCATCGAGCAGGGCGAAGTGTATCCCGGCATAGCCATCTGCGGCAGTGGCGAGGGCATAGCCATGACGCTCAACAAGCACCAGACCATCAGGGCCGGCCTATGCTGGATACCCGAGATTGCTCACCTCATCCGCCAGCACAACGACGCCAACGTGCTCGTGATGCCCGGTCGTTTCATCGACACCGACATGGCGCGCAAGATAATGGATGAGTACTTCGCCACCGAATTCGAGGGCGGCCGCCACCAGAAGCGCATTGACAAGATGGCGATTAAATAGTAAACCCACTGACGTTATTATGTTTAATAGCGACCAAATTATATCTTTCTTGGCAAAATATATTAATATTTGACAAAAAAGATATAAAATGCCGGTTTAGCAAGTGAAATTGTAGGCGAGTCTACATTTAAGTAAAAGTAAACCCACTGACCTTTAGCATAACTGCTGAAACCAGTGGGTTTCCTTTATTTATTGCCGACCTTTATAAGATGCTTATTACTCCTGGAGCCAAGGAACTCCATAGTTTAGTTCCATTTCGTCTGCTACATAAGAATAATCTGGTGGTAAAATAGCTTTTGCGTTTGTCAGCCGTTCAAGATAGTTATTACGAATTCCTTCATTCTCTATTTCTTCTCTTCTGGCCTTGCTCATTGACAAAAACTCCTCTTCTATTTCCAAGCCGAGATAGCGCCTTCCCAATAAATTAGCAGCTATACCGGTTGTGGAACTTCCGCTAAATGGGTCAAGAATCCATGCACCAGGTTTCGTACTGGCTTGTATCAATCTTGTCAATACACCCAATGGCTTTTGCGTCGGATGCTTACCACATGACTTTTCCCAACGTGCAATGGCAGGCAGCCGCCATACATCGGTCATTTGCTTATTGCCATTCAGCTGTTTCATCAGCTCATAGTTATAGTAGTGAGGAATCATTCTAAAAGAGAAACTTTTAGTCGTTTCAACACGGGGAATATGTGATTATCTGGCTTCTCATACTCTTCATAATGTCTTTCTTCATCTTTCCAAAGATAGTCTAACACTTCTTTGATGGCTAATCGTTCTCCATCTGTCATTAGTTGCTCGACGATGAACTCTGTCTTGTCGAAACCAGCCTCCGTAATCCACGGATTGTCTTTCAGTAGATTATCTTTGGCCTCTTCAG
>CALZQV010000105.1 GCA_945828295.1 uncultured Prevotellaceae bacterium | reverse complement strand
GCAGTTCGTAGTCCTCGCCGCCGTTGAGGGCGCAGGTGGTCACGTTCATGTTCAGCTCCTCGGCCATGACGGCGGTCTGGTAGTCCAGAGGGATGCGTTCCTCGTAGACGCGGCAGCCGGTGTTGCTCTGCTGGCAGATGTGCATGAGCTCGCTCGAGAGGCCGTCGCTGATGTCCATCATGGCCGTGGGGCGGATGCCGGCCTTGCGCAGCTGTTCCGCGATGTCGCGCCGCGCCTCGGGCCGCAGCTGGCGCTCGAGCAGGTATTCGCGCCCCGTGAAGTCGGGCTCGAACTGCACCTTGTCGCGGCTCTCGCCGGCTTCTTTCACTTGTTGGTTATAGATGATTTTTTCGCGCTCCAGGAGCTGCAGTCCCATGTAGGCAGCGCCAAGGTTGCCCGAGACACAGATGAGGTCGGTGGGTTTGGCGCCGCTGCGGTAGACAATCTCCTCGGCCGGGGCCTCGCCGATGGCGGTGATGCTGATGGCCAGGCCGGTGAGGCTCGACGTGGTGTCGCCGCCAACGAGGTCGACGTGGTGTTGCTGGCAGGCAAGTAGCATGCCGGCATAGATTTGCTCGATGTCTTCAACGGTGAAGCGCTTCGACAGGGCCAGACTGACGGTTACCTGACGCGGCGTGCCGTTCATGGCGTAGACGTCGCTCAGGTTCACCATCACGCTCTTGTAGCCGAGGTGCTTGAGGGGTGTGTACTGGAGGTCGAAGTGGACGCCCTCCATGAGCATGTCGGTGGTCACGAGCACTCGGCTGGGGCCACCATAGTTTAGTACGGCACAATCGTCGCCGACGCCTTTTTCTGTACTTGGGTTCTCGGGTTTTATGTCATTGGTGAGGTGCTTGATTAAGCCAAACTCACCTAATTCTGCTATTTCCAATTTTCGACTTTGAACTATGAACGATTAACTCCTCTTTATCATCTCGCGCATGATGTCGGTCATCAGAGGCTGCACCTTGTTGGCGGCAACCTGAACTTCCTCGTGGCTCACCTCGACGGGATTGTCGAATCCACCCAGGTCGGTGATGATGCTCACGCCAAAGACCTTGATGCCGCAGTGGTTGGCGACGATGACCTCCGGTATGGTGCTCATGCCAACGGCGTCGGCTCCGAGGCGCGCAAACATGCGGTACTCGGCTGGGGTTTCGAAGGTGGGGCCTTGGGTGCCCAGGTAGACTCCGTGCTGAACCTTGATGCCTTTCTCCTGGGCAATCGTGTCGGCCAGGGCTATCAGGTTCTTATCGTAGGCCTCGTGCATATCGGGGAAGCGCGGACCCGTGGGGAAGTTCTTGCCGCGCAGCGGGTGTTCGGGGAAGAAGTTGATGTGGTCGGTAATAATCATGATGTCGCCCACGCTGAACGAGGGGTTGGTTCCGCCTGCAGCGTTGCTCACGAAGAGGGTTTGGATGCCCAGCTCGTACATGACGCGAACGGGAAACGTCACCTCGCGCATGGAGTAACCTTCATAGAAGTGGAAACGGCCCTGCATGGCCAGTACGTCCTTGCCGCCCAGTTTGCCCAGGAGGAGTTTGCCGCTGTGGCCTTCGACGGTGGACTGCGGGAAGTTGGGTATTTCGGAGTAGGGGATTTCCTGTTCTATGACTATCTCGTCGGCCAGTCGGCCCAGACCTGTTCCCAGGATGATTGCCGTTTGGGGCTTAGTTGCCATTCTGGCTTTTAACCAGGATGCTGTTTCTTGAATTTTTGAGTACATAGCCTGTGATATTATCGTTAAAGTTTTGTGCTTGCTTCTTCATAATCTCTACTTCGACGGGAAGCACATAGAGGGCTTCCTTGACCTCGGGACTAAGCTCGTTTGTCATCTTCAGCCGGGTGGCATCCTTCTCGGTGGTTATGATGCGCTTGGGGGAGGGCAGTGATGAGAACTGCTGGTTGATGGTTCTTATGTCCTTGGGGGTGAAGTAGTGGTGGTCGGGGAAAGACAGGGAGGTGATATGCGACGTGTGCTGGCTGAGGTCAATGTGCATCTGCTCCGGCGAGGCAATGCCCGTGAGCAACAGGACGGACTCGTTGGGCCCGATGTCGGCCAAGGTGGCCTGATGCTCACCAAAGAGCTGATGCATGTGTCCATACTTGAAGGTGCTGAAATAAAGTGCCTGATAGGGCATCAGCGCCAGTGCCTTTTGTATCACGCGGTAGCCCATGGGCTTTATGTTGTGGGGGCACTTCGTGACGATGATGATGTTGGCACGTCGCTTGGCATCCTTGGGCTCGCGCAACCGGCCAGCCGGCAACAGGCAGTCGTCGGTAATCATGCGGTGGTAGTCGACAAGCAGGATGTTTACGCCAGGCATGACGTAGCGATGCTGGTAGGCGTCGTCAAGCAGGATGACCTCTACGTCGCGCGTGGCCTCGTCGTTGCACAGGCGGTTGATGCCGCGGCGCCGGTTGCGGTCGACGGCAACGTAGACCTCGGGGAACTTCTGCTTCATCTGCCATGGCTCGTCGCCAATGTCCTCGACGGTGCTGCCTGCGGTGGCAAGCACGTAACCCTTGCTCTTGCGCCGATAGCCGCGACTGAGCACGGCCACCTTGTAGTGCTGGCTGAGCAGACGCACCAGGTATTCGGTATGCGGGGTCTTGCCTGTTCCGCCCACCGTCAGGTTTCCAATGTCAATGATGGGGATGTCGTAGCTTTGAGACTTCAACACACCGCAATCGAACAGGGTGTTGCGAATGGCAACACCGATGCCATAGAGCCAGCTCAATGGGCGCAACCATTCGTTGATGTGTATCAGGTCTCCTTCCATCTTTTATTCTTGTCTTTTACTTTGGCTATTAATGGATGTTGGGCTCAAAGGGAAGGCGCATTTGCAGGCGGTCCTGCAAGCGGATATTGCGGATAAGCGAGAAGGTGGTGTAGTATTCGCCCAGCATATTGCGCATCTCGGCGTCAAGGTAGCCCGACTTCTTGTCGTTCAACAGTGTCTGGAACCAAGGCTGTGGGGCAGGGTAGTTGGTAGTGTTGTACTTCTCGACTTTTGCCAGCTTGGCTGCGGCCTTAATGGCTGCTTCCAGGTTGCCAAGTTGGTCGACCAATCCCAAATCCTTGGCTTGCTTGCCAGTCCACACACGGCCTTCGGCGATTTCCTTGACCTTCTCGATGGGCATCTTGCGGCCCATGGCCACGCGGCCCGTGAAGGTTTCATAGCCTCGCTCTACCATTGCCTGCATGAGGGCTCCCTCTTCTTCGTTCATGGGACGACTCATCGAACCCATATCGCTCAGGGCATTCGTCTTTACGACATCAAACTTTACACCAATCTTTTGGGTAACCAGTTCGCTTGCCTCGGGTATCATGCCGAAAATGCCAATGCTGCCAGTCAGCGTCGTGGGCTCGGCAAATATCTTGTTGGCGCCGCTTGAAATGTAGTAGCCGCCGCTGGCTGCCATGCCGCCCATGGATACGACCACCGGCTTCTCGGCCTTTAGGAGCTCTACTTCGCGCCAGATTTGTTCGCTGGCATAGGCCGAACCGCCACCGGAGTTTACGCGCAGCACGACGGCTTTCACGTCATCGTCTTCGCGCAGGGCACGCAGGTCATCAATCACTTTCTCGCCGACAATCTGGGGGGAGTTACCGCTCGACATGCCGTTTGCCGACTGTACGATGTCGCCCACGGCATAGTAAATGGCGATTTCGTCCTCCTCTTCCTTGTACTCGGGAACCTCGGCCGTGGCCATTTCTTGGGGCGAAATAAAGGTGAGGCTCTTGTCTTCGTCGAGGCCCATCTTCCCCTTCAGGTAGGCTTTGACGCCGTCCATATAGGTCAGCGTGTCGGCTAAGTTGGCGTCTACCGTATATGAAGCAGGGTGAAGCCCTACGTATTCGTCGGCCATCGTGTTTAGTTTGTCAATGCTGATGTTGCGTGATGTGGAAACGTCTGCGAGCATTTGCTGCCAGATGCCGTTCAGATAGGATGTTACCTGCTCGCGGTTGGCCTCGCTCATCTCTGTGCTCGTAAAGGGTTCGACGGCACTCTTGAATGTTCCGACCTTGAAGACTTGCATCTTTACACCAACCTTGGCCAGCGCGTCCTTGAAGAACATGAGCTCGGAGGCAAGGCCGTGCCAGTCAATCATGCCTTCAGGATTTAGCATGATCTTGTCGGCTACACTGCTGATGTAATAACCCGACTGGCTGTAGTTGTCACTGTAGGCGATAATGAACTTGCCGCTCTTCTTAAATTCAACAAGAGCCTCGCGAAGTTCTTGCACGGTGGCGGGTGTTCCGCTTAAAACCGCGTTTTCAAGGTAGATACCTTTTACTTTCTTGTTGGCCTTGGCGCGCTTGATGGCTTCGGTCAGTGTCTGGAGTCCGGGCACTGATTCTTGTTTCCCACCTAATAAGGAGGCAAAGGGCATGTCTTGAGACTGCTCGCCCAAGACTCCTCCGAGGTTAATGCGAAGTACTGTGTTTTCTTTTACCGAGGCTGTCATCCCGTCTGTGGCCATCATTCCAGCCAATGACACAAGTGAAATGATTGTGGATACCACAACAAATAATACCAAAGCCAATAAACTGGCTAACGTATACTTTAAAAATGATTTCATTGTAATTATTGTTATTTGATTGTATCTATAAATAATTGTATCTATAAATATATGATTGTGCGTATGTACATGTATTCCTTAATATAATTATATGCACGCGCAAAGATACAAAGACCCTTCGGTATACGCAAACAATAGCCTTGAAAAGAAAAAAAAGTGAAAAAAGTTGGAGAAATGTTTGGTCAGTTCAAAAAGTTGCCGTACCTTTGCATCCGCAAATGAGAACAAGACCTCTCAAATGCACAAGTTCATTGACATATTTACATAGACAAGAAAAGTAGTACAAGTATGAGAATCGAACCGTCGATTCTATTTAAACTTTTGTTTAATCAGTGTTAGGATTTAATCTTCTTTATCTTTATCTGAAGAAAAAAGAAAAGAAAAAGATAATACAATGAAGAGTTTGATCCTGGCTCAGGATGAACGCTAGCTACAGGCTTAACACATGCAAGTCGAGGGGCAGCATGTATCTGGCTTGCCAGATATGATGGCGACCGGCGCACGGGTGCGTAACGCGTATCCAATCTACCCATGGCTCGGGGATAGCCTTGCGAAAGTAAGATTAATACCCGATGGTCTCGTGATGCTGCATGGCATTGTGAGTAAAGATTTATCGGCGATGGATGAGGATGCGTCCGATTAGCTTGTTGGCGGGGTAACGGCCCACCAAGGCTACGATCGGTAGGGGTTCTGAGAGGAAGGTCCCCCACACTGGAACTGAGACACGGTCCAGACTCCTACGGGAGGCAGCAGTGAGGAATATTGGTCAATGGTCGCGAGACTGAACCAGCCAAGTAGCGTGAGGGAAGACTGCCCTATGGGTTGTAAACCTCTTTTGTTTGGGAATAAAGTACTCTACGTGTAGAGTTTTGTATGTACCTTACGAATAAGCATCGGCTAATTCCGTGCCAGCAGCCGCGGTAATACGGAAGATGCGGGCGTTATCCGGATTTATTGGGTTTAAAGGGAGCGTAGGCGGGCTGTTAAGCCAGCGGTTAAATGTCATGGCCCAACCTTGGCATGCCGTTGGAACTGGCGGTCTTGAATGCGGTCAAGGGAGGCGGAACTCGCCATGTAGCGGTGAAATGCTTAGATATGGCGAAGAACCCCGATTGCGAAGGCAGCCTCCTGGCCCGTGATTGACGCTGAGGCTCGAAAGCGCGGGTATCGAACAGGATTAGATACCCTGGTAGTCCGCGCTGTAAACGATGGATACTCGTCTTTGGCGATACAATGTCAGAGACCAAGCGAAAGCATTAAGTATCCCACCTGGGGAGTACGCCGGCAACGGTGAAACTCAAAGGAATTGAC
>CALZQV010000104.1 GCA_945828295.1 uncultured Prevotellaceae bacterium | reverse complement strand
GTTCTTCCTCGTCTAATGGTTTGTTGATAAGGTCGCGAATATTTGCAGCAATCTCCTCCGGTGTATTAGCGCGAACACACAGCTTGCCCAGCGAATGCCCGTATAGCATATCGTGGTTTGCAATGACGTGTCCTTGTCCGTGAATCAGCGTATTGAGTAGCTTCAGTTTTATGCCCGTCGGTTGGAAGGTGAGCATCAGGTGTATGCGTGCCTTTCGTAATGTTTGTTTAAGTTCATCGTCTTTGGGATCGGGCATTACTGTTACGTTTTGTGGAAGGTTGTTGAGCTTCGGGCTCCGTCCCATTATGACAAAGGGAATATCAGGGCATTGCGGTGCGATATGTCTTATAATATATTCGGCCGCGCGATGGTTTTCCTCGACAGCCAGATTGCCATGATACAGCACAAAGGCTTCTGTCGTGCATCGTTCCGTGGGTATCGAGGCGTCAAAGAAGCATGGAAGAAGAATGACATCCGAGTCTTTGTGGCGGGCTTTTATTTTCTGAGCATCGGCTTTGCTGATTGCACATACAAGGTCGGCATACTTCAGTTTATCTTCGAAGGCGTGCAGGCGTATACTCTCGATCCAATAATAAAGCGTCTTCCAGCTCCATCCGCTTTGTTGAGCCAGACGACGATAGTATTCATGCTCGATATTATGCATGCGTACTATCTTTTTCCTATATCTCAGACGTGGATGCGTGAGGAAGTAGCACGTGTGTATTCCTTCGAATAGTATGGGGGCATCATCCGCACACAGGTTTTCCAGCAACTCCTTGTTGTTGCGCGTTACAACGATGTAGGGTAGTGTGGAGATTTGTTTCAGCCAACCCGTGTGCCTGGGGTAATAGTAAACCTTTTCGCATAGTTCGTCAAGTATGGGCTGCCGGCCACGCTCGCCGTAATAGAAAGTATGAAGCGTGACGTCGAATCCTTGTTCTTTCAATGCTTTTAATTTGTAAAAGACATCGATAGCTCCACCATAGTCGGCGGGATAGGGAACTTGGAAACTAATGACGTGTAGCTTCATGATGCAAAATTACGAAATAATTCATAATCCACAACCCACAATTCATAATTAATGTGTAACTTTGCGATTGTTATGGCACCATTAGCAGAAAGAATGCGTCCGACGTCGCTCAGCGACTATATAGGCCAAAAGCACTTGGTCGGCGAGGGTGCTGTCTTGCGACGTATGATCGAATCGGGCCACGTCTCAAGCTTTATTCTCTGGGGCCCCCCGGGTGTCGGCAAAACCACTTTGGCCAGCATCATTGCCCATCAGCTTCAAACCCCCTTTTATACCCTGTCGGCCGTGACGAGCGGCGTGAAGGACGTGCGCGAGGTCGTGGAGAAGGCCAAGGCCAATCGTTTCTTTCAAACCAACAGCCCCATACTTTTTATTGATGAAATACATCGATTCTCGAAATCGCAACAGGACAGTTTGCTGGGTGCTGTAGAGCAGGGCGTTATCACGCTCATTGGTGCCACCACAGAGAATCCTTCATTCGAAGTTATCCGCCCCTTGCTGAGCCGTTGCCAAGTCTATGTGCTGAAAAGCCTTGAGAAGGACGATTTGCTGGAGCTGGCACGCAAGGCTATCGCCAAGGACGTCATACTGAAGACCTTGCAGATAGAGCTGCGCGAAACGGATGCTCTCCTGCGCTTCAGTGGAGGCGATGCGCGTAAGTTGCTGAACATCCTCGACCTCCTGTCTGAATCTGCGTCGAAGTACGAACCTCTAATCGTGACCGACGAGCTTATTACAGAACGCTTGCAGCAGAATCCCCTGGCTTACGACAAGGATGGCGAAATGCATTATGACATCATTTCCGCCTTTATTAAGAGCATACGGGGAAGTGACCCGGATGGGGCCTTGTATTGGCTGGCGCGCATGATTGAAGGAGGCGAAGATCCGGCATTCATCGCTCGCCGTTTGGTCATTAGCGCATCAGAGGATATTGGATTGGCAAACCCCAATGCACTCTTACTTGCCAATACAGCCTTTGATGTCGTGATGAAGATTGGTTGGCCCGAGGGACGCATTCCGCTTGCTGAAGCCACAGTCTATCTTGCCACGAGCCCCAAGAGTAATTCAGCATATATGGGTATAAATGATGCCTTGGAGGAGGTTCGTCGTAGCGGAAATCAGCCCGTGCCCTTGCATTTGCGAAATGCTCCCACATCGTTGATGAAGGATTTAGGCTATGGCAAGAATTACAAGTATGCACACGACTATGAAGGCCACTTCGTGAATCAGCAGTTCCTTCCTGATGCCCTGACTGAGGCACGCTTCTGGCACCCTCAGGATAATCCCTCTGAAGCCAAGCTTCGCGAGCGGATGATTCGCTTGTGGGGCGAACGCTTCAACTCATAGAAATCTTGTAGCTGATAACGTGCTCTTGACGTGGAGCCACGATGCCGGTCCAAGGCCGCTTGGAAAATTCGTCATCGTATTCCGCTTGGTCGCAACATCCCCACCAAGGCTCGATGCACACAAAGGGAGCATTGCCTCCGCACGGAGCCCATAGTGCCAGGACCGGGGAATCGAATTCTACAGTCAGGAGCTTTTTCCTATTCTTATTATAAAGCGAACATGTGTTGGCGATTTCTCGCGTGTCGAGCAGTGTGTCGCAGTCGAAGGTGTGATTGTTGAGTTCCAGCATTCCGCTGTCGTCCAGCCTTACGTCGAAGGAACCTTCTGGCCATAGGTGTCCGCCGGGCCTCAATCCGTTGCTTACAATCTTATCGCTGAAGTTGAATGACAGATAGCCGTGTGCATCATCCGAAGGGTCGAATTCTGGCAGGTTGAAGGCTGGGTGAGCTCCCAGCTGGAAGGGAAGGCAGCCTTCGTTGTTGTCATTATTCACTTGGAACCTTACGATGAGGACTTTGCCTTCGAGCTTGTAGCATACCGTCAGTCGGAAGTGATAGGGATAATGCTCAAGCGTGTATGGAGTGTCGCTTACCTCGAATTTGATGAAATCGTCTCCCTTTTCCGCCATATGGAATTTAAGGAGTCTCACCAATCCGTGTTTGGGCATCTGATAAGCTTTACCATCGACGTGTATGGTTTGTGCTGCACAATTGCCAATGGTGGGGAAGAGTATGGGCGACTGCCCCTCCCAGTATTCCTTGTCTCCTTGCCACAGCATTTCTGTTTGCGTGGCAAGGTCAATGATGCTTACCAGTTCGGCACCTTCTTCTTTGGCACAAACCTTCAGGAACTTGTTTTCGATGGTGTGTTTCATGGGTGTCTTAATGAAGAAAGATAGCCTTGAACATTGCGCTCAAGGCTATCTTTCGTTTTTGTCAGAGTCATTACTTTTTCACCTGAGCCATGAATTCCTTGCAGGGCTTGAAGGCAGGAATGTCGTGGGCAGGGATAACGAGTGTTGTGTTCTTTGAGATGTTACGGGCAGTTTTTGCAGCGCGCTTCTTGAGGATGAAGCTGCCGAAACCGCGCAGGTATACGGGATCGCCTTTTGCCAGTGAATCCTTCACTGTGGCCATCAGTCCCTCGACGCATGCCAGTACTGTTGGCTGGTCAACACCTGTTTTAGATGCAATCTCTTTAGCTAACTCTTGCTTTGTCATAGTGTGTAAATTGATAAATGTTTTATGTATGATTGTTCTTTGTCGCAAAGTTAGTATTTTTTTCTTTACGTTGTCCTCGTAATATGCCTTTTTCATACGAAAACGCCCAAAAAGTGCGTTATTCCAGCGCCAAAACGGCTTCCCTCAGCCGTTTTATGACGTTTTCAGTGCCTTGCATTCCTCAATCCAAGCCTCGGCGGTTGCGTCGCTGGGCATGCGCCAGTCGCCTCTCGGGCTCAGGCTTATGCTTCCCACCTTAGGCCCGTCGGGCATGCACGAACGTTTGAATTGCTGACTGAAGAATCTTTTGTAGAAGGTTGTGAGCCAGTGCTTGATGGTTTCCTCGTCGTAGACATCCTTGAAGGCGTTGCATGCCAGCATGAATATCTTGCGCGGGTGGAATCCGCTTCTTATCATGTGGTAGAGGAAGAAGTCGTGTAGTTCGTAGGGGCCCACCAGGTCTTCAGTCTTTTGTTTTATCTGTCCGTCTTCGTTGGCGGGAATCAGTTCGGGGCTGATGGGCGTGTCGATGATGTCGAGCAGTGTCTCGCGTATGACGGGCTCGTCGGTTGTGTTTGCCACCCATCTGACGAGGTGCTGGACGAGTGTCTTGGGGATGGAGGCGTTGACACCGTACATGCTCATGTGGTCGCCGTTGTAGGTAGCCCAGCCGAGTGCCAGTTCCGAGAGGTCGCCTGTGCCCACGACGATGCCGTTTGTCTGGTTGGCAGCGTCCATGAGTATTTGGGTGCGCTCGCGTGCCTGACTGTTTTCGTATATCGTGTCGTGTTGGTCGGGCGAGTGGCCGATGTCCTTGAAGTGCTGCAGGCAGGCATCCTTGATGCTGATTTCGCGGATGGTGATGCCCAGTTGTTGCATGAGGCGTATGGCATTGGTGTACGTGCGGTCGGTTGTTCCGAATCCGGGCATAGTGATTCCGATGACGCCTCTGCGGCTCTTCCCAAGCATGTCGAATGTGCGGGTGCATACGAGGAGGGCCAACGTGGAGTCGAGACCTCCTGAAATGCCGATGACGGCTGTCTCGCAGTTCGTATGGCGGATTCTTTTGGCCAGGCCCTTACACTGGATGTCGAATATTTCCTGGCATCGGGCATCCCTGTCGCTGTCGCCTTCTGGGATGAAGGGGTGGGGCGCAATGGGGCGCGTGAGCGTCATATTGTTTTCAGCAATGATGCCTGCCGACTCGACGTATCGCGGAGCACATTCGGCAAGGGCTGATGCCGAGGTGTTGAATGTGGTGTTCTTGCGACGTTCGGAACGCAGGTGCTCAATGTCTATTTCACTGATGCTCAGCAGTTCTTCGGATACTTTCTGGTGTTCTGCTTTAAGTAGCTTCCCGTTCTCGTAGATGAGCGCCTTTCCACTAAAGACTACGTCGGTGGTGCTTTCGCCAAAGCCGCTTGCAGCGTAGACGTAGCCGCTGATGCAGCGGGCGCTCTGTCCGCTGATGAGGTTGGTCAGATATCGTCCTTTCCCGGCAGCACTTGAGTTGGCGCTGAGGTTGAAGATGATGTCGGCTCCCTGCAGGGCGAGATACGACGATGGGGGAATTGGTGCCCACAGGTCCTCACATATCTCGATGCCGAAGTTGCAGCTCGGTGTCTTGAATAGGATGTGGCTTGACAGGGGCACCTGCTGTCCGCAGATGAGCACGCAGCTTTCCTTCACCTCGTTGGCAGCCGTGAACCATCGCTTCTCGTAGAACTCCTTATAGTTGGGGAGGAATGTCTTGGGCACCATGCCCAGAATTTTGCCTTTCTGAATGACGGCGGCGCAGTTCGCCAGCCCGTTGCTCAGGGGCACGGGCAGGCCGATGATGGTGATGATGTTCATCGAGCGGGTGAAGTTGAGCAGGCCGATGAGCGCCATTTCGGCTTCGTCGAGCAGCAGCTTCTGGAAGAACAGGTCGCCGCAGGTGTAGGCCGTGATGCTCAGCTCGGGGAGGACCATGATTTCTACCCCTTGGTTGTTGGCCTGAATGATGAGCGATTCGATTTGTTCGACGTTGAACTTGCAGTCGCCGACTTTGACGGGAGGTACGGCCGCAGCCACTTTCACATATCCGTAATTCATAGGTTTCAGGGTTTTGGGCGGGCGAATGGGTTAGTGGGTGTTGCTTTGGTACGAGAAAAGGAACAAAAAAGAGCGATAGACGGGACTCGAACCCGCGACCCTTGGCTTGGGAAGCCAATGCTCTACCAACTGAGCTACTATCGCAAAGGATATGCAAAGGTAGTGAATAATTTTGTATCGCGAAAGCCAAAAGGCGAAAAAATGGGCAGCCCGACAAATTATTTTGCCTTACTTGTTATTTTAGACCGTTTTTTCTTTTGAAATAAAATATTTATTTCTATCTT
>CALZQV010000103.1 GCA_945828295.1 uncultured Prevotellaceae bacterium | reverse complement strand
GACAATGGACAATGGACAATGCCTGAAGAGGTTTGTGCCCGATTTGTGAATCATCTATTGTCGCAGTTAGTAATTAAATTGTTAATGATTGTTCTTTTCAGTGCTGCTGGCCCTTCTGACCGTAGTATGCATTGGGGCCGTGCTTGCGCATGTAGTGCTTCTCGACGAGCAGGGGATTCATCGTCAGGTTGGGGTTGACGGAGAGGGCCACGAAGGCCATCTTGGCGCACTGTTCCATAACCTTGGCGTTGTAGACTGCATTGTCGGGACTGGTGCCCCACGAGAAGGGACCGTGGTTCTTCACCAGCACGGCGGGTGTGTGGTCGGGGTTAATCTTGCGGATGTTCAGAATCTCGTCCACGATGACGTTGCCCGTCTCCAGCTCGTACTGACCCTTCACCTCGGCTTCGGTCATGTCGCGCGTGCAGGGGATATCCTTATAGAAGTAGTCGGCGTGTGTGGTGCCGATGTTGGGGATGTCGCGGCCAGCTTGTGCGAAGGCTGTGGCGTAGGTGGAGTGGGTGTGTACGACGCCCTGGATGTTGGGGAATGCCTTGTACAGGACGAGGTGGGTGGGTGTGTCGCTTGAGGGGTTGAGGTCGCCTTCGACAACCTTGCCCGTCTCCAGGTCGACAACGACCATGTCCTCGGCCTTCATTTCGTCGTAGCTAACGCCCGAGGGCTTGATGACTACAAGTCCTTTTTCGCGGTCGATACCCGATACGTTTCCCCATGTGAAGATGACCAAGCCTTGCTTAACCAAGTCGAGGTTGGCCTTGAAAACTTTTTGCTTAAGTGATTCTAACATAATCATTATATGCTTATGCACAGAGTGCTCCGTCTTTTCTGCCTCCTCTGTGCTTAATTAATTACCAGAAATACCAGTAGAAGGCGGCGCAGAGGCCGATGACGATGAGTGTGCCAACGATATCCCACAGGCCCCAGCTCTCGCGGATGCTCTTCTTGAAGTCGGCGGTGAAGGTGATGGCATCCACCTGTTCCTTTGTGGGAGCAGCGGTGAAGAAGCTGACGCATACCATCATGAGGATGATGAAGACAAGCAGCCAGCACTCGAAGATGAGCCAGTTGGTCTGCCAGAACCATGTGGTGTTCTCCCAGAAGGCGCCTTCCATCACGGCCTTACCCGAGTCGGTGACGACGTTGGTGAGCAGGCGAACCATGCCGATTACGAAACCACCGATGAGGCCCCATTCGCCGGCCTTCGGGGTAATCTTCTTCGAGAAGATACCCAGCGTGAAGACGGCAACCATGGCGGGAGCGATGAGTGACTGGATGTCCTGCAGGTAGCTGTAGAGGTTACCCATGTTCATCATGATGGGCATCCAGGCCAGGCCGAGCAGCACGACAACGATGGTGGCCATGCGGCCAACGAACACGTAGTGGGCCTCCGACATGCCTTTCTTCATGGGCTTGTAGAAGTCCTCGGTGAACAGGGTTGCACAGCTGTTGAAGAATGCTGCCAGCGAAGCTACCAGGGCGCAGACGAAGCCGATGGTCACGATACCCTTGATGCCGGCGGGCAGGATGTTCTTCACCATCATGGCAAAGGCGCCGTCGGTCGACTCGTGGTTGGTGATGTCCATTTCAATGCCGCTTCCTGTCTTCAGCGAGAGGGCGTAGGCAATCATGCCGGGGATGAGGAACATGAAGCAGGGGAGAATCTTGAAGAAGCCGGCGGCGATGGTGCCACGACGTGCGCGGGCAATCACCTTGGCGTTGTCTTCGCCGGGAACCTGACCCAGGACACGCTGTACGATGTGCTGGTCGGTGCACCAGTACCAGAAGCCGATAATCGAAGCACCCAGGAATACCACGTAGCCGGGGAACTGGGGATACATGGGGTCGGCCGGGTCGGTGTGGAACATGTGTGTCGTGCCGAATCCGTCGTGAGCCTCGTTACAGGCGGCCATCATGTTGGCCCAGCCAGCGGTGATGCTGCCGTCGCCCAGGGCCGACAGGCCGAGGAACAGCACGAGGAACGAGCCGATAATAAGGATAGGAGTCTGGATGGTGGAGAGTGTCATGACGCCCTTCATGCCGCCGAATACGGTGAAGATGGCTGTGATGGCGATGAGGCCGATGGCGCCATACCAGAAGGGGATGCCCAGGAGGAACTTGAAGAAGATACCGCCGGTGAAGGCCGTAACGCTGACCTTCGTGAGCACGTAGGCCACCAGCGTGATGATGGAGAGCCACGAGCCCGTGCGCTGGGTGTAGCGCATCTTCAGGAAGTCGGGCATGGTGATGATTTTGCCCATCTTGTTAATCATCAGCTGATAGAAGGGGACGAAGAGCCAACCGAGGATGAGAATCATCCAGCCCTGCATTTCCCAGTGGGCCATGCCCACACCGTCCTTGGCGCCCGTGCCGGCCAGGCCCACAAGGTGCTCCGAGCCGATGTTGGCGGCAAAGATGGCCATGCCGATTACGTACCAGGGCTCGCCCTTGCCGAAGAGGTAGGCCGACGAGTCTTCGCCCTGCTGGGCTTTCTTGTCCTTGACGATTGAGTGGTACACTGCCCATACCACTGCGATGAGGCCGACGGCGAGAACCGCCCAGTCGAGCCAAATGAATTCATGTGAATTCCAGTTCATAGTTTTTAAAGTTGAAAGTTGAGAGTTGAAAGTTGAAAGACTTGCTTCGTGTTCCAGTCTTCAACTTTGGGTTAATAATTTATTGTTTGTTGGTTATTTCACGCTGAATTTGTAGGCGCAGTGGCTGAAGTACTTGTCGCCCGGCTTCAGGTTGGCGCTGGGCCATTCGGGATGGTGAGGCGTGTCGGGGTATTTCTGGCTCTCGAGGCATACGCTCACGTGCTTGGGATACTTCACGCCGTGCTTGCGCAGGATGTCGGCATCGCGGCCCACGCCTTGGAAGTTGGCGGTGTAGACTTGTATGCCGGGCTCGTTGGTGAAGACCTCCAGGAGGATGCCCGTCTCGGGGCTATAGAGCGAGGCTGCCACCTGTGTGTCGTCACCCTTGTCCGATGCGAGGTCGTAGGTGTTCAGACAGAAGTTATGGTCGACGCCCGTGGCGTTTTTGATTTGCTCGAAGGTGGTGTCGTTGACAACCTCGGCCAGGACTCTCGGTGTGCGGAAGTCGAAGGGAGTGCCCTCCACTTCCAGCACTTCGCCCGTGGGGATGTAGTAGATGTCGCTGGGCGTGTAGCAGTCGGCGTTGACGTAGAGCTCCATGTTCGTGCCCTCGCGGCTGGGGTCGCCGTTGAGGTTGAAGTAGCAGTGGTTCGTCTGGTTGATGACGGTCTCCTTGGTGGTCGTTGCCTCCCAGGTGATGTCGAGTGTGTTGTCATCGGTCAGTCGGTAGGTGGTGATGGCTGTCACTTCGCCGGGGAAGCCGTTGTCGCCGTCGGGGCTCACGATGGTGAGCTTCAGGGTCTGGTCGTCGGGCTGCTCAGCGTCGTACACCTGGTACTGCCAGCCCGTGGGGCCGCCGTGCAGACAGTTGTCGCCGTCGTTGGCCACCAGCTCGAAGTTCTCCTCGCCAATCTGGAACGAGTGCTGGCTGATGCGGTTGGCATAGCGGCCGATGCTTGCTCCGTAGTCGCTGGGCGAGCCTTCGCGGTCGGCATACTGGCCCACGTTGTCGTAACCGAGGACAACGTCCTTCAGGTTACCGTCGCGGTCGGGCACCATGATGCTCACTACGCGTCCGCCCAGGTTGGTGATGCAAACCTCCATGCCGTTCTGGTTCTTCAGTGTGTACAGGGCGGTCTGCTTTCCGTCGATAGTGCTCTCAAAGTCAGCTGGATTCAGCTCCGAGGCTGTCAGCTGGGCTTCCTGCTTCTTGGTTTGGCACGATGCCACGAGGGCCACGGCCATTGAGGCAAGAAACAGCGATTTCATGATTTTTTTCATGTTTTTCTGTGATATTTAGTTAATGATTTGTGCAAAGACCCTACAAATATAATGAAAAAAAATGACTGATGTTGTCTTTTGCCTTCGTTTTTTATCAATATTATTTAATGGGGCAAAATAGAAGGAGCCCCGAATCGTCGTTCGGGACTCCCTCATTTCTTGCGTCTTAGGCCTCGGTCTGCTAACTTTCAACTTACGCTCACTCCGTCTGGCCGCTGCCGCCGGTGATGCCGCCGTCGCCCGAGCCGTCGCCACTGGACCCCGAGGCGCTGTCCTTCACGGCCTCCTCGGCAGCCTGGCGAGCCTCCTTGCGGGCCTTCAGCTGCAGCTCGCGCGAGGCCACCTGTTCGAACTGGGCCGTCTGCATCTTGGCCTTGGCCTTCTTGCCGACCGTGTAGCGGATGCCCACCGAGCGAATCATGGCGGGCGTGAATCCCTCGGCCGAGTCGCAACCCTCGCTCGACAAGCGGGTCGAGAACTTGCCCAGCGAGCCCAGCTCCACGGCGTAGCCCGAGAGCAGATGCTCCACGACGCAGTTGACGGCGTCCGTCACGATGCCCAGGATTTCGCCCGAGGAGAACGACGTGGTGTGCTCGGCCATGTGCTCGGCCAGTCCGGTCAGGGTGAGTGTCCCGCGCTCCTGTGCGATGGCATAGATGCGCTTTTCCGAATTTTTGTCTGCGGGCACGCTCAGTCGTGCTGCCAGCGAGAAGGGAACTTTCTTGATGTTTTCCATGGTGTTTAGTGTTTGGTGATTTAGTGATTTAGTGATTTGGTGATTTAGAGGTAAAAGGTAAGAGGTAAGAGGTAGGAGGTAGGAGGTAGGAGGAGTGATTTGGTGATTTGGTGATTTGGTGATTTAGAGGTAAGAGGTAGGAGGTAGGAGGAGTGTTTTGGTGGTTTTGGTGTTTAGTGAATTAGTGATTTGGTGATTTGGTGATTTGGAGGTAGGAGGAGTGATTTGGTGATTTGGTGTTTAGTGATTTGGTGGTTTGGAGGCGAAGGGCTAAAGGCTTAATCCGCATCGTGGGGGGAGTAGCGAGCGAAGCGATGCGAGGCGCCGTGCGAAGCGATGCTCTGCCCCGAGCGACGCGTCGTGCCCGCCCGAGCGGTCCATTATCCATTGTCCATTGTCCATTGTCCATTATCCATTATCCATTCCCCTTCTCCCTCTCACACTGCAAAGTTACAACACGGGGGAGGCGAAATCAAGCATTTGGCGCAAACAGCGCCGCGCGCCCCTCGTTTTCTTCCGCGCCGCCGATGCACCGCCCTCATTGTCAACCGCTTAGTGGCAAATGGGCAGAATGGGCGCTAATGGTCGCAGACCCCGCCGAGTCATAAGAAAGTATCAGAATAATTTGGAACTTTCGGAAAAGGTTCCTATCTTTGCAGTGTCAGAATGTCGTCAGAGGGCGCGAACGGTTTGCTTTCATAGCAATATTCAAGCTGGACCTTTCTGACCAATCTATGAGGACATAGCCCAAAAGGTTATGTCCTCAGTTTTTCTATCACACCATTGATTATCAGCTTGAGCGTTTCCTTATCTGGCACAGCATAGTCAGTAGATCTCACAACCACAGCCTTGCTGTTGTGAACGACATAACACTCGTCGAGACTCCCCTGACTAAAATCCTCATGTCGGCCGATGAGCCCAGAAACAATCTTCTTCGTCTTTAAGATACTCTCGGACATGTGCATGTCAAAATCCAAAACAACGACCTTGCACCCCTGCTGCTTTGCCTTTCGGAACGCCGACTTGATTCCGTTTTCGCTTTCCACACCCTTTCTGTCACCTAATTTCCCGTTGATGGTGTATTCCGGATTCTTGTGGCCTATGGTCAGAAGATGCTCGTTGATAATAATAAACATATCGGTAAAGGAGGTAAGTAACACTCTTGCTACGCGTATGTTGTCGTCCAACTCTGTCTGGTCGGCACGTATGCTTATAAGCAAACGTTCGCCGAATATCTCGTCTATCAGAAATTCCTTATGTTCAATCATATTGCAAAGGTACGTTATTTATCATAAATGGTCAACTTCGGATGGGTAAAGTTTGGAGCGGATGGTGCTTTTTTGCGCTGGAGTTGTTCTCTGCTTTTCCATTGATTGCCAAATAGCATGCGCTTAAC
>CALZQV010000102.1 GCA_945828295.1 uncultured Prevotellaceae bacterium | reverse complement strand
CATGGCAAAGGTAGCAATAAAATCTGAGAAACTCTCTCCTTTTGGAGGAATTTTTCAATAATGGAGCAATTTGACTCCAATCTCTCATCTGTAATCGACTCAACCCTCGGTATGAGATGCAGGCTGTATGGTTATCAATACAGCGAAATCATCCGTTCGCTTATGAGCGTTTATTTCTGTGGCGGCTCATGCATCGAGGATGTCACCACTCATCTGATGTACCACCTCTCGCTTCATCCGACACTAGATAAATTTATATACAAGCAGTCAGCGATTAAAGGGGCTTCGGGGCCCCTTTAATTATGCTCAAAATCATAGTATCTTTTCTCTCTTTATTTCACTCTTTAAGTATGAATAGACAGAAAGAGTGAATGCAAGTTTTATTGACAGAGATGTTTGCTTTTTCGCTCTTTTAATCGTAACTCCACGGCCTTGCCGCTAACTTACTGGCACTCGGCATAGCCTAAAGAAAATTCTTGTTTTCTTTCGCTCTGCTCTCGTTTTTTAGTAACTTTGTAAAGGAAATAAGAAACGAGTCTATAAAGATGGAGAAGTCTGACATTACGCTTAAGGCTGATGACGTGCCCACGATGCTCAGCTTACCGAGCCCGACGTCGACATTCCGTATGACGACTACCGAAGCTACAATCGCACAAACCCGAAGCGTAAAGGAGCGTCAAGGTTAAGTTAACCTTCGCCGACAAGTTAAGTTAACCGATAGTCATAAGTTAAGTTAACCTTCAGCCGGAGGTTAACTTAACTTTTTTTGAAGCCTATGCGTGGTCACAGGCCCAAGAATGCGGTAATTTGCCAATATATTTGCATAAACACGCGGTTTGCCGTATCTTTGCAGAAAAGAAGAAAACAGGACATGGAACTATACCCCAAACTAATCATGGATGCCCTGGCCACGGTGCGCTACCCGGGCACAGGACGAAACGTAGTGGAAATGAAAATGGTGGAGGACGACCTGCGCATCAGCGGGATGCACGTATCCTTCACGCTCATCTTCGACAAACCAACCGACCCCTTCCTCAAAAGTCTGGTGAAGGCATGCGAAGCCGCCATTCACGCCTACGTGTCGAAAGACGTCACTGTTGAGATAAAGACAAAGACCCTGCAGGCTCCCCGCCCCGAGCTGCCCGACTTGCTTCCGGGCGTGAGGAACATCATTGCCGTTAGCTCCGGCAAGGGCGGCGTGGGCAAATCAACGGTTGCAGCCAACCTGGCCGTGGCACTGGCGCGACTGGGCCACCGCGTGGGACTGCTCGACTGTGACATCTTCGGGCCAAGCGTGCCCAAGATGTTCGGCATCGAAGACGCACGCCCCTACTCGGAACGCATTGACGGTCGTGACTTAATCATGCCCGTGGAACAGTATGGCGTGAAGGTGCTGTCGATTGGTTTCTTCGTCAGCCCCGAGCAGGCCACACTGTGGCGAGGCGGCATGGCATCAAATGCCCTCAAGCAACTGATTGGTGATGCTAACTGGGGAGACCTGGACTACTTCATCCTGGACACACCGCCAGGAACGTCAGACATTCACCTCACCCTGGTGCAGACGCTGCCCATCACAGGCGCAGTCATCGTATCGACGCCGCAACAAGTGGCGCTGGCCGACGCCCGGAAGGGCATCAACATGTACCAAAACGATAAGGTGGGAGTCCCCATACTGGGTTTGGTGGAAAACATGGCATGGTTCACGCCCGCACAGCACCCCGAGGAGCGCTACTTCTTGTTTGGGCGCGAGGGTGTAAAAAAATTGGCCGAGGAGATGCAAGTGCCCCTGCTCGGCCAAATTCCGGTTGTGGAAGATATTTGTGAACGCGGCGACGAAGGAACGCCTGCCGCTCTTCAGCCCGAAACGCCTCAGGGGCAGGCCTTCCTGCAATTGGCGGCCCGAGTGGTGACTCAAACCGACCGCCGCAACCAGTCGCTACCCCCCACCACTATCGTGGGACTGAAGTCTTAGATTACGATACGTGTCCAGTTGTGAGTATCGGGCTCGATACCGTACTGGATGTTGCGAAGTTTGTTGTAAAGCTTGGTGCTGATGGGACCGGGCTTACCATCCTTGCTGAAGACAAAGGACTGCTTGGTGTCGAGGTCGTCGATGCGCTCGATGGGCGAAATGACGGCAGCGGTTCCGCATGCCCCAGCCTCCTCGAAGGTGGCAAGTTCCTCTTCAGGAATCTGGCGGCGCTCAACCTTCAGTCCCATATCCTCGGCCAGTTGCATCAGGCTCTTGTTGGTGATAGAAGGCAGGATGCTGGTGCTCTTCGGCGTGACGTAGGTGTTGTCTTTAATACCAAAGAAGTTGGCGGCTCCACATTCGTCCATATATTTCTTCTCCTTGGCATCGAGGTAGAATTCGCACGAATAGCCTAAATCGTGGGCCATCTGGTTGGCACGCAACGAGGCGGCATAGTTTCCGCCTACCTTATAGATGCCGGTTCCCAAGGGGGCCGAACGGTCATACTCACGAATGATAACATAAGGATTGGTCGAGAAGCCACCCTTGAAGTAAGGGCCAACGGGCGTCACGAATATCAGGAACAAGTACTCGGTGGCAGGGTGGACGCCTACTTGGGCACTGGTGCCAATGAGCAAGGGACGAATATATAGCGTGGCACCGCTCTCGTAGGGAGGGATGAAGCGTTCGTTGAGACGCACCACGCGATCCACCATTTCATTGAACATGTCTGTCGGAACCTCAGGCATCAGGATGCCCCGGCAGGTCGACTGCAAGCGAGCGGCATTCTCGTCGCTGCGAAATACACGCACATGACCGTCGGGACAACGGTAGGCTTTCAGACCCTCAAAGGCCTCCTGACCATAATGCAGGCTCGTGGCCGCCATGTGCAAGGGAATAGTTTCCTCACTGCAAACTTCAACCTCGCCCCACTTTCCGTTACGGTAGTAGCAACGTACGTTATAGTCGGTCTTCATGTAACCGAACGACAGATTTTTCCAGTCCATTTCTTCCATATTCCTTTTTACCTTAATATATTATATATTATGAATACGGCTACAAAGTTAACGAATATATCTGAATTATGCAAACCGAAGAGATTCAGCTCACGGGGAAGAGACGAAACTGGTATAGGGAAATTCCTCCGCCCAAATAGGGAAAACCCATTTGCAACACAAAAAGAAGTGCATAACTTTGCAACATCAAAACCTTTAAAACATACGACTATGAGACGTTACATGATGACAATGATGATGGCAATGGCAACCTGGATGGGGGCCTCGGCTATGGATTACAAAACGGCTCGCGAGCAGGCTTACTACCTGACCGACAAGATGGCCTATGAGTTGAACCTCAACGACCAGCAGTATAACGATGCATACGAAATAAACCTCGACTACCTGCTGAGTGTTAACACGGAGGCCGACCTGGCCGACGTACGCTACCTGACCTATCGTAACGACGATCTGCGTCACATCCTCTACGAATGGCAATGGGCAACATTTGCCGCCGTCGACTATCTCTTCCGCCCTCTGTGGTGGCGCAGCGGAGCATGGTACTTCCCCGTTTACGATTATTATGCACACGGCTACTACTTCTATCGCCGCCCCACTATCTTCTGGGACTACAGAGGTGGACACGGCCGCTTCTACTTCTCTCGCGGATACTACTATAACCGTCGGCCTGTATGGCACGGAGGTCTTAGAGGAATGCACCGCTCATTGGTAGGACACCCCGCCCCCGGTCACGGACGCTATGGAAGCCACAGAGGCAACTTTGAACATCGCGGTGGCGGCAGTTTCAACAACAGAGGTGGTGGTCGCGACGGACATTACAACAACGGAAGAGGCAGCATAGGCAATGGCAGAGGCTACTCCCTCGGGACAACCACTCGCGGAGGCAACAACCGCGGCACCGAAACGACACGCTCAACCGGTCGCGACAACACGCTCAACCAAAGCGAACGCACCAGCACCAGTCGATCTGGCAGTTCAAGAGGCTACCACATCGAGTACACGGGCAACACCCGCAACACAGATGTCAGTAACTCAAGCTCAAGCCGCAGCTCGAACTCCAGAAGTGTAGAAAATTCAGGAAGCTCACGCGGATACAGCATCGGAAGCGTTCCGAGCAGCAGCCGCACAACCGTGACCAACAGCCATGTCAGCACATCACGCGGATCGAGCATGACATCCTCCTCGCGCGGCAGCAGCTTCTCCAGTTCATCTCGCAGCAGCAATTTCTCAAGCCCTTCGCGCAGCAGCAATTTCTCAAGCAGCCGTAGCGGAAGCATATCAAGCGGCAGCCGTAGCGGTGTACTCTCGGGAAGCAGCAGTCGTGGCGGAGAGAGCCGCGGAGGAAGCAGTCGTGGTGGCGGTCGTCGTTAACGGAAATAGAAATAACACCAATAGGTGTTGCCATAACGTCTGCGACACCTCATTTCACGCTCTTGGGCACTACCCTCTCCATTGAGCATCGCAAGGAAGTCCTTGAAGTCAGCACTTAACAGGCTGTCTTCGAGGATTTCCTCTGTTTGAGGGTATAGCTGTTGGTATAAAAGCGATGCCTCGCGATAGTGACGAGGAAGATTTACGGACAAGCTATCGCCCTGAAGAAGCACTGAATAAAAGCCATCGAGATTACGGTCGAGCAGATAGGCCGAGAGCAGATAATCACGCGAGGCTGGACGTGCTTTAGGTTTCTGATTGATTACTTCAAGGAAGAAGTCTGCCGAAGTGTGCCCTCCCCGAACGTAGCCTAAATGATGACCGACGGCATAAGGAAGGTTGACGAAGAGAGCCGTATCAGAAAGTTGGGGAATCAGTCCTTCACTTCCGTAAGGCTGGGGATAGGAAAACAGGCGCTCGCCCAATTGCCCCGTCTCACTAAGGGCCATAGAAACTATGGCAGAGAGCTGACGCGACGGAGCCGGCTCGTGACGTGCTGCCGACAACACTTTCTCATAGCGCTGCTGCGAAAGATAGCGGGCAGAGCGTAACGTCGTGTGAACACTTGCATCGGTATTACTCAGCCCTATCGTCATGGAGGCAAAGAGCACGAGAAGCAAGGCATTGGGCCAGGCGTATGTGGCAAAGGTTCCATTCTCCTTCGATGAATCGGGGAAAGCGCGCCCGAGCACTATCAACAGAGCGAAGAACAACAAGGGGAAGACAAACAGCAACCAAGAAGGAGATGCGCCCGAATCGCCGAACTGGGGCAGCCGCCAGTGGGTCAGCCAGCCAAGTATTAAGAACGGGAAGAACCACCCCGTGGCCATAAGCCTCAGGGGAAGCCAATGGAGCAGACGAATACAGAACAGGCCGACGAGGAAGAGCAACAGCGTGCAGAGCGCGGCTGAAAGCGCTGCATGCGTATTAAACTCACCGTCGGACAACTGGAAATGGACCTGCGTCATCAGGTCGCCCTGGAAGAAATAAAGGTAAAGGTACGAGAAAACCACAAAAAACGCAGCACAGAGGATTGAAATCCTCCGTGCTACTAAGCGTATATGTGGGTTGAAATAGTTCATTATTCCTTAACCTTCCTCAAGATGCAAGCCGAACGTGCCGGCAGGTAAAGCTGAAGCCATCCCTTGCCATCGCGCGACAGCTCGGCATCCCAGTTCGTAAGATGGCGTACGCTGTCATCGTTCAGCCCGTTACCGCCATACTTGACGTCATCGGTGTTCAGTATGTAGTCATAGGCGCCCTCCTTAACCATGAAGCCATAACCATCGTAGCTGCGATTGGGACTGAAGTTAAAGAAGAACAAGAGGTCGCCACGCTGGAATGCCAGTATCTGGTCGCCATCGTTATGCCAAATCTCCACGATGGGAGTCTTCTGGATATTCTTCTCTTTCTTTAACGTCTTGAGCATGGCCTGGTCAAAGTCGCCCAGGTAGTGGAAGCACAATTCCGGATTGTCGACAAGATTCCACTGGCGGCGGGCATACTTGTAGCTCCAGCCATTGCCCTCACGTGGGAAGTCAATCCATTCGGGGTGGCCAAACTCGTTACCCATGAAGTTGAGATAACCACCGTTAATGGTGCTTGCCGTCAGGAGGCGAATCATTTTGTGAAGGGC
>CALZQV010000101.1 GCA_945828295.1 uncultured Prevotellaceae bacterium | reverse complement strand
TGTCGGAGAAAATTCGTACATTTGCAGGAATATGAAACCAATCGCACACATCGAGAACGACTACGACACGAAGTTCGGCGTGCCGCGCCAGAGCGGCCTCGTCGAAGCTGCGGAAAGCCGCATCGTGTTCGAGCCGCCCTATCGCAACGCCGATGCCCTGCGCGGCCTCGAAGGCTTCTCCCACCTGTGGCTCTTATGGGATTTCTCCGAGGCGCACCGCAGCGAGTGGTCGCCCACCGTGCGCCCGCCCCGACTGGGTGGCAACCGCCGGATGGGAGTCTTCGCAACACGTTCGCCCTTCCGGCCCAACCCCATCGGACTGTCGTCGGTGCGCATCACGCGCATAGAACTGGCGAGCGAGCGCGGACCGATTATCCACGTAGCTGGCGCCGACCTGATGAACAACACGCCCATTCTGGACATCAAGCCCTATCTGCCACACTTCGACTGCCACCCCGACGCCACCTCGGGCTTTGCCGAGGAGACGGCGCGCCAGCAGCCCCTCGTGGTCAATGGGTTGGAGAAACTTGCCAGCGAACTGAGCCCCCGACAGCTGGAGGCCTTGCGCGACATCCTGGCCGCCGACCCGAGACCCCACTATCACGACGATGCCAGCCGAATCTACGGCATGAGCTACGCCGGAAGAGACGTAAAGTTCAGAATCAACGAAAACGAATTAACCATCACAGAATGAAAGAAATAAAGAATATAATATTCGACCTCGGAGGAGTTATCGTCGACCTCGACATCAAGTCGTCGATGACAGCCTTTGCCCAGTTGGGGCTCGTGCCGAAGAATATCACGCCCGAACAACTGTCAGTGAGCGGGATTCCCAAGGACTGGGAGATGTATGAACTGATGAAGCACATGGACCTTGGGGAGATGGACGAGGCGGGATTCGTAGCCACATTGCTCCCCCACTGCCTGCCCGGCACCACGGCGCAGCAGCTCATCGACGCCTACAATAAGCTCATCGTGCTGCCCCACCACCGACTCGAGATGCTCACGCGGCTTCACAAGCGCTACAAGCTCTTCCTGCTGAGCAACCTGGGCGACATCCACTGGGCGGAGACCAAGCGCCAGGCCCAACAGTTCGGCATGCGGTTCGAAGATTGCTTCGACCGGGTGTTCCTCTCCTTCGAGCTGCACATGGTGAAGCCCGATGCAGCCATCTATCGCCATTTGCTCGAGACGACAGGCATCGACCCGCAGGAGACGCTCTACATCGACGACCTGCCCAACAACATTGCTGCGGGAGAGGCACTCGGCCTGCTGGCGCGAAAAGTGAACTGCAACGGGTTGGATGCAGAAATTCAGCAAATAATTCCCGACGAGGCGTAGGCCATACGAAATTATTTCGTATATTTGTCGCAATGCACTCCGCATAACAAGCAAAAAACTAACATACTAAATACAAAAATCCATGAAAAGAACATTCCTTGCGCTGATTGGATTACTCCTGACCATTGGTCTCTACGCAGCACCCATCACGCGCGAACAGGCACGCCAGAAAGCCATCGACTACCTGAAGAAAACAACCGGCACATCGCAACTCGTGCCCATTAGCAACCGAGCCAAGCTGGCTCCCCGCCGCGCAAAAGCGACGTCGGCCGACCAAGATCTCTACTACGTCTTCAGCCGCGGCGAAGGAAAGGGCTTCGTCATCGTCTCGGGCGACGACCGCACGCTGCCCGTAATCGGATACACCGAGGAAGGCGACTTCGACTACACACAGTTGCCTGACAACATGCGCAACTGGCTCGACGCACGCGAGTCGGAACTGCTGGAACTGAGCACAAGAATGGCCAGCGAAATACCCGTCGCTGCAGCAGCCGCCCACGAGCGCATCGAATACATGGTCACCACGAAATGGAACCAGGGTAGCCCCTACAACGACGAATGTCCCAACTACTTCAATCTGGGCCGCTCGGTAACGGGTTGCGTGGCAACGGCCATGGCACAGGTGCTCTATTACCAGCGCGAGAAGTCTGTGACCGAAGTGCAGGCCGACATACCAGGCTACACGGGAGGCACACCTTACAATGGCCAGAACCTCAAGGTGGAGGGCATTGCCGCAGGCTCACCCATCGACTGGGCCAACATGCAAAACACCTATAGCAGCAGCTCGACAGCGAAACAGAAGAAGGCCGTTGCCCAGCTGATGCACTACTGCGGCGTGTCGGTATACATGGACTACACCAACAGCTCGTCGGGAGCCCAGTCGAGCCAGGTGCCCATTGCCTTCCAGAAATACTTCGGCTATGGCTCAAAGACCCGCATCGTCTACCAAGACGCCTTCAGCGCCGACGGCTGGGACAAACTGCTCTATCAGGAGTTGGCCGAGGGCCGACCCTTCTACCTGAGCGGCTACAACGTGGCCTCCGACGGAACGTGGTATGGCCACGCCTTCGTGTGCGATGGATACGACGGGAACTACTGCTACCACATCAACTGGGGATGGGGCGGCCAGAGCGACGGCTGGTACATGATAACCAAGCTGAACCCCGGCTCACAAGGCATCGGCGGAAGCGAAGGAGGATACAGCACGAGCGAAGCTGCAGTCATCGGTTGCGAGCCCGAGAACTACGGCGACAAGGCCATGACCATCAGCAAGACCAACGTGAAGAAACTGTGCGTGGAGAACTGGGACACCAACGGCGACGGCGTGTTCTCGTATGCCGAAGCCGCTGCCGTAACCGACCTGGGAACAGTGTTCAAGGGACAAGGTATCATAGAATTCCCCGAACTCTATAACTTCACCGGGCTCACCAGCATACCCGACGACGCATTTGCCGGCTGCAACCGACTCACTACCATCAAGATACCCAAGAGTGTGAAGACCATCGGCAGCCGTGCCTTTGCCGGTTGCACGAAACTGAAGAGCTTTAACATGCCCGTTGGCATAACAGCCATCGGCGACAGCGCCTTTGCAGGCTGCAAGGTTCTCCCGCAGCAGGAAATCCCAGCCTCGCTCTCTCGCCTCGAAGCAAATACATTCGAAGGCTGCCAGGCATTCACCGCTGTCACGCTGCCCATCAACACCAAGTACATCGGCTCAAACGCCTTCAAGGGCTGCACGAAGCTGAGTACCGTGACCATGCGCACCATTACGCCCCAAGCCATCAAGCTGGGCGATAACGTGTTTGCCGACATCGACCTGAGTGAAGCCACCCTCAACGTGCAGCAAGGCACGGGCGACTATCTGCGCTCGGCCGCACAGTGGAAGGACTTCGGAACCATCTACGAGCAGCGCACCCTCTCGCAGGGCAAATTTGCCACATCGCTGGAGACAAAGAAGAAGTACTTCATCTATAATGTGGGCACGGGACGCTACATGACGCGCGGAGAAGCATGGGGCTCACAGGCCATCGTGGACGACACCAACTCGCCCATGACCTTCGAGTTCCGCACTACTGCGGCAATGCCCGACGGCGTCTATTACCTCTACTCTACTCAGACGGGAGACGACGCAAACCACATTTTCTTCCGCACGAGCAACGACAATAACGTGGGCAGCGGCGTGAAGGCATGCTTCGTCGACGGACAGTCGACCCGCATCGCCGACAAGACATCATGGTGGAAGGTAGCACTGGTTGAAGGAACCGACAACACATACACCATTCAAGTTCCCAGCGGACAGACGGGCTATAGCGCCGGCCAATACCTGGGCATACAGACCGACCACAACAGCAACGCCGCATCGCCCACCTATGGTGCATACTGGGATGTTGTGTACGAAGACCACATGCTCAACTGCCAGTGGATGCTGGTGCCCTACGACGAGGCCGAGCTGCGTATCTTCCAAAAAGCGCTGGAGCTGAACAACCTGCTCGCCATCGGTAAGTCGAAACATGCCGACATCGAGCTCGAACAGTTGGTATACAACAACCTTAACAGCAGCGCCGAGGAAATGGATAAGGCCAGCCGCAAGCTGCGCACCAAGCTTGGCTTCCTGAACTTCATCGACGAAGCCTTCCGCGCTGTCGCCATTGCCACCTATGACACGGACCACAACGGCGAAATCAGCGAAAACGAGATGACATTAGTCACAAGCATCGACACCGAAGCCAGCCTGAACAAGGAAATCGTGGACCTTAGCGACCTCAAGCAGTTCTCCTTCCTCAACACCCTGCTTGGCAATTCGTTCAAGGGATGCACAAGCCTGAAGAAAGTGGTACTTCCCGAACGAATCACGAACATCTATTATCAGGCCTTCCAGAACGACACCAAACTGGAATCCGTAGAAATCGGCAGTAACCTCTATAACCTCGGCCCCGATGTCTTCAGCGGTTGCACCTCACTCAAGGAATTCCGCATCGGCGTGCCCGACCCTGCCACTATCGAGTTAGGCGAAAACGTATTCAAGAACGTACCCGTGGCCAACGCAACGCTCTACGTGCCCTACGGCTCGAAGGAGCTCTATGCCGAAGCCGAAGTGTGGAAGGAATTTGGTACAATCAAAGAGATGCGTGCACTGGAGAAAGCCGATAACATGGCACTGACCACGGACTGCGATGTATACGTCTACAACCGCTACCTCAAGAAATCCATCACATACGGCGAAGCCTATGGCACACAAGGCGTGGTTGACGACTACGGCATGGCATTCCAACTGAAGCGCAACACAAACATGCCCGAGGACTGCTACTACCTGATGGTGACCGAACCCAATTCATTTGCCAAGAAAGTGCTCTTCCGCACCGACACCGACACCAAGGTGGGCGCAGGCATCAAGGCATGCTTCGTCGACGGTACGCTCTCTGCCAAGGCATATTGGAAGATTAAGCCCGTCGAAGGACTTGAGAATGTCTACACGCTTCAGGTTCCCGAGAGCGATGCCAGCTATGTCGAGGGCGAATACCTGGGCACCAACCTCTATCACGAGACCAATGCTGTCTATAGCTCAACCTATGGCATATACTGGGACATCACAGGCGAGGATATTCCTGAACGTATTCAGTGGACCTTCAAGAGCCTTGACGACCAACGCCAGAAGGATGCATTCTTCGCTAATGCCGAAGAACTGAAGGAACTGCTCTCCCGCGCTCAGGCGAAAGGCATCGAAGCTAACGCAGAGCAAGCTGTCTATGACAACTTTGAAAGCACGCAGGACGAAATCACAAATGCCATTCAGACATTACGTCAAAAGCTTCATTACATCGACTTTACCGACGCGAAGGCAAAGAGCATAAGCACCGGCCGATGGGACGAAGACGAAGATGGTGAGCTGAGCCTCGAGGAAGCAGCAGCCGTAACCGACCTTGGAACAGCATTCAAGAGTGCGACCAGCATACGCAGTTTCGAAGAGCTCCACTATTTCACCTCCATAACGACCCTGCCCGATGAGGCTTTCCGCTCTTGCATAAGCCTGATGACAATCTACATCCCCAAGGCCGTAACAAAGATTGGCAACGGCACATTTAATGGCTGCAGCAAGCTGAAATATATGGTTGTAGAGAACCCCGACCTCGTGGTTGAAGCCAGCGGAGCCATGCTACAAAACTCTTGCACAGCCTTCGTGCCTGCAAGCCAGTTGGATGCCTACAAGGCTAACGAAACGTGGAGCGCGCTCACACTGACCGAATACACCGGCATCCCAACCGTAACGGCTCAGCCTGCCAGCCGCATCTATGGTCGCTTGAATCCCAACTTCACCTACTTGGTTACGGGAGCCCCCATCAATGGTGAACCCACCATCACGACGGACGCCGACAATTACACGCCTGTAGGTGAATATCCCTTGGTCGTTGAGGCCGGAACCATCACCTCAGCCGGATTGGTTCTCGTTAACGGAACCTTCACGGTAGAACCTGCCAGCGTAACCCTCACGGCTCGCAACTTCACGCGAAACATTGGCGAGGAAAACCCTGAATTCACCTTCACGAACTCATCACTGCGCAACGGAGAGCGACTTGCCGAAATCCTACTCACCCAACCCACCCTTGAGTGCGACGCTACGGTCGACAGTCCTGCCGGCGTTTATGAAATCCGCATCTCTGGCGCATCCGCTCAGAACTACGAGTTCCAATACGTCAACGGACAGCTCACTATCATAGACCCAACAGGAGTTGATGGCGTAGATGCCGACAAGGATAGCCAGCGCTACTACGACCTGCAAGGCCGTCGCGTACTGAATCCCAAGCGCGGACTCTACATTGTCGACGGGAAAAAGAAAGTGGTAAAATAAAAATATACTAATAAATAATAAAAGATATGATTCGACGTAC
>CALZQV010000100.1 GCA_945828295.1 uncultured Prevotellaceae bacterium | reverse complement strand
CCATCCGCTTCTGCCTTTGAATCACAAGACGGTATGCCTTCCCTTTCCATTTCTCGATGAGAATGGAGGCCAGCTCAAACTCAATGCCGCCCAATTCCACTTTCTTCCAACCTCTGAGGGCAAAGATGTCATTGTAGAGCGAACTGCATCGGTTGGCACGGATATAGAAGGTCTTGCAGTGTTTAGCAATCTCTTCCACTATATCTTCAGAACACGAGCCGTATTTCCCAATCTCGCTGGCGCTTCGCTTGGAGCGATTATGCGAGCGGTATTCGTCGGGGGGGGAACGTTATTTTATCCTGAAATAGTCGAGTATGGCCTTGAACTCGTCTTGTGCGGTGAGGCATGTGTCGGTCAGATAACCATTGATGTGCCCCCATTCGCTGAGGCCGCGGTAGTAGAACATCTTTAGATTGTCGGTGATGATGAAGGGGAGTATGTTGTTGGCCAGACATTCTTTGAACATGAGCAGTCGTCCCACACGGCCGTTGCCGTCCTGAAATGGATGTATGCGCTCAAAACGTACATGAAAGTCGAGGATGTCCTCCAGCACTTTTTGTTTTTTGGCGTTGTATTCAATTAACAACTCCTTCATCTTTGTGTGTACTTCCTCGGGTAATGTGGTTTCTTGGCCACCGACCTCGTTTGGCAGACGTTTGTATTCACCTACGGCAAACCAATCCTTCCGGCTGTCAGAGGTTCCGGCTTTCAGTGTGCCATGTAGTTCTTTGATGAGATGTTCTGTTAGCTTTTCTTTTGCCTTGTCAAGTATTAGGTCGATGCAACGAAAGTGGTTTGTCGTCTCCACGATATCATCTACATTTACCACCTCTGTGCTCATTCCGATGGTGTCGGTTTCAAAGATGTATCGTGTCTGCTCGTGTGTCAGTCTGCTTCCCTCAATATGGTTGGAGTTATATGTCAGGTCGATTTGGACCTTATGGTAGATGCCCCCGCTCATCTTCATGGCTTTCTGCTCACGCAGGGCAGTAAGTAGAGACATTTCCTTGTGATTCCGTGCATTTATTCGTTGCGGTAACTGGGTATCTTCGGGGATGTTCCATGTTTTCCCTGTCAAGAACGCTCCTTCAATCTTGCCCATAGCACAATAGTTACGTGCTGTACGCTCGGAAATTCCGGTCTTCTGGGCAAATGCTTTTACTGAGATGTATGCCATATTCTTAGTCTATCGGCAAGAAATGTCTTGCCATTGGATTACAAATATACTACTTTTGCCGTTACCGGCAAGATTTTGGGCTCTTTCCTTTTACTTCCCAGTCTCGCTGCCGCTTCGTTTCGAACGGTTATACGAGCGGTATTCATCAAGGGGTATCTCAACGTCGGGCTCGGTAAGCTGAGCATCGTGGGCGAGGCGGAAGCGCAGGTACTTGATGGCTATGCCGCGCTGGCGCCACATTTGCTCGTAGTAGGTTTGGATGGAGCGTGCCTCCTGCCCCCCGTCGCCGCCGTCCTCCGCTGCGCCATACAGGTCGCGGGTGGAAAATTCAGGCGTGATGCCGTTCTCCTTCAGCATTTCCTCGGTATAGGTGAAGAGGAAGTTGCTGTCGGTCTTCAGGTGGATGAGTCCGCCGTCCTCAAGAAAACGGCGATAGCGCTCAAGAAAGTAAGTGCTCGTGAGTCGCTTCGTGGCTTTCTTCATCTGGGGGTCGCTGAAGGTGAGCCACACCTCGCTCACCTCGCCGGGAGCAAAGAAGCGGTCGATAAACTCAATGTGGGTGCGCAGAAAACCAGCGTTGGTCATTCCCGTGTTCAGGGCTTCCTGGGCTCCGGTCCACATGCGGGCTCCCTTGATGTCCACTCCGATAAAGTTCTTTTCGGGGTAGCGGCGGGCCAGCCCAATGGTGTATTCGCCACGCCCGCAACCCAGTTCGAGGACTATGGGATTCGTGTTGTGGAAGAAGTCGCTGTGCCAATGTCCCTTTAGCGGGAAGTTGCTTTCTTCTTGTAGCGTATTGTAGGGCTGCTCGATGACCAACGGATTCTGGGCCATGTCAGCGAATTTTGCAAGTTTACCTTTGCTCATGGGCGATTAAGAATAATGTTATAATGTATTTGTTTAATTGATGAATTGTCGTTTTCCTGCCGTTTCATTTGTGTCAACATTTTCAGGCTTCAGACGAAGAATAGCGATGCCCCGATGACGGCGATTACGGCTCCCAAAACCTCCATTGCGGTGACCTTCGTCTTGAATACCAGTCGCGAGGGCAGGATGATAAGTACCGGCACAAGCGACATGATGGTCTGTGCGATTCCCGCCTGAGTGTATTGCAGGGCCAGGAGGCTGAGCGACACACCGAGGGCCGGACCGAAGAAGGTGGCCAGAAGGGCGTAGCTCATGCCTCGCCCGTCGCGAACTGCTTCCCGAAGTCGGCTGACTTTCTTGTTTATGATAAGGAAGAACGTGAAGCAGAAGAAGCCGGCCAACGTGCGAATCATCGTGCCGCCAATGGGCATGAGCATCGGCGTAACGGCTGCGTCGGCCGCCGACAGGGTATAGTGTTCAAGCCCCACCTTGCTGAGTACGAGCCCAACGCCTTGGCCAAGGGCTGCCCCGATGCCGAAGACAAAACCGCTCAGGGGAAGTTTCACGCCGATGTGTTTGGGCTGCCCCTCGGCGGAATCCTTGCTCAACACGCTCATGCCGATGCCCGCGATTGTGATGCACATGCCCAGCGTGGCCATGCCCGTCATGCGTTCGCCTAACAGAAGCCACGCAGTGATGGCGGCAAAGGGCGAGGCCAAGGTCATGAAAAGTTGGGAGAACCGGCTGCCAATGAGCACGTAGCTCGAGAATAGGCAATAGTCGCCAAAGCCAAAGCCAACCAATCCGCTCAGCAACATCCACAGCCATGTCTGGCGATCGGCAAGGTAGGGGTAGGGCCTGCCCACCATAAACCACAGGGCTGCCCCCAGCATAAGTAGGGACAGCACCATGCGGATTACGTTAAGAGCTAAGGCTCCTTGCCGCTTACTGGCCAGTTCTCCATAGATGGAGCCCGTTGTCCATAATACGGCAACAAGGAGGGCTATTGATTCACCAATCACTTCAGGTCGATGACGGGGATGTTATCCTTGTCGTTGTAGAAAAGGTTCTCGCCAGCCATACCCCAGATGAAGGTATAGTAATAGGTGCCGGCAGCAGCGTGTATGCTCCATTCGGGCGACATGATGGCCTGCTCGTTGTGCAACCATACGACGCGGCTCTCCTGGGGCTGACCCATGATGTGAGCAATGGTTTGTTCCTCGGGGAGATTGAAGTAGTAATAGGCCTCAATGCGGCGACCGTGGGTGTGAGGAGGCATGGTGTTCCAAGCAGCACCAGGGTTGAGCTGGGTGAGTCCCAGTTGCAGCTGGCAAGGTCCTTCCTCAAGCACGTCGTTGACGATAAGCTTGTAGACGGTGCGGTTGTTGCACTCCTCGAGCGAACCAACGGGGCCCCACACTGCAGCCTTCAGCGAACCCTTACGACCGTCGAGCGTAATCCACTGCGTCTTGTAGTGCTGATGGGCTGTTGCTGAGTTGAGGTAGAACTTTGCGGGTTTCGAGGCGTCCTTTGAGCGGAAGAGAACCTCCTTGTTCACGTCCTTGCCTTTACCGATGTGGCCACGGCCAATGTAAAGCGCCTCTTTGGGTGACAGGGCATATTCCTTACCGTCGACGATAACCCAGCCGTCGCCCTCGCCGCAGTTAACAACGCCAAGCTCGCGGTTGTAGAGGAAATACTTCTCCTTGATGCCTGGGTCAACGTCGAGGCCCAGTTCGGGGAAGTTCTCCAGCTTCAAATCCTTGGTGACGGGCATTGCACCGCCAAAGATGAAGCGGTCGTAGTGGGAGTAGGTCAGGTGAATCTTGTCGGCCTCCATCACTTTCTCCATCACGAAACGGTCGCGCAGGGTGGGAGTGTCGTAGTGCTTCACGTCCTCGGGGTGGCAGGCTGTCTGAAACTTTACGTCCTGCTGGGCTTGTGCGCCCAGTGCTCCAAGGAGCAGCAGTAAGGAAAGAAATGTTTTTTTCATAGTTGTTTAATATTGTAGTTTAAGTTATTTCGTTTCTGTAACCTCACTCTTGGCCATTTTCTCCTCGGCAACGATGCGCATGCGGTTCCACACCATCATGGCGAGGGTGATGAGCGACAGCACGCCCATGCCAATCCAACGCAAATACTTAACGCAGGCATAGATGACATAGCCGAAGAGCGACGAGGCAAAGTCGAGCGCACCAGCTTCGAATCCCTCGGGTATCTTGGCGGCCGAGGCGGTCGGGTCGGTCTTATACACCTCATCGGCTGCAAGTGTGAAGGCCGGGGACATATCGGTAACAAAATAGAGTCCCACGATGAGGGCCACGAGGCCGATGATTAGGCTCTTGACAACATTACCCTTAGTATAAGGAAGAATAAGTGGGAAAAGATAGAACATTCCGGCGAGTGAAGCCAGGGGCAAGAACTGGTTGCCGGGCAGGAATACTGCGATGGCCAGGATGACTGGGATGAGGATGACGGAGCAAACCAGGGTGGTGGGGTGACCGATTACCAAGGCGGGCGACATTCCGATATTTACCTTCATTCCCTTGAAACGCTTCTTGGCCACGTCTTGTGTCTTTTCGGCAATGGGCTTCAAACCGTCGATGAACAGGCTGGTAATGCGAGGGATAAGTTCCATTACGGCACCCATCGTTACGCCAAGAAACAGTATTTTCTTGATATCGAGCTGAGCAGCCCAACCAATCAGTGCGCCAACGATGACACCCAGAACCAGCGGTTCGCCCAATACGCCGAACTTCTTCTTCAGACCCTCGGCGTCGATGTCGAGTTTCGAGAAGCCTGGAATCTTGTCGAGCAACCAGTTGAAGGCCACGGCAAATACCGTGAAGCTCTGACAGAAGGGCTGTGGAATGGAGATTCCCTGAAGGTCATAGTGCTTCTGGAAACGCTCTGCCGTGAGGTCGGCCATCACGAGGGTGATGATGTAACAAACGATGGCTGCGAAGTAGCCCCAGAGCAGGCTCTGCCCCATGACAAAGTAGGCCACTGCGCCAATGAAGGCAAAATGCCAGTAGTTCCACAGGTCGATGTTGATGGTTCGTGTCGTCTTGGTAATGAGCATGAGCAGGTTTACACCAAGGCAGATGGGGATGATGAGTGCCCCGACGGCTGTACCGTAGGCCACGGCTGCCGCAGCAGGCCAGCCCATGTCAAAGACCTTCAGCTGCAGGTCATACAACTCGGAAATGGCCTTCAGCGGTGAGTCGAAGTTGTTGGTGAGCAGGGCCGTGACAATTCCCAGACCTACAAAACCGACACCAACGTAGAGGCCGCTCTTGAGCGACTTGCCAAACTTCATGCCAATACACAAACCAATGATAGTGAAAAGGACGGGCATCATGACCGATGCCCCCAGACTGATGATGTAAGAAAAGACTTGTTCCATATAGATTTAAGTTACGTATTACTGCTATTCAAAGGAGAAACTTGTCCCACCAATGCGGTTGCCGTCGGCAAAGATGTCGACACGATACTGGCCGCCCATCAATGTCTGGTTCACATCCCAGTATACGGTAATGGCCTGCTCCTCGCCGGTGTATTCAATGTCTTTGCGGATGGAGTATTCCAGGGTTCGGTTCTCGTAGTTGAAGGTGCCGCCTTGGGTGAGCACTTCATTTGTGGGAGTCATGATACGCACGTATATGCTCTTCATGCCCGTTTGTGCCGTCACGTTGCGACTGATATTGAATGAAATCTGGAATTTCTTCACGTCCTTAATCTTCTTGGCAGCCTTGCCTCGCTTGTTCTTACCGATTGCTGATACACCCGTAGCGTCGAGCTGTGAAGCAATGGCCACCTTGTCCGTCAGGGTCTCCTTCTCAGTTGTCAGGTTGGTAATGTGTACCTGTGCCTGAGCATTCTGCGTGCGCAGGCTCTGGTTTTCCTGGTTCAGTTGTTGATTAAGGTGGTTCAACGAGTCGATTTGCATGATGTACTGGCGAAGGATTTCGCGCAGTGTGGCCAGCTCTTGCTTGAGGCGCATGATTTCGGCCGCGTCATTGCTCTTTGTGCGACGCAGTTCCTCTTGCAGTTCCTCAATGCGTTTCTGCTCTTTCTCTAATTGGGCAATAAGGGAATCGTTGTTGATTTGGGTCTGCAGTTCCTCGTACTGACGGGCAAACTCTTCGTATTCGTTCTGCATTTCCAGCTTGTCCATTTCGGCCAATTGCTGTAGTTCTTCCATTTGTCGGCTGGTTTCTTCGGCTTTGCTTGCCCGATAGCCGAGCCAGGCAACCAGGGCCACCAACACAATCAAAGTGGCCGCTGCAATCGTGATTAACAGGTTCTTTCGGTTCATGACATGTGTCGTTTTGCCCTACAAAGATACGATTAAGCGAGCAAAACGCCAAACGTGTATGAGCAGTT
>CALZQV010000099.1 GCA_945828295.1 uncultured Prevotellaceae bacterium | reverse complement strand
ATATCAAATTCCTTTAAATATACCTTTATATATATAATAAGTATACAATTGCTCAGCACATGATGATGCCCTCCTTACGCATACCGTCAATCTTGATGGTGAGCGCGTGGGGGAAGCGCACGTGGCGCACGTGCTCTGTCTCGTGGACTGCCGGCATGGAGTTGAGCATCGACTGACGATAGATTCCGTCCTGCATGAAGTCGTTCACCGTGAAATAGCCCACGCCAAAGGAAGTGAGGTTTTGGAAGAAGTGGGTGCCCTGGCTGGGTTCCACGCGGTAGTTCTCAAGCCCAGCCTCCACGATAACCTTAGCGGCAGAGATGGCAGGCCACTTCACCGGCACGCCCAACCAGTAGTCGCTCGAGCCCCAACGACCGGGGCCCACGAGCACGTAGTTGCGCCCCTCGTCGAGGAACGTGCGGTTGATGCGCTCGATTTCCTCCGCAATAGCGGGGTTGCTGCTGGCTGAATACACGGGTTGTCCGTCGGCCGTGGGCTGCGTCTTCACGTAGACGATGTCCTGAATATCGGTGAGGATGCCATGCCCGATGGCATTATGCGAACGGATGACAGCCTCGTCGTCGGGAATCTCACTCAAATCCTCGTCCAACTGCATCTTGTTGTCGACCATCGGACGTATCTGCAACAGGTAGAACTCTCCCGTGCGATCGGGGTTGAGATTTACGGCCAATTCAATCTCCACGGGGCGACGCATCTCCTGCTGTCCGTATTTCATCGACAGGGTGAGTAACTGGGGCAAGGGGAACACATCCTGCTGAAGTACGCCACACAAGGTGATGACCTTGCGCCCACCTTCGTAAATGCCGTCGCGCAGCACTTGGTCGTAGGGGTCGTAGGTAGAGGCCAGACCGGCCAGCGACCCGTCTTTGTCGGCCTCACGCACGTTTAGTTTCAGCAGGTTGAACCCGTCGTCGACCGAGATGTCGGACGAAATATTCTTGAGGTCGAGGGCATAGAAGCGTGTTTGCGTCTCGCGCAGGGCCATGTCGAGTTCGCTGGTCTGCAACACCTTGTCGGGATGGGCCGGGCAGACACGTAGGTTGAGCCCCCCGTCAACGATGTATTTACCCAAACCCAAGGCCAGGTTCACAACGCCCTCCTCTGCCTTCTCGTCGCCAATGGGGTAATAGTTGACGGACCGCGCCACACCCGAGATGTGGGGATAGAAGCGGTCGCCATACTGTGTGCCCACCACTTCCTGAAGGATGACGGCCATCTTCTCCTGGTCGATAACATTGGATGTGGCTGTCATGTAATCCTTGGAGGCACGATAGAAGACTGACGCATATACGCCCTTGATGGCACTTACCAACATGCGCAGTCGCGACTGGCGGTCGCTGTTATAAGGTATCATGTAGGTACTGTAGATACCGGCAAAGGGCTGGTAGTGACTATCCTCAAGCAGCGACGAGGAGCGTATGGCAATGGGTTGCTGCACCACATCGAGCAGGGCCATAAGGTCGTCTATCAGGCGGGCGGGCAGTTTGGCAGCCAGGAAGTGACGCAACACCTCCTCGTCGCTCACGTCGCTCAGAGCCACGGGGTAGAGCTCGTTGCGCTCCATGAATTCGTCGAACACGTCGGTACAGAGCACTACCGTCTTGGGAATCATCACGCGTGCCCCGGGCAGTTCGTTGAGGTCGGGGTGGCGCTTGATAATGTGGTCGATGAAGGCTATGCCGCGTCCCTTGCCTCCCAGCGAGCCGTCGCCGATGCGGGCGAAATTCGAAAAGCGGTCGAAGCGGTCGCGGTTGAACACTGCCACCACGCCCTGATTCTTCATTTTTCGGTATTTAACTATCGCGTCGAAGATGATTTGGCGATGTGCGTCGAGGTCGGGATTCGTGTCCCACTTGATGCGTCGCAGGAAGTCGGCAATGGGGAACAAGGCACGCGAACCGAGCCAACGCGACACGTTGTTGTGCGAGACGTGGTAGAGCAACGACTCGGCCGGCACCGTGAAGATATTGTCTTGCAGGTCCTTGAGGTTGCGCACGCGCACCACCTCCTTCATGGTTCGCGGGTCGCGGAAGATAAAGTCACCGAAACCGAAGTAATGGTACACCAAGTGTTGGAGGTCGACATTCAGCTTCTTCGAGTTCTTGTCGAGAAACGAGGCGCCATAGTTGCAGGCCTCCTTGGCGATGTCGGGTTCCGACGATTCCATGATGAAGGGCAAGAACTCATCCTGCTGACGAACGGCTGCCAGCAAGTCGAGCCCGGCACGCTCGTCCTTCACCCCGCCACGGGGAAAACGGCAATCGCTGATGATTCCCAAGGTGTTGTCCTTGTGTTCGCTATACAATTTCCAGGCCTCTTCGTAGGTGCGGGCCAGCACAATCTTTGGGCGTCCGCGCATGCGCAGTGTCTCAAGCTGGGAGTTCAGTGCCTCGGTGGCAAACTCCAGGCTTTGCTGCAACACGAACTTATAGAGGTTTGGCAGGATGCTGGAATAGAAGCGGATGTTGTCCTCGACAAGCATAATCATCTGCACGCCGGCCTCGGTGTCGTGCCTCAGATTCATCTTGTCCTCAATCAGCTTAATGATGGACAAGAGCAGCTCGGTGTTTCCCAGCCAGCAGAACACATATTCGAAGATGCTCAGGTCTTCGTGCTCCATGCGCTTTGTGATGCCGTGTGAGAAGGGCGTCAACACCACGATGGGCACCTTGGGATTCATGAACTTGATGTTACGAGCGATGTCGAAAACATCCGTCGAGCCCTGACCCACTTCGCTACCAGGCATACAGATGACCAACTCGAAACTGGTCCGCCGGAGTTCGCGCTCTGCCTCTTCCTGCGAGGCAACCTGAACGAAGCGTGGGGGATAGCGCAGACCAAGCTTGGCATATTCGTCGAAAATCTTCTCATCCACACGTCCGTCGTCCTCCAGCATGAAGGCATCGTAGGGGTTGGCCACAAGCAGCACGTTGAAGATGCGCCTGCGCATGAGGTTGATAAACTGGGTGTCACGCAGTTCCAGCAGCTGCTCGTTGGCGTGACTATCTTGTGCTGTGTTCATAGGTGTCGGGGGGATTGTTCTTATTTGATATCACGGCGCACGAGTCCCGAAACATAGAAGGTGACCAACGTGCACAGACAAACGAATACGAAGAAAACGCGGAAGCCAAGCTGGTCGGCCAACCAGCCAGCCATCATGCCGGGCAACATCATGCCCAGCGCCTGGAAGGCGGTGCAAAGGGCAAACACCGAGGTAGAGCGCTCGCCACGTGAGAAATAGACCAGGAAGAGCATGTAGGCCGTGAAGCCAAATCCATAGCCAAGTTGCTCGATGAAGACACAACTGTTGATAACAAGCAGGTTGGTGGGTTGGACATAGGCCAGATAGACGTAAACGAGGTCGGGCAGCGAGATGGCCAACACCATCGGCCAAAGCCAACGACGCAGACCGTGGCGCGAAACGACCCATCCGCCCACGATGCCTCCGGCCAGCAGTCCGATGATACCCAACGTCCCGTAGGCGAAGCCCACAGTGGCCGTGCTCAACGCCAGACCACCCTCCTCCACCGTGCGAAGCATGAAGGGCTGGGCCATCTTGGCCAACTGTGCCTCAGGCAAGCGGAAAAGCAGCATGAAAAGCACGGCTGCCCCAATGTGTGGCTTAGAGAAAAAGGCGCGAAGGGTGTCAACAAAGGGGGTGATAAGGGACTGCAAGAACGAAACGATGCCAGCCGTTTCCTCGTCTTGCTCCATGCTTGTTGTTTCCACACGCGGAAGGGAAACGAAGTGCCACCCTGCGAGGGCAACCATCAGGGCTGCCATCAGAAGCATCGTGATGCTCCATGCCAGCGACACGCCATGGCGGCTTTCGAGCCAGCCGGCCAACATCACCAGGATGCCTTGGCAAAAGATACTGCCCACGCGATAGAAGGTACTGCGGATGCCCACGTACAGCGCTTGGTCTTCCTGGGAAAGCGAAAGGATGTAGAAACCGTCGGCTGCAATGTCGTGAGTGGCACTACTGAAGGCCATCAACCAAAAGAAAGCCAGCGAGAGACGCAACCATTGGGCCATGGGCAGTGTCAGTGCCACGCCGGCCAATGAGGCCCCGACGAGCACCTGCATGGCAAGAATCCACCAACGCTTGGTACGCAGATGGTCGACAATGGGACTCCACAGGGGCTTAATCACCCAAGGCAGATAGAGCCAACTGGTATAGAGAGCCAGCTCCGTGTTGGAGAGACCAAGATTCGTGTACATAATTACCGAAAGGGTCATCACTGCCATATATGGCAAGGCCTCGGCAAAGTAGAGGGTGGGAATCCAAGTGTAAGGTTTCATTCTTTTATAAAGACTTTACATTTGATTTTCGTTACGTATACGTAGAGCCATGCCAGAAGGGCCGTTGCCGTGTCAATCAGGAAGAAGAGACGGAAGCCCAAGTGCTCGACCATCCATCCTGATGCAGCCATGGCGGGCAACATGACTGTTGCCACAAGTGGTATGTAAAGGTAGTTGATTGTATTGCGGTAGCGGTTGCCGCTGATATAGCGGACGAACATCATCGTCACGTTGAGTCCGAAGCCAAAGAAGAACTGGGCCTGGAAGGTGGCCATGCAGAGCACCATCAGCGACGAAGGTGGTTCGTAGCACATTAACAGGTAGAGCAAGGGGGAGAGACCGAGGGGTATGGCCATCCACCAAAAGACACGACGCACATCGACCCATCGAAGAAGCTGACGCCCCAGCAGAATACCAATGGAGAATGCAATTACGCCAACCGCGCCTTGGGCAAAACCGATTTCCTGAATCGTGCAACCCAGTCCGCCGTCGGACTTGGGCAAGTAGAGGAAAAGCACACGGCTGTAGAACATTAGGCTCTGGGGCAATAGCAACAAAGCCAGGGCGACAACGGTCTGTCGCCAATGGGGTTTGTGCCGAATACGGTCAATGACCCGAATCTCATCACGAACCGCACCCAAGGCACTACCGTGCTCACGAGGGTCGGCTATATGGGGACGCTGCAGGGAGAACATGTGCCAAATGGCAAATAGCAGCAAAAGGCCAGCCATCAGGTAGCATCCCTCGTTCCACGACCTGGGGATGCGCCGATAGATGACCTGCAGTGCGCCGACCATCATAATGAATAGGCCATAGGTGAGCACAACGGTAGATTGCGAAAAGATTATCTTGGGAGTGTTGTAGTACTTTTGTTCATAGGGCCGCAGCATACGTTCGTAATACATGCGGGCTGCCAATTCGTGCCAGGCCGATAAGAATGACAGCACGAACAGGCCAAAGAAGAGAGCAAAAGTCTGATGTGTATAACGAAGGAAAGAAAAGGCGAGGGCCATCATCGTTGCCACAAGGGCAAGCTCGAGCCACTGCAACTGGTAGCGGAAGTGTCCCAAGGCCCGGACCCTATTGCGCAGGAACGACTTCAGTACCCAGGGGAGGAAGAGCAGTCCGCAATAGAACGTGGACGTGGCAGGGCTGGTGTCGGTCTGGAGAAACATGAGCACAGCCACGTAGGTGACAATGCTTGCCGGAATCTCTTCCGCCGCAAAAAGTGTGGCCACCCACCAGGGGCGTTTTCTGCTCTTCTCACTCATTCTGCCACAAAGATACAACAAATTCAGGAATTATATACGTATGTTAGCCTATCAACTTAAGTATTTGTTTTTCCGAGGCATGGGGCAATATCTGGCAGAAATGCGCAAACAACCGCTCAAACGACTCTTGAGGCGAACGTTCGCAACGACTGGCATCAGGTCCGAGGAGGGATTCAGGGGTGGTCAAGAGCGACCAGCCCCACCCGTATTCACGCCCGTGCTTGTCGGTGGGATACACGAAGTCTTCGGTTACGATATAACATCCCATTTGCAGGCGGGTGATGTAACCGTCGAACTTGCTTCTCATCTTCGTCCCGTCGAAGCCACATGCCTTGCGCAACTGACGCGTTATCAGACTGTCGTGCTCCTGCAAAGTAAACAATATGGCTTCCTCGATGGAACCTTCCTGCGGAGCGGGATGCTTACTGCGACGATAATTATAGAAGTCGGGCCACCACTGGCGGCTTATGAAACCGGCCTTATTGTCATAGAACTTACCATAAACGCAAGCGCCCTCCTGAACGATGGGACCTTTCCACTTCCACAAAGGCCAGTCCCAACCGCCATCAGGGAATGTCACATAGCGGCAGTCGTCGCTCACGACGGCGTCGGCCGAGAACCCGCTGATACCACTATCGAGAAGAGGCAGGAAACCCACCTCTTGAATGTACGCTATCAGTCCGGCCGCCGAATAAATCTTTGCTCGTTCCATATATTTGTGTTTAATCCCAACATCCTAATTCCTCCTGAATCTCCGGGAACTGGCTACGGTGGAACGTAGGTTCCTTAATACCACGACGCTTCTGAGCGAGGTAGTCGTCGAGCAGGCGGAATGTATACTTTCCCAAAATGACAATAGCAAAGAGGTAGGCCATCCAACGCTTGTGTAAACCCTTCTCTATATAGT
>CALZQV010000098.1 GCA_945828295.1 uncultured Prevotellaceae bacterium | reverse complement strand
GTTCCAATCGAGACGTAACAGATGAGCCTCCACATTTACCGAGAATCCACCAATATCGGCAACTGCCTGCGACGATACGTTAGCCAAGTTGCTGAAGTTCTGGAATGTCTGAGCCTTTGTCACATTTGTAGTGTTTTGGGCATAGCTGTCAAGTATGGCAGCCCCCACCTGCATTAATCCCGAAAAGACTTGACTGGTTTTCTGCTTGTCGTGGTATTTCAAGTCACACACCAGCACAAAGGTGTTTTGTATCAGTTCCTCACCAGCATCCCTTAACATGGCTTCCTTGCGTATCGTCATCTGTGCAAGGTCGTTGTCTTCCTTGGATGCATTATACAGTCCGCGCTCTCCAATCAGATTCATGTTACAGATGCCAGAATAAGGGTCACGATTAAACCACCTTGAAACCAATTGTTTTGCAACTTGCTGGTTTTCTAAAGTCTTTATTATTTTTTTTGCCGACATGTTTTTGGATGTGGCATGAATCACCCTTACGCTGATGTCGTGGCTATTGTAGCGCTCAGGCGGTACAATCTGATAAAATTGCGACTCAATCTCACGAGCATACTTTTCGCTACTGTGCGTAATCAGAATAAGTGCCAACGATGAACGACGATACTTCTCTGCCTCGCCATATTTACTATTCTCCTCAATCTCTGTTTCCGGAATCCCGTCTATCTCAATGTAGTCACTGGCACTATATTCACCATTGACACGTTCGACAGAGCCTATTACTTCATCCTCGTCGTCAAAATCGTCTTCGTTACCTTCTATTTTCGCCATGGCCATGTTACTTGTCAACATGGCCATGAATATCGCAATTAATCTTAGTGGTTCTTTCATCTCTTTTTACTTTGAAGCAATTTCCCTTATCAACATACCAGGATAAAAGTCGCCGCCCGATACTTTCTTGAAGGTGGTCATGCCCAGTGTAGCACCTGTAGCTCCTTCCTCGACAGCCATGAAACGGTTGTCCCAGATAAGATTACTGATAGGTTGAATAACACCTACACGTTTGTATGTGCGCTTTCCCGATGCAGGGTCTTCATTGACTTCCAACACCTCAAAGCGACTGTCCTTCTGCACGCCCTCCTTCATGCCGATGGGGGCCGTGATGGGCTCTGAACTTAAAAGGGGCACACGCACGCGGAAAGCCTCAACCTCATGACTCAGGTCGGCAATGTTTTCGTCGATGGCACGCGTACAAGCCTTCAGCACCATCATCTGTGGCTGGTCTTCCTTAATGCCCATAAACGATGAGCTGTTACCCTTGCTCTCCACCTTTCCGACAAACTTAAGTTTATAGGCACCACGCCCGGCGTCGAATGCTTTACATTTTGCCTCGTCGGGTTTGGCGGAATAATGGTTCTGGTAGAAGTTGGCCGACGTTTCTTCGTCCCACACCAGTTGGTAGAGGAACGTATTGATGCGCACCTTGAAGCCCTTGATGCTCTCTAACATGTCGCCAAGATTATCGGTCAGGTCGCTGACATTAACGCCCGTAACGGCACCGGCCACCTGTCCGATAGCACGCAGGACTGTGGCAAAGCCCTTTGCCTTTTGCGACTTATCAACATATCGGATGTCGTTTACCAATACAAAAGTGTTGCCAATGAGGTCCTCACCGGCATCCTCGAGCAAGGCCTTGGCACGCTGGCTGCGAGCAGCCATTTCCTTGTCGAACTCCGATGCATTGTACATACCACGTTCCTTTACCAGTTCAACGTCGCACTGTCCGGTGAAGGCATCGCGGTTGAACCACTTTGCCACCAGGCGGCTGGCTACCTTGTTCGTGTTCAGGAAGTCTGTGATAATCTGGCTTTCCTGGTCAGACCGGGCACCCTTCAGTTTCTTGTTCATGTCCAGCACCTTCACGCTGAGATTGTGGTCATTATACTTGTCGGGCACCTCCATGTCGAGGAAAGCATTCTTTATCTCTTCTGCATATTTCTGGTCAGTATGGTTCACCATGACAGAATAGAGTGAACTGCGACGATAGTCGTTTGCCTCATTTTCCTCTTGTGCTTGAGCCGGCATGGCAATGAGGATGAATGCAAGGGCCGATAATATCATATTCTTTTTCATAATGATTTCTTTGATAAGTGATTTCGGATTAATAGTCCCAGTTACTCTCGTCGATGGGCGTCTCCAGCGGATAGTGACGACTGCGCACTGACATACGCAACAACATATTCTTCATCTCGCTCTTTGTCAGCTGGCGCTTGCCTTTCTTAATTATCTCGTCACGTATTTCTGCAATCCTGTTTGTCGGAACAGGGACGGTTACCAACTGGTTGCCTTCCTCGTCGATTACATACCCGAAGTTCTCTGAGTTTACGCCTGTTCCGCCGTCGAGCGCACGATACACGCTATTGTCCTCAACTTTCATATTATCGGGTCTCACCCATGCGATGCCGTCTACAAAATAACCACCGCCTTTATATCCTTTGCTGACTTCTTTCTTCTTCTCCACATTGTAGACGTACCAAAGTTTGTCGCTCTTCTTCACGTACAATGCCTTTGTGTTAGGAGCAGAAGTGCTGGTTATGTCTTCGTATGCCGCAGGCACTATCTCCTGCCCGTCGATGCTTAGCATACCCCACTTTCCGCCCTTCTTGACAGGGACCCATCCGTAGCGCACATCATTTACCTTTTCATATTCAAACGGAATCTTCGTCACATTCTCCTTGTTCACCAAGCCCCACATTCCGTCCTTCTTCACAGCGATGTACTGCGCCTCAGTTCCTTCCTGATTGCGTGGGAAGAAGACATCCGTATAGCCTGCGCCATCGAATACCTTTTTACCCTGGACATCGAAGAACTCACATGTTCCGTCCGTCTTCCAGGCACACCACATGCCAGATGTAGAACCCTTTGCCAGTGTTTTGTAACCCCCAAACACGAGGTTGAGATTCGTGTCATAGAAGTTCCACGCTCCATTCTGGGCCACTGCAGCAATGTTGTCCATAAAGTCGGTACTTTCTGTATATTGGGTACCGTTGCTGTTTGTTTCCGTCATCTTGGTCTTTACCTGCGTGCTTAGGTTGATGTAGCCTACCTCGAACTTTGCTTGTTTCTTTACGAAAGTGTAGTAGCGAGCCATTCCGTTCTTTGGCAGGAATATATATCGTGCCACATTGGGTTTTACCACAATGTTGCCTTTGGCATCCATCACGCCGGCATTGCTGGCAAACCAGCCCTTGGAATCGTAACCTACGTATTCGCAGTCCGTAATCAAAGTGTCGCCGATGTTAAATATGCGCTGTTTCAGCAGCATGCCATAGCCCACGGTATTGGATGCTACCGCATTGGTGAACTCATAGAGTCCCTTCCATTTTGCTTCGATGGCGATTGTTCCGTCGGCATTCAGCACACCGTACTTGGCATTCATCAGGTAATTCTTACCCTTCATTTGCTGGTTGGGGGTTGACTTTCCTCCCACGGCCAACAAGGCCTTTCCATATCGGTTGAAGCCACTGATATAGCTATACTTGGCCTGGACCAGGACATTCCCCTTCCCGTCAAGTATTCCATAATTCTTTCCCTTCTTCACACGATAGAGATTGTGCTCCTTGTCATAAGCAAGGTCGTCCCATTGGGGAGTCACCACCACATTTCCCTGTGCGTCAACAAGTCCCAGTTTTTCACCTTTCATCACGCGTCCCATTCCATTCTCAAACGGGAAAGCGGCATCATAGTTACAGGGGATGACCAACGTACCCGAGGCATCGGCATATCCAGCCTTACCCTTTTCATTGTACTTGATGCTCAGTTCCTGAGCAAAAAGAGAACCTGACATGCACAGAAGGCATGACAGGATCAGGATGTTTCTTTTATTCATATAACAAAACAATTATATTATTCACTAACGGACGAACATCAAGTTCGTGGTCTTTTGCTTCTGTCCGTTGCCCCAGGCCACGCCCACGGCACGTGCAGCCTCTATGCGATACTTCTCCAGAGCTATGGCATCGTTGTACTTCTGACGATTCTCGAAGTCGTAGTCCGACTTGGTGTTCTTCTTTATCTCCTGTGCCAACTCTGCGGCCTGGCTCTGTGCGGGGCTGCTGGGGTCAATCATTGACAGGTACTGCATAGCCTTTGCTGCGCCCTTGGGGCTTGGGTCGGCATAGTAAACGGCTTGTGCCAGCTGAATCAGCTGTATGCCTTCGCGTGTCAGTTTCTCGGTGAAAAGCTGGTCCATCAAGCTGTATGCTTCAGCATAGCCTTTACAGCACTCGGGTATGGCCACCAGATAGTAGAGAGCCTCGCCATACTCGTTCAGCGCTGCTGCGCTCTGTGCCTTCTTCAGCAGTGCCGGGTAGTTGTTGTCGTAGTAGTTGAGAATTTTCTTCTTACCCTTCTCTATGAGCGCCTCCACTTTCTGGTTTTTGCCGTTGAGCTGAGTCATGGCATTCAGCAATGCTCGCTCGAGGCTGTTGCCCACACCACGCACCTCGAAGCTCTCAGTGGCGTAAACCTGCTGGTTGACGGCGTCGCCGATGTAGAGTGTCAGCATGGAGTGCATGGCCGTCTGCATTGGCGGACCAGGCAATGTTTCCTTATAGAAGTGAGTGAACTTGCCGGTGATGAAAAACTGGTTGTAGCTGGGGTCTGCGGCAATGCCCTTTTGTGTGAGAACATTGGTCAGTCGTGTCATCAGCATTTCATTGAAACCATCCGTCACCTCTTCCCCTTGCTCCACGGGAGCCACCATCAGTTGTATCTCGCAATTCTGTGCTACCGCCATTGTGCTCATGGCAGCCATTAACAGTGTGAATATATACTTTTTCATAGTCGTAACTTTTATTTTTCACCTAAGATAAGGTTTGCACGCCCGAGTCCCTTGGTCACCACCTTCGATGTGATGGAATAGGGTGTTGCAGAGAGATACTTGCGCAGTTCAACCACGAACTGGCGTGTGTCCATGGGTCGCCCATTCTGGCGGTAGAGGGGAATGCGCACCTGCTCAAAACGCATCACCATGTCGGTGGCGTCTGACAGGTTGTAGCGATGGTTGACTGTGTTCTCGGCCATCCAGTTGTCGATGATGTCGGTGAGTTCCTCGCCGTTGTATTCTTCCTCGAATGATAAGCCTGAGCCGTTGTCGAAGATGCGCACGTCGATGTCCACCTCACGCCCGTTTTCCATCAAGTCGTCGAAGTGGGCCTGGAGTTGGCTTACGAAGCCGTCCATTTTCTCAACCACAGCCTCTTCGAGCAGCACGGGAAGTTCTGCAGAGAAGGATGGTGCTCCCGTACCTTGTGCTGCTGCTATCTGCTTGTTGGTATAGGCGTCCAGCCCGCGCAGGGTGTACGTGATGCTGTGCTTTGGACCTACGGTGTTAACCTTCCAGGCCAGTTCGATGAGAATGTCTGCCTTGGCACGGTTGAGCAGACGGTCGAGCGGTGTCTCTGCCAGTGTTGACCCGCCGGTGCGGCTCGTGGTCATCTCATCCTCGGCAGCGCTCTGCTTGATGCTCTTCACGGTTTGCGACAGGTCTTTCAGGGGGAAACCCTGATCGCTCATAAGTTCACCTATCTTGGTGATGACGTTGTAGAGGTCCATATCCTTCTGTATGGCAGTCTCGTAGTCAGCCACACGTGTTGTTTTGCCCTGCTCCTCCATTTCGATCATGTAGCCATTGGCGGTGCACCAGGTGTCGGCAGGTATAACCATCAGTGTAGGTTTCTTCGCCTGCCCCATCATGGACAAGGGCAGCAGTGCCATAGAAACTATAGCTAATAATGTCTTTTTCATATCTTTATTATTGTTTTTCAATTATACCATCGGCTATCAGTCTTGCCTTCAGCTGTCCGCGTAATACGCGCACGACAGAACCGAAGGCATTCTGTGTGGAGCCGCGCATTTTCTGCTTTGAGGAATATTTTTCATCCTGGGTCGACACGAATTCCTTATACGTACCACCGTCGGCAAAGAAGGTGGCAAAATAGTCTTCGTGGCGCTCATAGGCGTTAGCCTCGGTCACCAGTGGGCGTATGGGCTGACCCTTTGCCTCTATACCCTTAAACATGATAGTGTACACGGCATTCTTCCGGGCTTGCTCGCGTGCGTCGGCTTTTCGCTTGCCCTCGCCATAGGAGCGCACTGTGATGCTTCCGTCCAGTTCGGTATTAAGATACTTCACGGGTGGCAAGTTGTAGGTTTCCCCCATGCGTGTCTGTGCCTTTAGCGTCGTAGCACCCAGTGCCACCAGCGCCATAATAATCAGCCTTTTCATTTCAGAACATATTATTTAGTGATTTTATCACTCCAGCCTCGCTTAGGTCCTTGCGCAACTGCTCTTTGGCCACGGTGACGGTACTCGTAATCTTATATTGCTTACCGGCCTTCACCACTTTGCGTGAACCACTCAGCACTTGATAATAGTTGGCATAGTCTTTCTCAAAGAAACGGTCGAAGAATGCTTTGTTTTGGCCTTCGACCAGCGCACTCCCTGCCAAGGGTTTCTGCTGCTGACGCAATTCCTTGTTGGCAAAACCGCGGAAGAGCACCCCGTGGATGGCGCAACGGCCTATCTCGTCGTCAGTGAGTTTCGACTTCTTCGTCAGCACAGACACGTTCACCAGATACGTACCCTGTGCACCGGTTCCTGCACCCTCAATCTGATAATCAGGTAAATCGTCAGCCAATGTGGGCAAAGCCAGCATCAGCATTAGCATAAATAAAGCTTTTCTCATCATTTTCTTCCTTTATTATAATATATTACATAACTTATTGTGTTGCAAATTTATTAAAAAATCTTAATATTATATAAAATTAGTGATATTATTTAATAATTATCTATATAAACACATAAT
>CALZQV010000097.1 GCA_945828295.1 uncultured Prevotellaceae bacterium | reverse complement strand
AAGACCTTGAAAATGCTGTGCTGCGTCTACATCCCCGTCTCCGATGCAAGGAGATGCGTACAACGAAGTAATGAAGAAATATAGATAATATTATAATTAACTTTAAAATCAAAAAAACAATGAAAAAGTTATTTGCAATTGTTGCATTGGTTGCAGCTTGTTCTTTTGCTGCAACTTCTAACGTGATGGCACAGGAAGAAGCTGAAGAGGCTGCTACCGAACAGGTTGACACCGCTGCAGTAGACACTGCTGCTGTAGACACCACCGCTGAAGCTGCTGTAGAAGAAGCTCCTGCTGTTATCGAAGAAGAAACCGAGAGCCTTCACAAGGTACTGAAGACAAAGTTCATTGAAGGTGACGCCGGCTTCATGTCTCTCGTTGCCCTGGCTCTGGTTCTGGGTCTGGCATTCTGCATCGAGCGTGTTATTTATCTGACTCTTGCTCAGGTTAACACCCGCAAGTTCATGGGAGAACTGGCAGAGCTGGTTGCTAAAGATAAGGTAGAAGAGGCTATCGACCTCTGCAAGAATACTCGTGGTCCCGTGGCTCAGGTTTCTCGCAAGGCACTGGTTTGCTTGAACAGCAAGGAGCAAAACGACATTGCTTCTATCGAGCGCGCCATCAATACCGAGGCTGAGATTCAGGGCTCTTACCTGGAGCAGCACTGCTCTTGGATCACGTTCTTCATCGCTTCTGCCCCCTCTCTGGGATTCCTTGGTACTGTGATCGGTATGGTTATGGCCTTCGATACGATTGAGAAGGCTGGTGATATTTCTCCTACTGTTGTGGCTGGTGGTATGAAGGTGGCCCTGATTACGACTATCTTCGGTATCGTTGTTGCCCTGATTCTGCAGTTGTTCTACAACTTCATCCTTGGCAGCATCGAAGGTCTGACTGCAAACATGGAAGAGTCAGCTCAGGAACTGCTGACCATGTGCATCAAGTCGCCTAAGTGCCAGAAGTAATTAACCCCAATTCACTCATTCTTTAATTATTAAGGAGAGTTGTTATGAAATTAGAGAAAATATCAAATAATGTATTGTATGCAGTATGCGCCATCATCGTGGTCGTGTTCATTCTCTTCTTCGGTGTTGGTTATGACAACGTTGACGTGGAGATTGCAGCAGACAAGAATGCTCCTACGATGACCAATCTGCTTATGATACTGATGTACCTGCTTGGTGTCGCAACCTTCTGTCTGATGATTTGGAGCCTCGTGAAAGGTGCACGTAGTGCTGCCGGCTCTGATGAGAAGGAGACCACAGGTATTGCCGGTTCCAAGATTGTTATGGCCACTGCTGCCATAACGCTTGTTGCTTTCATCATTGGTTACGTATTTAACCTTGGCGAAGAGCCTTTCACTACTTCAAGTGGTGTGACAACATCGGGCAGCATGGTAACATTGGTTGATGCCTTCATGGTTGCTATCTACATTTTGGCAATCGTTTCCATCATCTCTGTTGTGGTTGCTGGCACTGGTGTTATGACCAAGAGTGCAACAAAGAAGTAAGAACCCAAAACCTCAGTGAGATATGGCAAAGAAAAAAAGAAAAGTACCAGGACTGAATGCCAGTTCTACTGCGGACATTTCTTTCATCCTGCTTATCTTCTTCCTGATAACCACTTCAATGGATACTGACATGGGTCTGGCCCGTCGCCTTCCCCAGCCGCCAGAGAACGAGGAGATTAAGCAAGAGATGAAGATTAAAGAGCGCAACCTTATGGAGGTTCGTATCAATGCTCAGGGTTTCCTGTGGGTAAAGAATGGCGTTATCAATGATTTCATCCCCGAAGTTCGTGAATTGCGTAACATCGCCAAGCAGTTCATTAAGAACGAGGAGAACTTGAGCAGCCTGCCCGAAAAGCACCCCATTAATATTCCTTTGCTGGGTATGTGTGCGTTGACCGACAAATGCGTAATATCTGTTCAGACCGACCGCGGCACGCCCTACAATATGTACTTCCAGGTACAGAACGAGTTGGTGGCTGCTTATAACGAGCTGCGCGACGAGTTGTCGAAGCAAAAGTTCGGCCGCGCTTATGCGGGCTTGAGCGATGAGCAGAAGGTTGCAATTCGAACTTACTATCCTCAGAAGATATCAGAGGCTGAACCTAAAAACTATGGAGGGAACTAATTATGGCAAAGAAAAAAGGTAGTCGTGAAATGCCGGAGATGAACACCTCATCTCTGCCTGACTTGATCTTCACCATTCTGTTCTTCTTCATGATTGTAACCACCATGCGTGAGGTTACGTTGAAGGTGAAGTTTGTAGTGCCTGCTGGTACGGAGCTCGAGAAGCTCGAGAAGAAGTCTGCAGTATCGTTCGTTTACGTAGGTCCCCCAACCGACCAGCTTCGTGCACAGTTCGGTAGTTCTACTCGCATACAGTTGAACGACCGCTATGCTGAACCCAGCGAGGTTATGGACTTTGTGCTCCAGGAGCGTCAGTCGATGTCCGACCAGAGTGCTCAGGTCATCTCCATCAAGGCAGACCAGAAGACTCAGATGGGTTACATCACGGACATCAAGGAAGTACTGCGTAAGTCGTGGGCCCTGAAGATTAACTACTCTGCGACTCACAGAAATTAAGCAGACAAGATTGATTCTAAAATCTCCTATACAATGAAGAGCTTGGCCTGAGCGTCAGGCTCTTCATTCTTTTTTCTAAAGATGGGAAACACGGGAAAGACTCTTCGTTTATGCGTCCGATATGTGTTGGCAACATACGTGATGCTGCTCGCGTTGTTTGTGGGCACGATGACTGTTGCGCATTTGATACCGCACCGCAGTATTGAAGGTAACGTGGCGTCGTCGGTTGAGACGCTTTCCCGCGAGGGAAAGTACCCTTGCCTACTGGGCGTTCCGCTGTTTCGCATCGACACTTTCACCGATGCCCTGATGCTCAACATGGCCTGGTGTGCGGACGAAGTTCACCCCGTGGACGCCGCCATGCAGAATCGCTATTACACGGACGACGCGATGAACGTGTTCGAGCGCACGCAAGAAGTGGTGTCCGGTAAAGTTACCCCCTCGGGCTATTACTACCCTTATGCCCGTTATTGGCACGGCTATCAGGTGGTTCTTCGTCCCTTGCTTGTCCTGGCGGACTACCATTCCTTGTGCCGATGCAATACTATTCTTATGGGGCTCACGATACTATTGTGCCTGTGGATTGTTGCGTCGCGCCTGTCGCCGCGTACCGCCGCGTTTCTACTCGTGTCGCTACTCATGGTAGCCGTTCCGATGGTGCCTCTGTGCTTTCAGTATTCCACATGCTTTTACGTGTCGCTTTGGGCCGTCATTGCGCTGCTGGCAGTGCCACGCTTGTCGCGCGATGCCACGGCTGCCGCATGCACGTTCTTTGTCATCGGTGGCATCACGTCGTTCCTCGACCTGCTGACGACGCCCGTCCTTACGTTGGGACTTCCGCTGCTCGTCTGCCTGCTTGCCCATCCCGCGTGGCAGTCGGTTCGCCGCGTTGTGCAGCTTAGTGCTTGCTGGCTCGCCGGCTATGTGTCGCTGTGGGTATCCAAGTGCCTGCTTGCCCAGGTGCTCACCGACTACGACATCCTCGGCAGTTTCCTTCGTGCCCTTGGCGTCCGCTCGTTCGCCGGCACGGGCAACTTGGTTAGCTCTGCTGCCGAACTGCTGGGCCCCCACGGTGCCCTGCTTCTCGCTGCGGCGCTTCTCGCCCTGCTTCTTCTTCTCGTCCTCGTCTGGGTTATTTGTTGGCGTCGGGCCAGTCGCTCCCCTCGGCTTCGGCGCAACGCCTGGCTGCTTGCCGTTGCCCTCATCCCAGTATGCTGGTACCTGCTCACGTTGCAGCACAGCGTCGTCCACTACTGGTTCACGTGGCGTTCGCTTGCCGTCACGTTCTTTTCCCTTTTCCTGTTCCTCCATCGCCTAAACACTGCACCCCATGAAACGAATAGCCGTACTCATTCCCTGCTACAATGAAGGTCTGACGATAGCCCGTGTGGTGTCCGACTTCAAGTCGCAACTCCCCGAGGCCACCGTCTATGTCTTCGACAATAATTCAACCGACAACACGGCCTCCGAGGCCCTCGCAGCCGGAGCCACCGTCTGCAGTGAGCCGCGCCGCGGCAAGGGCAATGTCATTCGCAGTATGTTCCGCCAGATTGATGCCGACTGCTACCTGATGGTCGACGGCGACGACACCTACTCCGCCCAGCACGCCGCCGAGATGTGCCGGATGGTGCTTGACGACGGGGCCGACATGGTCATCGGCAATCGCCTCAGTTCCACCTATCTCCAGGTGAACCGTCGCCCCTTCCACAACGTGGGCAACCTGTTGGTGCGCTGGCTCATCAACCGTCTTTTCCAAAGCGACGTGCGCGACATCATGACTGGCTACCGCGCCATGGGTCGCACCTTTGTCAAGCATTTCCCCGTCCTCTCCAAGGGATTCGAGATAGAGACCGAGATGACCATCCACGCCCTCGACCACAACTTCCTCATAGCCGAGGTGCCGGTGGAGTATCGCAATCGCCCCAGCGGCAGCGAGTCGAAGCTCAGCACCCTCGGCGACGGCTATCGTGTGCTGAAGACCATCTTCCTGCTCTTCCGCGACTATCGCCCCTTCCTTTTCTTCTCCACCATTGCCTATCTGCTTGCCCTCGTGGCCGTCATTCTGATGGTGCCCGTCTATCGCGAGTACCTTGCCACGGGCCTCGTGCCCCGCTTCCCCACGCTCATCGGCAGTGGCTTCATCCTACTCTTCGCCATCATCATGTGGGTCAGCGGTCTCATTCTCGAGGTCATTGCCAAGAAACACCGCCAGCTTTACGAATTGTTACTCAATCGCTCCTAATAGTTAAGTGTTAGCTATGCGAGGCCGTGCCGAGGTTGCAAATTAACGCAAATTCGGCCACTTCGCTTGTTTTTTTGCCTGAGACCTTTCTCCTTTCAACTAAAATCAGTACCTTTGCTCCGGTAACAAATTGAAAGTTATGGTTATTTTAGACGAATTAGACGAGAAAATCTTAGACTTGATAGCAGACGATGCCCGCATCCCCTTCCTCGAGGTGGCGCGCAAGTGCAACGTCTCCGGCGCAGCCATCCACCAGCGCATTCAGAAACTCCAGCAGATGGGTGTCATCAAGGGTTCGCAGTATCTTTTCGACCCCGAGAGCGTGGGCAACGGCACGTGTGCCTTTGTCGGCATCCTGCTTCGCGACCCCTCCGAGTCCGACCGCGTCGTGGCCGAGTTGCGCAAGGTGCCCGAGGTTGTTGAGTGCCACTACACGACCGGCAACTACGACCTCTTCATCAAGATTTACGCCCACGACAATGCCCACCTGCTGAGTCTCATCCACGACAAACTACAGGTAATCGGCATCCAGCGCAGCGAGACCATGGTATCGTTCAACGAGCCCATCCATCGCCAGATGCCCATCCGCAAGCACCATGATTAGTCTCATCGCCGCCGTTGCGCGCAACCGTGCTATCGGCTACCGGAACAAACTTCTCTACTGGTTGCCCAACGACCTGAAGCGCTTCAAGGCGCTCACCTCGGGCCACACCATCGTCATGGGTCGCCTCACCTTCGAGTCGCTACCCAAGGGCACCCTGCCCAACCGGCGCAATGTGGTCCTGTCGCGCGGCGGCGCCACCTTCCCCGGGGCCGAGACCTTTGCCTCCCTCGACGAGGCCCTCGCTTCCTGCCGCCCCGACGAGGAGGTGTTCATTATCGGCGGCGCCAGCGTCTATGCCCAGGCCCTTCCCGTGGCTCATCGCCTCTACCTGACCGAGGTCGACGACGTCCCGCCCCATGCCGATGCCTTTTTCCCCGACTATTCCGACTGGAAAGCGGTCAGCGACGAACGCCACGAGCCCGACGAGCGCCACGCCTTCCCTTATCGTTTTGTTGACTACGTTCGACCATGAAACAATATCTCGACCTATTGCACCGCATCCTCGACGAGGGCGTCGTGAAGGATGACCGCACCGGCACCGGCACCATCAGCATCTTCGGACATCAGATGCGTTTCGACCTCGAGCAAGGTTTCCCCCTGCTCACCACCAAGAAGGTCCACCTCAAGAGTATCATCTACGAGCTGCTCTGGTTCCTGAAGGGCGACACCAACGTGCGCTATCTCCAGGACAACGGCGTGCGCATCTGGAACGAGTGGGCCGACCCCGTGACGGGCGACCTTGGCCACATCTACGGCTACCAGTGGCGTTCGTGGCCCGACTACAACGGCGGCTTCATCGACCAGATACAGCAAGCCGTCGACGACATCAAGCATAACCCCAACAGCCGTCGCATCATAGTATCGGCCTGGAACGTGGCCGACCTGGGCAACATGAACCTGCCCCCCTGCCACGCCTTCTTCCAGTTCTACGTGGCCAACGGACGCCTCTCCCTTCAGCTCTATCAGCGCAGTGCCGACACCTTCCTCGGTGTCCCCTTCAACATTGCCTCCTATGCTCTCCTTTGCATGATGATGGCCCAGGTGTGCGGCCTTCGCCCCGGCGAGTTCATCCACACCACTGGCGACACCCACATCTACCAGAACCACCTCGACCAGATACACCTCCAGCTCACTCGCGAGCCCCGTCCCCTGCCTCGCATGGTCATCAACCCCGAGGTGAAGGACATCTTTAGCTTCCGCTACGAGGACTTCGAGCTCCAGGGCTACGATCCCTGGCCCGCTATCAAGGGCGTCGTCTCGGTCTGACCATGGAGAGATAACGTAGCCCGATGCTTCTGCCCGACGATTTCACACGCCTCATGCGCTCCCACTTGGGTAGCGACCTGGCCGAAACCCTCTTCCGGGGCCTCGACCAGCCGCCCACGACGGCCGTCCGCCTCAATCCCGCCAAGACGGCCCACCTCGCCCTCAACCCAGCTACCGTCGGCGACCCCGTGCCCTGGTGCCCCGGCGCCTATTACCTCAGTGGCCACCGAGCCTTCACGTTCGACCCCCTCTTCCATGCCGGAGCCTATTACGTGCAGGACGCCTCGTCGATGTACCTCGCCCATCTCCTCGCCTCCTACCTCC
>CALZQV010000096.1 GCA_945828295.1 uncultured Prevotellaceae bacterium | reverse complement strand
CGGAAGATAAGTATTGTAAAGGGCTTGTGTTAGTAATGTCCTCGCGTGAAGTCGGGTATCTCGACGAGTGCTCCGCCACGAGACGCGGAGAGGGCCGACAGTTCGGTGATGCTCGACCAAAGCGCGGCATCGTAGACGCTGATGTCGGGCTTGCGACCGTTGAGCAGGCAGTCGACCAAACGGCGGTCCATTACGTAGTTCATCAGATTCTCCACCCCGAGTTCTTTCCCCGTTTGCAAGAGGGCTTGGGTTTCGGCGTCGTGCTGGTTGTTGACGTATGCCTCGGCAGCACTTCCCGTGAGCGTCGTCTGCCCGTCAATCTGAATGGTGGGGAGAGGATACTTTTGGGCATAGCCCTTCGTGCCGCAGAGGGTTTGCAGGCGACTGTATGGGCGAGGCGTACGTTCGTCGAACTGTATTAGTATCGTCTTGCCTAAGAGAGTGTGTATAAGCGTGTTGTTGATTTTGTTCGGGGCACTCAGGCTGACGAGCGACGTAAGTTTGTCGCCATGATTAATATCGAGCAATTGGCATACTGGCCCAAGGCCGTGTGTGGGGTAGGGGTTGCCCTTGTGGTCGCTGACGGTATACGACATCCATCCGTGGTCCTGCCTTAGGTCGTGGATGTATGCTCCCTCGCAGTGGCATATCTCGCCGAACATGCCCTTGCGCTTCATCTCCATGATTCCAAGGTGGAAGGTGTCGTAGCAACAATTCTCGAGCATCGTGCAGTTGCGATGCGTGTTTTCTGCCGTATCGACCAGTTGCCAACACTCTTTCACGCTCATTGCGGCAGGCACTTCGAGCGCAACATCCTTGCCCTGCTGCATGGCAAAGACAGCCATTCGTGCGTGGCTGGCCCAGTCTGTACAAATATAAGTGAGGTCGACGTCGGCTTCGCCGCATAACTGCCTCCATTGGCTCTCGCCCTGAAAAAGTTTCACCTCGGTCTTTCCTTGCATGGCCAGAAAGTGACGAGCGCGCTCAAGCGAGTCGGCCGAAAGGTCGGCAAGTGCCACGATTTCAGCATCCTCGATGACAGCATAGCGTCGCAAGGTGGCAAGTCCTCGCTGGCCCAGTCCTATAAGTCCAATTCTTAGTTTCTTTTTCATGGCCGGCTCGCAAAAATACATAAATTACCCGACATTTCAAGTTTATTAAGTCAAAGATTATCGATTTTGTGGCACAACCGTCAATAATATTTGATAGATGCCCCGTTTTTCCAAAATTATTTCTATCTTTGCGACCTAAAGAAACAGAACGCGACACGATGAAAAACGACAATTATTTGGTGATAATGGCTGGCGGCATAGGAAGTCGCTTTTGGCCGATGAGCACGACAGATATGCCCAAGCAGTTTGTCGACGTGCTTGGGTGCGGAAAAACTCTCATTCAACTTACGACGGATCGCTTCGAAGGAGTCGTTCCGCCCGAGAATGTTTGGGTGGTCACGTCTGAGCGCTACGCTTCTATCGTTCGGGAACAACTGCCCTCGATACCAGAAAGTAACATCCTGAAGGAGCCCTGCCGCAGGAACACTGCTCCCTGCATTGCTTACGTAAGCTGGTGCATTAAGGCTCGCAATCCCAAGGCCAATATCGTCGTTTCGCCGAGCGACCATATCGTCTTGGATGTAAGGGAGTTTCAGCGTGTGATTAAATCAGCACTTGATTTTGTTAGTGAAAGCGATGCAATGGTCACGTTGGGCATGAAACCCACTCGACCCGAAACGGGATATGGCTACATTCAGGCCGACTTGAGTCTGCCTTGCACACGTAACCAAGAAATCTATCGCGTTGACCAATTCCACGAGAAACCAAACCTTGAGGTTGCCCAAAGCTATGTCGCACAAAACAACTTCTTCTGGAATGCTGGAATCTTCGTGTGGAACGTCAATACGATTATCAATGCCTTCCGCATATATGCCCCAAATATTTCCGTCATCTTCGAGCGGCTGCTACCATACTATGGAACAGACAAGCAACAGGCACTCATCGACGAATGGTTCCCGCAGTGTGAAAACATCTCGGTCGACTATGCCATCATGGAGAATGCCGAGGAGATATATTGCTTCCCGGCGTCTTTCGGCTGGAGCGACCTTGGCACATGGGGCTCGCTGCTCGACAATTCGCAGCGCGACAGCAAGGGTAATGCTCTCATCGGCAATAATATAAAGATGTATGACAGCAGCAATTGCATCGTCCACACAACAGCAGAGAAGAAGGTTGTCATCGAGGGCCTCGACGGCTACATCGTGGCCGAGAAGGACAATACCTTATTAATATGTCGACTGGCAAACGAACAACAAATTAAGACGTTCAGCGAAGATTAAAAGCAACCGATGCTACGACTATGTCGTAAACGAGCAAAAATATTACCATTTTCTTTGAATTTCACGTATAATGCGTTAACTTTGTAGAGAACAAGAAACATCTAACTACTTTAATAATAAATTATGAAGAAGTACAATTTCAATGCAGGGCCCTCAAAGTTGCCCCGCGAAGTGATGGAGGCTACAGCAGCAGCTTGTTTGGAATTTGAAGGCAGCGGCCTTAGCCTGATGGAGATGAGCCATCGTGCCAAGAACTTCCAACCCGTGGTTGACGAAGCCGTTGCCCTGTTCAAGGAATTACTTGATATCCCCGAGGGTTACAGCGTGTTGTTCCTGGGTGGTGGCGCAAGCCTGCAGTTCTGCATGGTTCCCTTTAACCTGTTGGAGCACAAGGCTGCCTACCTGAACACGGGTGTTTGGGCCAAGAAGGCTCTGGCCGAAGCCAAGTTGTTCGGCGAAACCATTGAAGTTGCAAGCTCGGCAGAGAGCACATATAGCTATATCCCCAAGGACTTCGTTATCCCCACGGATGCCGACTACTTACACATCACCACCAACAACACCATCTATGGTACTGAGATTCGCAAGGAACTGGACAGCCCCATTCCCCTGGTTGCCGACATGAGCTCCGACATTTTCTCTCGTCCTATCGATGTGTCGAAGTACAACCTCATCTACGGTGGTGCTCAGAAGAACCTCTCAATGGCCGGCGTAACCTTCGTTATCGTGAAGGACGACTGCCTGGGTAAGGTTTCTCGTCAGATTCCCACGATGCTCGACTATCGCACCCACATCAAGGGCGGCTCAATGTTCAATACACCTCCTACGGTGCCCATCTATTGTGCACTGCAAACGCTGAAGTGGATTAAGAAGTGCGGCGGCGTGAAGGAAATGGACCGTCGCGCATTGGAGCGTGCAAAGGTCCTCTATGGTGAAATCGACCGCAACAAGCTCTTCCGCGGCACTGTTGCTGAGGAAGACCGCTCAGTGATGAACCTTTGCTTCGTAATGAACGATGAATATAAGGAACTCGAGGCCGACTTCATGCAGTTCGCCACAGAGCGCGGAATGGTTGGCATCAAGGGTCATCGCTCTGTTGGTGGTTTCCGTGCCAGCTGCTATAACGCTATGGACATGGAAGGCGTTAACGCCTTGGTTGCAGCAATGCAGGAGTTCGAGAAGTTACATTAATCTCATTGCATAGAATAGATTTTCTGAACTAAGACAATGAAAAAGGTACTTATTGCAACAGAGAAGCCATTCAGCAAAGTTGCTGTCGATGGCATTCGTGAAGTAACAGACAAGGCAGGCTACGAATTGGTCTTGCTTGAGAAATATACTGAGAAGTCACAATTGCTTGAGGCCGTAAAGGACGTCGATGCACTCATTGTTCGTTCTGATAAGGTGGACGCCGAAGTGGTAGAGGCTGCAAAACAACTGAAGATTGTAGTGCGTGCCGGTGCCGGCTTCGATAATCTCGACCTTCAGGCTTGCACCGCTCACAACGTGGTGGCCATGAATACCCCAGGACAGAATGCCAATTCTGTTGCCGAACTGGTATTTGGCATGCTTGTCTACGGCGTGCGCAACTTCTTCAACGGTACAAGCGGCACTGAGCTTCTGGGCAAGAAACTTGGTATTCTTGCGTTCGGAAATGTTGGTCGCAACGTCGCACGCATAGCTAAGGGCTTCGGTATGGAAGTTATGGCCTACGATGCCTTCTGCCCCAAGGAAGTAATCGAACAGGCTGGTGTCAAGGCAGTCGATTGCCAGGAAGCGCTCTTCGAGCAGTGCGATATCGTTTCGCTCCACATTCCTGCAACTGCCGAAACCCGCCAAAGCATCAATTACGACCTCGTTGCTAAAATGAAGAAAGGCGGCATCTTGGTGAATACGGCTCGCAAGGAAGTCATCGACGAAGCTGGTCTCCTGCGCTTGCTCACCGAACGTACTGACTTAAAGTATCTGACTGATATCAAGCCTGACATGGATGCTGAGTTTGCAGAAAAGGCTTGCGGACGCTACTTTGCAACTCCTAAGAAGATGGGAGCCCAGACTGCAGAAGCTAACGTCAATGCCGGTATTGCTGCAGCAAACCAAATCGTAGGTTTCCTTGAGCAGGGAATTACTAAATTCAAACTGAACTGATTATGGCAACTATTAAACCTTTCCGCGGCTTACGTCCACCCAAAGAACTTGTCGAGCAAGTCGAAAGTCGTCCCTATGACGTGCTGGAAAGTGAGGAGGCGAGGGTAGAGGCTGGCGATAATGAGAAATCATTGTACCATATCATCAAGCCTGAAATTAACTTCCCTGTTGGCACAAGCGAATACGACCCTCGCGTGTACGAGGAGGCAGCACGTCAGTTCCAGAAGTTCCAGGACAATGGCTGGCTTATCCAAGACAAGGACGAGCATTATTACATCTATGCCCAGACGATGAACGGCAAGACCCAGTATGGACTTGTCATCGGTGCCTATGTTGAGGACTACATGAATGGAGTTATCAAGAAGCATGAACTCACTCGTCGTGACAAGGAGGAGGATCGCATGAAGCATGTTCGTGTGAATAATGCCAACATGGAACCCGTCTTCTTTGCTTACCCCGACAATGAGGTGCTTGACAAACTCATCATGCGATATGTCGCTAACTACCAACCCGAATATGACTTCATAGCGCCTATCGATGGCTTTGGTCATAAGCTTTGGGTAATTAGTGATGCAACTGATATTGCGACAATTACGGAAGAGTTCCGCAAGATGCCTGCCTTGTATATTGCAGATGGCCATCACCGCAGTGCTGCTGCTGCATTGGTTGGTGCTGAGAAAGCAAAACAGAATCCCAACCACAAGGGTGACGAGGAATATAACTACTTCATGGCTGTCGCCTTCCAGGCATCGCAGCTTACAATCCTTGATTATAATAGGGTAGTGAAAGACCTGAACGGACGCACGCCCGAAGAGTTTCTTGCAGCCTTAGCAGAAGACTTCGACATCGAATGTCAAGGCAAGGAACGTGTGCATCCCAGTCGCAAACATCAGTTCTCCCTCTATCTCGACGGCTATTGGTATTTGCTGACCTTGCATGATGGATTAGCCGATGACAGCGACCCAATTGGTGGGTTGGATGTAAGTGTAAGTAGTAACCTGATACTTGACAAACTGCTAAATATTAAGGATTTACGAAGTGACAAGCGTATCGATTTTGTTGGTGGTTTGCGCGGTTATGAGGAACTGGAACGCCGTGTTGACAGCGGTGAGATGAAGATGGCTCTTGCGCTTTATCCCGTATCGATGCAGGAGATTATGAACATTGCAGACAGCGGAAAAATTATGCCACCAAAAGCTACATGGTTTGAACCCAAGCTTCGTAGCGGATTGGTGATACACAAACTCTCTAATGACTGATACCTATTTAACTATCAGCCATAAAAGTGAAGGCGAATATAGCGAGAAACGTAGTAAGTTTCTCGCTTTCGCCTATCATGTAGAGACTACTGAAGAAATAAAAAATATCGTAAACTCCTGTGAAAAGGAATACCACGATGCACGCCATGTTTGTTATGCCTACATGCTTGGCCCTCAGCATGAGACTTTTCGAGCAGTAGACAATGGTGAGCCATCGGGAACAGCAGGCAAACCAATATTAGGACAGATTGTTAAAAATAACCTGACGAACATTCTTATCGTTGTTGTTAGATACTTCGGAGGAATTAAATTAGGAACAAGCGGGTTGGCTAACGCCTACAAACAAGCTACAATTATAGCGCTCGAAAATGCAGATATCGAAGAACGCACAATAAATGTTCGAGTAACCGTTTCGTTTGAATACCCACTTATGAACGACGTAATGCGTGTAATCAAAGAAATTAATCCTCGCATACTTGGTCAGGATTTCAACACAAATTGTCAGCTAATGGTAGAAGTAAGACAAGGCGACGCATCGCGTCTTCAATCGCGTCTGTCGCAAATTAGGGGTGTAACAATAGAATTTAATTAAACATAACGTCGATTCTCAGATATAATGAATATTACAGGAGAACAATACGCTGCGAGCAAATACAACGAATATGTTGTAAAGGCGGAATCTACGCTTTTCGACTTTCTGATGCACGAGTTGCATGGAATCAGTCGCAACAAAGTGAAAGACATATTGCAAGGTCATGGCATTTCTGTAGATAAGAAATTGGTCACGCAATACGATTATCTCGTAAAACCTGGCATGGTTGTTCGTGTAAGCAAGCATCGCAGAAAGACTGAGTTAGACAGCAAATGGATAAAGATTGTCTATGAGGATAAAGATATCATTATCATTGAGAAGGCACCTGGAATCCTGTCGATGGCGGCTACAGCGCGTCAGTTCTGCGTAAAGACGATACTCGACGAATATTTTCAGCGTCGTCATTTCAAGTGTCATGCACACGTCGTTCATCGTCTCGATCGTGAAACTTCCGGCTTGATGGTCTATGCAAAATCAATTGAAGCAGCACAGATATTGGAATCAGATTGGAAGAATCGAGTTTTCGACAGAAGATATGTAGCTGTGGTTGAAGGAAAGGTAGCTCAGGAAGGCGGAACAATCGAAAATTGGTTGAAGGACAACAAGGCTTGTGTTACGTATAGCAGTCCCACGGATAACGGTGGCAAGCTTGCCATTACACATTTCCGACGTATTACTTCCTCAGACGACTATTCATTGCTCGAACTAAGACTGGAAACAGGTCGCAAGAATCAGATACGTGTGCACATGGCCGATATTGGTCATCCGGTGTGTGGCGACGATAAATATGGTAGCACGCACAACCCGCTACACAAGCTTTGTTTGCACGCCTTCCGGCTTTATCTGTATCATCCGCGAACAGGCGAACGCATGGAATTT
>CALZQV010000095.1 GCA_945828295.1 uncultured Prevotellaceae bacterium | reverse complement strand
AGTATTGACGCAACCAATCTGTTGAACTCATCCCAGCAATTGACCGTGTGGGCTCCCCGAAACCTGACGAAAGAGCAGGCCGACAGCATCATTGCCGTATATCAGGCCGACAATGCTCAGGGACTGAAGTGGACAGATAATCGCGCCGTTACGCAATTCTTGCAAAACCATATTGCTCAGTTTGCTCGAAACGTGTCATCCCTGACCAACGACACGATAAAGATGATGAGTAAAAAGTACATGCAACTGGTAGGTAAGAGCGCTACTGAAGGTACCATAGACGGTAATGCCTTTAATGACGCTACCATTAGCAGCAACGGAATCCTGTATAAGGCTGACGACGTCTTGCGCTTCTTCCCCAACGTCCGTGAGTATTTGGAACAGACGGAAGGACTTGACAGCATTGTTAAGTTCATTGCCTCTTTCGACGAATATGAGTTGGACGAACAGGCGTCTGTCGCAGGCGGTATTGTTGATGGTAAAACCGTGTATCTGGATTCAGTGACGAACCTAACCAACAACTTCCTCTCATCCTATGGATATATCCAGCGAGAGGATAGCACGTACACGTTCCTGGCTCCAACGAATGAGGTGTGGAACACTGAGTACGAGAAGTATCACAAGTATTATAACTACAATCCCAAGACCGTGGTTAACAGCGATTCACTTGCTGATGCGAACACAAAGTCAAGCATCGTGAGGGGCCGCTTCTTCAACACGAGCGGAGGTAATCGTTATAACCGCCATCCTCAGGATTCATTGGTTAATACAGCCTATAGCGAACGCCAGCAACATAACCCGAGAACCAACGTCTACTATAAGCCCGAGGAGAATTTGCTCAACGGCCTGGAAAAGGTCGAGTGCTCTAATGGCTATGTTTATGTTGACAACAAAGGTGTGATTGATTCCCGCACGACGTTCTTTACCCGTAATGACTACCCCGCAAACTACGGTCGCTACTATCAGGATGGAATTCCCAAGGACGATAAGGATAAGGCCGAGGTGAATGTATCTCCTATGAGATATAATATAACTGATGGCGAAGGAACGATACTGAAGTCTTACGACTACGTGGAGGTTTCATCTGTCAGCGAATCGGGACATGCCACACTCACATATCAGCTGCCCAGCACGATGTCTGGTGCATACTACAACATCTATATTGTAACGGTTCCCAATAGATTAAAGTATCTGCCTACGTGGTTCGGTGTTCAATATCAACAGTTGCGTTCCGACGGTTCCTTCACGAATCCCGCATCTTTCGAAAATCCTCACCCCGTGAGCGAGGCAACGGATATCGACAACTTGGATATTATATTGAATAATTCAGAGAGTAAGTTCTCTGCCGCAGACCTGAAGAACCTCTTTGTGTCGAATGCCACAAAGTTAGATACTATACTTGTTAAGACGGCTGCTAACTTCACATATTCGAGCTTGGGCGCTGGTGATGGCGTGGTAAAGCTGACGTTTAAATCAATGGGCCCTGCCGCAGGAACATATCGTGAGAAAATATATACCCGTACGATTCGTCTGAATGAGATTATCTTTGTGCCCTTCGAGACCGAAGAAGATGCCAAGGCAAATGCTGAACGTATCATCGGTGCGGATGGTCTTCCTCACTATCGCTTCGACGATGAATATCTGGAAGAGTTTGAAAAAAATAAAAATGTAGAGTGATATGAAAAGACTAAGTATAATTTGCCTTTCACTTTTGGTGGCATCGCCCCTAATCAGCTTTGCTCAAACCGAAGATGATGCAATGCCGCAAGATACTGCATCAGTTAGAAGAGTACCAAAAGCAAAGAAGACTGAGCCTACGCGTACAATTAAAGGTCGCGTGCTGAGTCAGGCTGGCCATGAGCCTTTAGCTGGTGTGCTTATTCAGTCAATCGCAGGCGACGGATATTCAACACTGAGTGAGGAGGATGGTAGCTTCACAATGGAAGTTCCTCTCTACAGTAGCGCCATAACTATAACCATTCCTGGCTACAATATGGTTCGCGTCGGACTGAACAAGTCGGGAGAACTGCGTGACATCCTTATGCAAAGTGATGCCGCCCGTCCCTTATATGGTGCCGACGACAACATCCTTAACAACGCGAAGACGGGTTCACTCGAGTTTACCTCTGCACGAAATATAACATCGGAAATCGGGAAGCAGCTTGGTGCAAATGTCCGTACTATTGCACGTAGCGGTGCCCTTGCAGTAGGAAACTACATGAATATCGGTGGTATCAACTCTTTGCAGAGTAACTCCCAGCCCTTGGTCGTGCTCGACGGCGTTCTCATTAATCAGCAGTATGACCGTGAAATGATTCATACGGGTTATTACAACGACATTCTTACCAACATTAATCCTAATGATGTAGAGAGCGTTGAGGTAATGAGCAACGGTACTGCACTCTATGGTGCCCGGGGCGCGAATGGAGTTGTATTTATCAAGACGAAGCGTAACACCTCACAGGCCACTCGCATTGAGGCCAGTGCCAATGTGGGCGTGGAGCTTATGCCTAAGATGTACAAGATGATGAATGGTTCGCAATACAAGAACTACGCTTCCTCGTTGCTACAAACTGTAAAAACAACGACCAGTGACTTTAAGTTCCTCAACTCCGATCCTACGTATTATTGGTACAATAAGTACAATAACAACACGAACTGGGCAGATAAGGTTTATTCAGAAGCGCTCACCCAAAACTATGCACTTAGCGTGCAAGGTGGTGGAGAGATTGCCGGATATATGCTCTCTGTAGGATTCACAAAGGATAACAGCGTCTTAAAAGAGAACAACTTCAATCGTCTGAACATTCGATTCAATACGGACATTACGATTACGAAGCAGTTGACCATGCGCTTCGATGCAGCATATACGAACCAAACACGTAAGCTGCAGGATACCGGTGCGCCAGATACCTATGACGAGAAGTCTATCACGAGCACCAATTTCCTTGCGATGGCGAAGAGTCCTATGCTGAGTCCTTACTCCTTTGTCGGAGACTGGGCAAATCGCCGTGGCTACATTAATACGGCCCACCTGGACATCAATGATGAAGACTATCTCAGTGAGGTTTCAGCCTTGAGCGATGACAACTGGAGGCTGGCCAACCCCGTTGCTATTAATAAGTATGGTACGGCAGAGAATAAGAACTATTTTGATAATAGTTATGTCAACTTGGCCGTTACGCCGAAGTATCAGTTCAACAAGCACCTGTACTTGAGCACGATGTTTAGCTATACTTCCGTGAATACAAACGAGAAATACTACGTGCCTCTTAATGGTGTGCCCAGCTATTATGTTGCATCACTGCAGAACACCATGGAGAACGAAATCGGTTCACAGTTCGGAAAGCAGAATACCGTGAACAGCGATACGAAGTTGGACTGGAGAAACTCCTACAATGCACATAATATCCATTTGCAGGGCGGATTCCGATATATCAATGAAAGCTATTCGCTCAACACCCAGCATGGCTACAACACAGGAAACGACAAGACTCCTTTCATAAATAATACCGAAAACAAGACGGCAGACGGCTCAAACGAGAGATGGGCAACGCTGACGTGGTACGGACAGGCACAGTACAATTATGCCAACCGATACTATGTGGAAGGTGACCTGGCTGTGGAAACCAATTCACAGTTCGGCCGTGATGTAAAGAGCGGCTTTAAGTGTGGCGGTGTTGTTTGGGGCGTGTTCCCAAGCATCCAAGCCGGATGGGTTGCATCCAATGAGAAGTTCTTTGACGTGAAGGGCATCGATTACCTGAAATTCACGGCTGGTTTCGGAATGAGTGGAAATGACAACCTGACATACGATGCTTCCCGCAGTTACTTTGTCAGCAGCATGTTCTTGAACAAGGTTGCCGGACTGTCGCTGTCGAACATCGGTAATACGGAGCTGCAGTGGGAAACAACCAAGCGCTTCAATGCTGGCGTCGAACTCAAGGGGCTCAATAATCGCTTGGGTGTGAACTTCAACTACTTCCATTCTTGGACGGACCACCTCTTAACCCTGCAAGAGCTTGGCTTCGTAAGTGGTCTCGACATGAACTGGAGCAATGGGGGCTCCCTTAAAAACCAGGGATTTGACGTCACTGTGACGGGTCACCTGATTAGCCGAAAGGACTGGAACTGGACGATTGGTGCAAGCGTCGGCCACTTCGTAAACAAACTGACCTCGCTGCCCGACAACAAGGCATACTTGGATACTGAAATCCTGGGCGCTACCGTACGCAGTGCCGTGGGCGGCTCCATCAATTCCTTCTATGGTTACCGAACAGACGGCGTATACGAAACGAGCGAGGTTGCAAAGGCTGCCGGTTTGTCTGTTGTAGACGAAACGGGTAATAAGGTCGCATTCGGCGCGGGTGATGTGCGTTTCGTCGACATCAACAACGACGGCGTCATTGACAAGAATGACCGCGAAGTTATAGGTGATGCAACTCCTGATATCTATGGTAACATCTTCACCTCTCTGTCATGGAAGAAGCTCACGCTTGATGTAGGTTTCAATTATAGCTTGGGCGGAGACGTGTATAACTACATGCGTCAGCAATTGGAGAGTGGTAGCCGCTTCATGAACCAGACAACTGCAATGCTGAACCGCTGGTCTGCCGAAAATCAGATAACTGATATTCCACGTGCGACTTATGGCGACCCAATGGGTAACAGCCGCTTCAGCGACCGTTGGATTGAGGACGGCAGCTACCTGCGCTTAAAGACCGTGACGCTGAGCTATAAGCTCCCCATCAGCAACACTTACATCCAGGGTATCACCGTGTGGGGACAATGTAACAACCTGTTCACGGTGACTAAATACCTCGGTACGGATCCTGAGTTCTCGATGAGCAACAATGTGCTGGCACAGGGCATCGACCGTGGTCTCCTGTCGCAGGGCCGCAGTTTCCACCTTGGTGTTAAGATAAACCTGTAATGACATTGGCAATTATTGTAGGAATAGATAATTGAAAATCGACAATTATGAAGAAATATATTTTATCCTTGATGTTTTTCGGCGCATTAGCCGGTATTACATCGTCCTGCGAGGATATGCTGGACAAAGGAAACGATTATGTGATTTATGCTGATGGCCAGGAGCTGAATAATCCTGGCGATACGGTCACTTCGGTTCTTGGAATACTGAATAAGTTACAGGCGATTGCCGTCCGCACAAACCTGTTGGGCGAGTTGCGTGCCGATCTGGTTACGGTTCGCAACAATGCCAACTCCGACTTGAAGGACATTGCTTCATTTGAAATCAGCGATGAGAACAAATACAATGCTCCGCGCGATTACTATGCCGTTATCAATAACTGCAACTTCTTCTTGGAGCGTGCCGACTCGACAGCGGGTAATACGAACCGCAATGAAAAGTACTTTGAGGCAGAAATCGCTCAGGTGCATAGCATTCGTGCGTGGACTTACCTCCAGATGGTGTTGGTATATGGACGGGTTCCGTTTGTTGATAAACCGGTGCTGACGAAGCTTCAGTCTGATGCCCAGTACCCCATGTACGAGTTAGACGACATCTGTGATTACTTTATCAACGACCTGAAGCCCTACTACGGAAGAAAGTACCCGGAATATGTGGGCATCGGAGGTGATATCGACCCCAAACTCTGTTTCTATCCCACCCAGATTGTCATGGGAGACCTCTACTTGTGGAAGGCAGCAAAGAACCACGATAAGGAGGCTGCCAAGCAGGCTGCCAAATGTTATTATGACTATATTGTATGGGACCTGAATGGTAAGAGGAAGATGGTGACATCCAATCGGCGTGCTTATTGGACGGAAAATGATTTGTTTTGGAACAGATATTCCTTCCCAAGTTATTCGATGCAATTTACTCCTTCAGGGGGATGGGGCGCTAACGGCCAGGAATTCGTAACAGCCATCCCCATGGACTCTGCTGCTGCCGACGGCTACTATAACGAGCTGCGTACACTTTACAACACCCAGTATCAAACAGCACTGGTGGAGGCAAGTATCGAACCGTCTAAGGTAATTCGTGACTTGAGTAAGGCCCAGACTTATGTCGGATATGGTGTTAATAACGGACAGCGTAAGATAGTTACTGTCACGGCAGATAACTTCACGGATGAGGAAATCGCTGACGGCTATTTAGGAGACCTGCGATTCTATGCTGCATACAGCCAACGCACCACAAAGTACAACTCCGATGAGGTGGATTTACAGTTCATCTATAAGCACCAGGGACAGCATGTCGGCATTTATCGCTCGGCGCAAATCTACCTGCGTATGGCCGAGGCCCTGAACTATGCCGGCTATCCTCGTTTCGCAAAGCAAATCCTGACCATGGGATTGAGTAATACGGTTATCCAGAATATGGTTCAGCCTTATTACACGACGGCTGCCGATTCAGCGTTCATCCAGTACTTCGACTTCAACAATATTGATTTCTTGCCTTATGCTGCTGCCTATAGTGAGGTGAAGAATGAATACGGAATACGTACTGCACCTGCCGACTTTACTCCACGTTCAGAACTGAGTTCATGCAACATGTGGGGTATTCACAGCCGTGGTTCAGGCTTGGCATTCTTGAATGAGGACTACGCTCCCTTCCATGCTGTGGACAGCGACCGTGTGGATAATCCCTATCCTCGTGCCAAAGAGGCCCTCGTGGGAACTCGCCCCCTGAAGAACCAGTATAATTATCCAAAGGCTCCAACGGAGGTACGTAAGCCAAGCACGTGGGAGTCATATCCTAATGTGGTAGTTAGTCAGGCCGTATATCTGACATTAAATCCCCAATACACTACGACTCAATATCGCAACTACATCACCAACGATTCAGTCGGAAAGTATCAGATTTACATCTCCGAATCACTGCCTGCATACGTGCGTGATACAACGGCCCTGTATGCAGTGTATAGCGCAGACCTCAATGCGTATAACAGCAGATTGACGGACTTCCTGACAGACTATGATACGTGGTATCGTAAGGCATATAACAGTACTGACTTCATCACTAAAGAGCAGGATGATATAGACCAGCTGATATTAACGGAGCAGGCTCTGGAACTTGTGTTCGAGGGGAATCGCTTCTATGACCTCATGCGCCGTGCCTATTGGTATAATGATAATAGTATCCTTGCCAATGCCGTAGGAAATCGTGATGCTGCGCTCACGTCGAAGCTGATGAATCGTAACTCTTGGTTCCTCAAGTGGAATAATAAAATAGGTTATTAAACT
>CALZQV010000094.1 GCA_945828295.1 uncultured Prevotellaceae bacterium | reverse complement strand
GCAAACACATCTTCAGCCTCTTCCCCACAACACAATGCATGACGCCGCCTCCCACGACGTATTGTCCCACGCATCGCAACGCATGACGCCGCTCCCCACGACGTATTGTCCCACGCATCGCAATACCATCACACATGCCAACGTGATACCTTCGCGACGAAATATTCACCGTATCGCGAAAGCCGCGCGACGGGAAACATTATAAAGAAGAAAAAGGGACGCCCATACGGGTATCCCTTTCTTGTGTCAGTGCGAATGAAGAATTCTTACTTCACCTTGGCAACGACAGCCTTGAATGCTTCGGGGTAGTTGACAGCGAGGTCAGCAAGAATCTTGCGGTTAATCTCGATGCCGGCCTTGTGCAAAGCACCCATTAGCTGGCTGTAGCTCATACCCTCGAGGCGTGCGGCAGCGTTGATACGCTGAATCCACAGGGCACGGAAGGTACGCTTCTTGTTGCGACGGTCGCGGAATGCATAGGTGAGACCCTTCTCCCAAGTATTCTTGGCAACGGTCCAAACGTTCTTGCGAGCGCCGAAATAACCGCGGGTCAACTTCAGAATCTTCTTTCTCTTAGCTCTACTAGCTACGTGATTTACTGATCTTGGCATAGTTTTGTTCGTTTTTGAATGTCAGCGACGTAGGATGTTAACCTTCGTACTTTGTGGGCTGGGCATTCGGTTAATAACTTTAGTAATTGACTCTGTTCCTAACGCGGTTTAACGGAGGTTGAGCAGGTCGCGGACTTGCTTCATGTTCTCGGTCACTACCAGGTCGGCATGCTGCAGGTTACGCTTCTGCTTCTTGGTCTTTTTGGTCAGGATGTGGCTGTGATAGGCGTGGTGACGCTTTACCTTGCCACTGCCGGTGAGTACGAATCTCTTCTTTGCACCGGAGTTTGTCTTTACTTTTGGCATTTTTTGTTTGTTTAATTTGTTATTAATTATGGTGTGGCAACGCATATACCGGGCGTTACGCACTACCCTTTTTCATCTCTTTCTGTAAGCCTGACATTTAGTCGTCGAAATCCTCTCCTTCTACCTTGGGACCGGTGTATTCCTTGCGGGCCTTCTGCTGAGGAGCTTTCTTGACGGGGGCCTCCTGCACTTCCTCGACGGTCTCAACGGTCTTCTTAGGAGCACCGGCTGCCTTCTTAGGAGCGATGAACATAATCATGCGCTTACCCTCAAGCACGGGCATGGACTCAACTTTACCATATTCCTCAAGGTCAGAGGCAAAACGCAGCAACAGAACTTCGCCTTGCTCCTTGAACAGGATGCTTCGTCCTTTGAAGAACACATAGGCCTTCACCTTGTCGCCATCCGACAGAAAACCGATGGCGTGCTTAAGCTTGAAGTTGTAGTCGTGGTCGTCGGTTTGTGGTCCGAAACGGATTTCCTTGACATTGACCACTGTCTGCTTGGCCTTCATCTCCTTTTGCTTCTTCTTCTGCTGATAGATGAACTTGGAATAGTCTATCAACCGGCATACAGGAGGCTCGGCATTAGGACTGATTTCCACCAGGTCGACCCCGCGTTGCTCGGCCATTTGTATGGCTTTGAGTGTGGGCATGACCGTAGATTCAATCCCGTCGCCAACAATTCGTACCTCGCGAACACGAATCTGTTCGTTGACGCGATACTGTTGTTTTTTGTCGTCTTTCTTCATTAATTGCTTAATAATCGGGCGCAAAGATACGAAATAAAGTTGAAATTCACGCTACGTTTTGATATTTTTTTAGTATTTCTCGGTCAGAGCGCGCACTTCATCGTTGATTTTCTTGGCAAACTCGTCAACGGTCATCGTGCCCTGTTCGCCACCACCCTGCTGGCGGAAGTTAACCGTCTGGTCGGCCTGTTCCTTCTCGCCAACGATGAGCATGTAGGGCACTCGCTTCAACTCATTATCACGAATCTTGCGGCCTATCTTCTCGTTACGGTCATCAAGTATGGTTCGCACATCCTGAGCTTCCAGTCGGTCGCACACCTGCTGAGCATAGTCGTTGAACTTCTCGCTGATGGGCAACACGGCCACCTGGTCGGGCGAAAGCCATATGGGGAAGTGGCCGGCAGTGTGTTCGATGAGCACTGCGGTAAAGCGTTCCATCGAACCGAAGGGAGCACGGTGAATCATCACGGGACGATGCTTCTGGTTATCCTCGCCTACATATTCCAGCTGGAAGCGCTCGGGCAAGTTGTAGTCAACCTGAATCGTACCCAGCTGCCAACGGCGTCCCAGGGCGTCCTTGACCATGAAGTCAAGTTTGGGGCCATAGAAAGCAGCCTCGCCCAGTTCGGTGGTAGTCTTCAGCCCCTTCTCCTGACAGGCTTCGATAATGGCACGCTCGGCCTGCTCCCACACTTCATCGCTACCGATGTACTTTTCTTTGTCGCTCGGGTCGCGCAACGAGATTTGCGCCTCAAAGTTCTGGAAATCCAATGCTCCAAAGATGATTTGGATAATCTCCATAACGCGGATGAACTCATCCCTTACCTGGTCGGGACGGCAGAAGATGTGGGCATCGTCCTGCGTGAACGAACGCACACGAGTGAGTCCGTGCAACTCGCCCGACTGCTCATAGCGGTAGACGGTTCCAAACTCGGCCAAACGCAAAGGAAGGTCCTTGTAGCTGCGAGGCTTTGAAGCGTAGATTTCACAGTGGTGAGGACAGTTCATCGGCTTCAGCATATACTCCTCGCCCTCTTCCGGGGTATGGATGGGCTGAAATGAATCCTTGCCATAGTGATCATAGTGGCCACTGGTTACATACAGGTTCTTACCGCCGATGTGGGGTGTAATAACCTGTTGATAGCCATATCTCTTCTGGATTTTCTTCAGGAAGTCTTCGAGGCGCAGACGAAGCGCAGTGCCTTTAGGCAGCCAAATGGGCAGACCCTTGCCGACACGCTCAGAGAACATGAACAGTTCCATCTCCTTACCAATCTTGCGGTGGTCGCGCTTCTTGGCCTCTTCCAGCAGGACAAGGTACTCATCGAGCATCTTCTTCTTGGGGAAAGAGATGGCATAGAGTCGTGTCATTTGAGGACGCTTCTCGTCGCCACGCCAGTAGGCGGCACTCACGCTCAGGACCTTAACGGCCTTGATGGGAGCCGTGCTGGTGAGGTGCGGGCCACGACAAAGGTCGGTGAACTGACCCTGTGTGTATGTGGTGATGTGGCCATCCTCGAGGTCGGCAATCAGTTCGTTCTTATACGACTGGCCGCGTTCGCCAAAGAATTTCAGTGCATTCTGCTTCGAAATGTCGCGGCGCACGAGTTCTTCCTTGCGCTGGATAAGCTCCATCATTTTCTTCTCGATGGCAGGGAAGTCGCTCTCGCGGATGCTCACGCCATCAGCAGGCATAACGTCATAATAAAAGCCCTGCTCAATGGCCGGCCCGATGCCGAATTGTATGCCAGGATAAAGTTCCTGCAGGGCCTCTGCCATCAGGTGGGCACTTGTGTGCCAGAAAGCATGCTTGCCTTCCTTGTCGTCCCACTTGTAAAGCACGAACTTTGCATCGTGATTGATGGGACGATTAAGTTCCACGGTCTCTCCGTCGACCCCACATGCCAAAACGTCCTGTGCCAGGCGCGGAGAAATGCTTTCAGCTATCTGCAGGCCCGTCACGCCCTGTTCATATTGGCGCACCGAACCATCAGGAAATGTAATGCTAATCATATCTTTTGTTTTTAAATTTCACAATTCGCGTGCAAAGATACAAATAAGAGGATGAAATGCCAAATTTATTTAAGCAATTTACACATGCAAAGGACTAAAAACGGGAGTAATAGATAGTGCAAGTCAAGTTTATCAGCTGACGCCATGGCTATTTAGCCTTAGAGAAACGCTTGATAAGGCTGTAGGCGCCGTACAGACCATACTCACCCGCCTGCGACAAATCGGAAAGTCCATCGGCAGAGTTGCCATCCATCAAGCGGACGACGCCCCGGTTGTAATAAGCATCGGGGAAGTGGGCGTCAATCCTAATGGCCTGGCTATATGCCTCCTGGGCTTTATCATATTCGTGCAGAATAACGTAGATATTACCCATATTGTACCACGCGAACAACATGTCGGGTTCGAGGCGGACGACTTCCTTCAAATCTTCGAGCGCTTGTTTGTAGACAATTTGCGACTCCGTCGAGGGCGACAGAGGCGCAGACGGGATGGCGGCCTGCATGGCCATCTGTTGGGCACAACGAACCTGAGCACGCAGGAAGTAGCTGATGGACACGAGCGGCTGCAGTTCAACAGCCCGGTCGAGGTCGGCAAGACAGGCCTCAAAGTCACGCACGTGGTAATAGTCCATAGCTCGCCGCAGGCGTAAGCCCGTGGTCTCTGGAGAATCGCCCAGCACCTCGGTCACAACCTGTATGTCGTGGAAATGCTGTTTCATGCGTTCCTCGGTGGCATTGGCCTCTTGATTACTGATGTAGAGTGGAAGCGGAAGCTGTCCGGTATTGTTGAACGACTCGACTGTCCGATGGAAGGGAATGTAGGCGGACAGTCCGTTGGCTCGCTTATAGTACGTCATCACGTACATCGGCACAGGCTGCAGTTCCGTCTGGCGATTTTGCACCTTGCCGCGGTATTCGCTCGTGTATTCCTCCTTTTCGGTCTGCTGCGTGTCTTCCTCCACCAGCAGGTTATAATCCTCAGGGTTAACGTCGCTCTTTTTGCGGGTCTTGGACTTGCTTTTGTAGGTACCCGTGCGCTTCTCCATGTCAGCCTTGAGCACCTTAAACTCGTCGCGCTCGGCGCCATAGATGTCGCCTATCTTGCGGCGAATCTGGGCACGCGTGCGGTATCCCGTCCAGAACTCGGGATACTCCTGTATGACGGCCGATATGTCGCGAATGGCTCCATTGTAGTCGCCCGTCTGCTCGAGCAACAGGGCGCGGTTATAGAGGGCAATCACATTGTCGGGCTCTTGTTGCAGCACGAAGTTGAAGTCCTCGATAGCGCGGTTGTCATCGCCCACCTGGGCACGCAAGAGTCCGCGATTGAAGTGCCCGATGTAGTTTCCAGGCTCTATCTCGAGGGCTGCGTCGTAGTCGCTCATTGCCCCCTTCAGGTTTTGCTGGTGATAGCGAGCCAGGGCGCGATTAACGTAGAGGCCGGCATTGCGCGGTAGTTGCAGGATAGCTCGGTCGAGATAGTTCTCGCCTTCCTTGTAGTTCCCGCGGTTGAGCGTAATCATGGCTTTCATGCTCCAAGCAGGCCCCTCGTAGGCATTCACCTCCAAGGCTTTGTCCAGCCATCCCTCGGCCCGTGCTGTATCGGACTGCGCCAGCCGCACCTGTGCCTTCAGGGTGTAGTTTTCGGCCTTCTTCGGCCACTGGCGAATCATTACGTCGAGCGAGGAGTCGGCCCGTTCGTAGGCTTTCAGTTCCATCTGACACAGCACAAGATTGTGCCAATTGCCATCATTCTGGGGATTGATGGAGGTGGCCCGTGTGTAATCGGCCTCGGCTTGATCGAAGGCGTGAAGGTTGACTCGGCAAAGGGCACGCAGCGAAAAACTGTTTTCGACATACGGATTGCGCTCGATGGCACTCGTGCAGTCTGCCTCGGCCCCCTTGTAGTCTTCAAGATAGAATTTGGCCAGCCCGCGGAAGAAATACGGCTCAGACAGGAAAGGCTTGGCGCTAATGACCATGTTGAAGCGCTGGATGGAGAGCACGTAGTCCTCGTAGTATAGGGCATTTCGCCCCATCAGCATCACACGGTCGGTATTGATCTGAGCGTAAGAAAACGAGAGTATGAGAAGATGAGAGAGTAGTATGCACCACGCTCTCTTACTCGCAAGCCATGTCGGAGCATTTCTCATTCTCTCACACTCTCATTTTTTCATTTCCTCAACTTCACCTTGTAGGAGCACGAGAAGCGTCCTTTAAGCAGGTCGTTCAGGCTGGACTTCACCATTTGGCGGCGCAGTCCCTTGAGATGGTCGGTAAATACCTCGCCCTCAAGATGGTCGACTTCGTGCTGAACGACACGTGCCAAATAGCCGTCAATCCATTCGTCGTGTTCCTGCCAGTCCTCGTCCTGCCACGTCAGGCGCACACGAGTCGGGCGTCGCACCTTTTCGTGAATGCCAGGCAACGAGAGACAACCTTCTTCGCTGATGTCGGTCTCCGTGTCGTCATACTCCTCAATATAGGGGTTGATGAACACGCGGCGGAAGCCTTCGTATTGTGGCATATCCTCGCTGATGACGTCGAGGTCGATGACAATCAGGCGAATGCTAAGTCCCACCTGCGGGGCTGCCAGGCCGATGCCCTCGCTTCGGGCGAGCGTGTCCCACATGTTCTGTATCAGTTCGGGCAACTGAGGATAGGTCTCATCTATTTCCTCCGCCACCTTGCGCAGCACGGGCTGGCCGTATGTATAAATTGGAAGTATCATGTCGAGTTATGGATAGTTATATGAGATTGAGGGTTTTGAGGCGATATGGGCTACTGTCTGCGCTCCATCCATCCTTGCAGGATAATGCAAGCCGAGATTTCGTCGACAAGCGCTTTGTTTCGCCGTGCCATTTTCCCGATACCGCTTTCGAGCATCGTCTGGTGGGCCATCACGCTGGTGTAACGCTCGTCCCACCACGTTACGGGGATATCGGGCAGTCTTTTTTGCAACTGGGCAACAAACTGTTCTACGTTACGCAGGTTCTCGCTTTCGCGACCGTTGGTCTGCATGGGACGCCCCACGACAAACCGTTCCACACTCTCGCGCTTGACATAGTCGGTCAGGAAACCGAGAAGCTGCCGCGTGTCGACCGTCGTCAGCCCGTTGGCAATTATCTGCAAGGGGTCCGTCACAGCAATACCTGTGCGACGGACCCCATAATCTATTGCAAGTATTCTACTCACTCAGGTTTTATTTCTGATAGAGCAACCATGCGCTGGGACGCAAGCCCAGGATGGCAGCGCGGCTCTGAGCAGCCTGCTCCTTGGTGTCGTGTGTAGAAGCGATAACGCGATAGTAGGTCTTGCCATCAACAATGGCAGAGACAATCTGGGCAGCATAACCCTTCTGGGCGAAAAGAGCCTGCTCGGCCTGAGCGTTGCTCTGAAGCTGGAAGGAGTTGACAACAACACTGAATGCGCGCAGGCCTGCGCCGCTAACCAATGTAACGTTCTCGGTACGGACGCCAACGCCCGGAGGGTCCTGATCAACGACGTGGGTCGTTGGGGGGTGGTGGTATGGAGGAACGG
>CALZQV010000093.1 GCA_945828295.1 uncultured Prevotellaceae bacterium | reverse complement strand
TCTTCTATGGGCCAAAAGGCAACAGTGACATGGCAACTAAGTGATACTGAAAACCTATCGACGGCAACGATAACTGGTGACACACACAATGTTCTCACATCTTCGTACCTGGCTGGAAATGCTATCGCCAAGGTTGCAGTGATGACTGCGGGAAACGCAGAGACCGGATATCAGGCTCCTACATACGACCCCGCCTTCTGCATGTATTACGTGACCACCAAACAGACGGGCAAAACTGGCGGTCATAACATCGCCTTTGGTGTGAAACCTGCAACAGGTCATACGTTCAAGCCAACAAAAATATCTTTCGATGCCGCCAAGTGTGGTACGAACTACGGCAACTTTGATGTCTACCTGAAGACGACGTCAAGCAGCGAAAAGGCTTTAGCTACCACGCAGGTTCCCCTTCGCAATCAGGCCAAGGAAGGGAACATTAACGGATACTCACACCACGAGTACACGGTGAGTGATTATTTGGTTGACGGTGAAAACTTCCTTCTCTTTATCTATATTTATAATATTAATGGAGTGGATACGGAGACCCCAAAGGCAATAGCATTCCGCAACATTACCATCGAGGGAGTCGTGGACGAGCCCATATATAACGCAGGCCACTACATTAGTAACGCGACGTTCAAGACAAAGGCAGGCGAGACTCGAAACTTTACAAACCTTATCGCGCATCTTAAGAACGGAGAGCAGGCCATGTACGACGAGCTGCTCAAGGGCGACCCTACGGACTTCGAAATAACAGCAATAGAAGGCTATAGCGTTGAGACCTCGTATAACAATAAACTTGCCACATTCACCATCAAGGATAAGAACGGCGAAAGCGTATTTACGTTTAGTCTCTTGTTTAAGGTGACATATCGTGAAGAGAAGCCGGCAGCCACTCCTCTGAAACGCGGACTGATGTCAATCAACCTTAGCCAAAGCGGCTCAAGCGGCAATCTCGTAAGCTGGCGATATCGCGAGCGCGACAACAACCAAGTAAAGTTCAAACTTTGGCGCGGCACGAACGCTACAGCCCAAAACACAAAAGTCAACAGCGGAAATTACATCTACAATCGCACGAACTTCCGCGACACCGGCGGATCAAGCACTTCATACTATCGTCTCGAAGTGTATGACCTGAATGACAACCTGATTGAAACTGAAGTAAGTGGCAAGACATGGGCCAACCAGAGCATGGAGATTCCCACTTCGGCGCCGACTGACACGCGTGGACTCGGTGCTACGTACACTCCCAACGACGCTGCCTTCTACGACATGGATGGCGATGGCGAATACGAAATCGTACTGAAGTGGGACCCCTCGAACTCGCGCGATGCTGCAAGCAATGGTGTAACGAGTGACACCTACATCGACTGTTACAAACTGGATGGCACAAAGCTTTGGCGCATCAATATCGGCCCCAACATCTGCAGTGGAGCCCACACCACCCCATTCCTTGTATGGGATTTCGACGGAGACGGATACGGCGAACTTGTTTGCAAGACAGCTCCCGGAACAGTTGACGGCGAGGGAAACTATGTTACGATGGGCAATGACGACCCAACAAAGTCATGGCTCAACGGTCGCGGAAAGCCCGATGCCGGTCCGGAATACGTAACCGTCTTCGACGGCCTCACGGGTGCCGAACTCGCAACGACGGAATATCACACGAAATATGGCGACGTGAACACCTCGTTCTGGGGCGACGAAAAACAGAACCGAAGCGAACGATACATCGCCTGTGTTGCATATCTCGACGGGAAAACGCCCTGTGCAGTAATGTGTCGCGGCTATTATAGCGGCGCTTCTTTAGGAGCCTACACATGGGACGGAAGCGAGCTGAAGCCCTACTGGATACATAGAAGTAGTACAAGTGGCAAGGAACTCTGGGGCGAAGGTGCTCACTTCTGTCTGTCTGGCGACGTTGATGATGACGGGAAGGATGAAATTGTGTATGGTTCGGCCTGCCTGGATGACGACGGCAAGACCATCGTCCACCGTACCGGATTAGGGCACGGCGATGCCCTGCATCTCGGCGATTTCGACTGGGACAACGACGGATTGGAAATATTCATGCCCCACGAGAAAAGCCCCTATGGCTTTGAACTGCGTGATGCCAAGAGCGGAAAGCTGCTGGTTCATCAAACAGCTGGAGGAGATACCGGAAGAGGATTGGCTGCAAACTTCGACTCATCGAACGAGGGTGCCGAACTGATGGCATCATGCACCTCTGCCCTAATGGACTGCAAGGGTAACACCATTGCTCAATCGTGGGCCATTGGCTCCAGCGGAGCAAGCATCAACAACCGCATCTATTGGGACGGCGACCCCTACGACGAATTCTTTGACAAGAGTGTTCTTGCACACTGGAACGCGAGTGCCCGTTCCTTCGACCGCATACAGGTGAATGGTTCCAACTACACTCCCGGCACGCTCAATAACTCCTCTAAATATAATCCCTGCGTCATGGGCGACATGTTGGGTGACTGGCGTGAAGAGATTGTCACATGGAATTCAGAGAACATGGCTCTTATCATCACGGCAACCAACTTTGAGAGCAACTATCGACTGCCCCACCTGATGGACAATCGTCAGTATGCCGAGGGCATTGCGAACCAAAACGTCGGTTACAACCAACCGCCCCATCTGTCCTACGATCCCGCCCGTCAGTATTCCTTGCATGCCACGCTCCCGGCCTCGGGTTGGGTATCCCTCTACACTGAATATGCACTGCAAGTCCCCAGCGACGTAATGGTTTACTACGTCAATAATGTAAACACGAACGTCGACACCCTGAAACTTGCTCAGATTAAGGGCACCATCCCTGCACAAACTGGGTTCTTGATTAAGGGAAAGCCCAACAGCGAGATATGCTTGCGGCCGGCAAGTGTCAGCGTGTCTCGTCCCTCGGTAAACAAACTTTTTGGCGACGGAATCCTGCCTGCCTCAGTAGAAAGCAACAGCACTACATCATATTACCAATGGGAAGAGCGCGAAGGTATTGGTACTGGATACTTCCGCGTCACGACAGCAACGATTCCTACGGGTGTCGCTTACCTGAAGCTCACCTCAAGCTCGGCCCGCGAGAAGGAATACTTCCTCATTGGCGAAACCGCCGTTGGCATAAAGGGGGTGAGCGCAGTCCCGGAAACCGAGGAAGCCACCTACACGCTTGACGGCAAAATCGCCCAGCCGCAACAGAAGGGAATTGTCGTCAGCAAGGGCAAGAAGTACATCAAATAATCAACGTATAACGTAAAAGACATGAAACGATTAATCTCTCTCCTACTGCTGCTCGGCTTGGCCATATGCTTGTCCGTAGCAGCAGAGGCAAACTTGGAACTCAAGGATATCTGCGCCGGGAAATACAGCGCTCGTCGCATCTACGGCATCAACCCGTTGAACGATGGCGAACAGTATTCACAGCTGAGTTCCGACAACAAGCAGATTATAACCTATGCCTTCCGCAATGGCGAAAAGACCGGCGTCCTGTTCGACGTGACCACAACGCGCGGCAAAATAAAGGTGGACCGCATCGATGGATACATCATGAGCCCCGATGAGAAGAACATCCTCATTCAGACCAAAACCCAACGAATCTACCGTCGTTCGAAGACTGCCGTATATTATATATATAATGTAAGGAACAAAACCTTGGCTCCGCTGTCCGACGGCGGGCCACAGGAATGTCCCGTCTGGAGCCCCGACGGCTACATGGTGGCCTTTGTCAGGGAAAACAACATCCACCTCGTGAAGCTCCTTTTCTCAAACAGCGAGAGCCAAGTGACAAAGGACGGCGAGTTCAACAAGATTATCAACGGCAAGCCCGACTGGGTTAACGAGGAAGAATTTGTTTGCGACCGCAGCCTCACGTTCAACGCCGACAACACCATGCTCTGCTGGATTCGTTACGACGAGAGCGAAGTGCCAGAGTTCTCTTTTCCATGGTACAAGGGACTTAGTCCCGAGCGCCAAGAATATCTCACCTATCCCGGCGCCTACACGTACAAATATCCTATGGCTGGCGAACAGAACAGCAAGGTGAGTGTGCTCTCCTACGACATAAAGAGCCACCAGACACGCACCATGCAGGTTCCGCTCAACAAGGACGGCTACATCCCTCGTATCTTCATGACCAGCGACCCATCGAAGCTGGCCGTCGTAACGCTCAATCGCCATCAGGACCGTATGGACATCTACATGGCCAACCCACGTTCCACGGAAGCACGCCTGGCCGTTCGCGACCAAGTGGACAAGTACATCGGCGAGAACGCCTGCAACCAAATGCAGTTCTTCGCAGGCGGCTTTGCCATGTGCAGCGAGCGCGATGGTTGGAACCACATCTATCAGTACGACCTCAACGGAAACCTGAAGAAGCAGGTGACACGGGGCGAATTCTCGGTCACCGATTTCTATGGCTACGACCCAAAGGGACTGACGTTTTACTACGCATCAACTAAGGAAAGTCCGCTGCGCCGCACGGTCTACAAGACAGACGTTAAGGGCCGTGAGACCAAGCTGTCCACGGAGCAAGGTACCAATAGTGCCATTTTCAGCAAGACGTTTAAGTACTTCATCAACGTTTACAGCAACCTGCAGACGCCGCCCGTAACCACCCTGCGCGACGCTTCCGGCAGAACGCTGAAGACGCTCATCGACAACAAGGAGCTTGCTGACAGGCTTTCAGCGAAACAACTTGGCCAGCGGGAATTCTTCACCTTCCGCACATCGGGAGGTACCGAGCTGAACGGTTTCATGGTGAAGCATGCCAGCTTCAGCCCAGGCAAGAAATATCCCGTCATCCTATTCCAATACAGCGGCCCGGGTAGCCAGCAGGTGCTCGACAGCTGGAGCACGGGCAACATGGAAGGCTGCCTTTACGAACAGTATCTGGCCCAGCAGGGCTTCATCAGCGTTTGTGTCGACGGGCGCGGAACGGGCGGCCGCGGTGCCTTGTTCGAAAAGCAGACATACCTGCGACTTGGCCAATTGGAGGCCGAAGACCAGGTGGAGACTGCTCTGTACCTGGGCACACTGCCCTACGTCGACAAGAATAGAATCGGCATCTGGGGCTGGTCGTATGGCGGTTTCTGCACGCTCATGTCTATGTCGGAAGGCCGCCCAGTGTTTGCCGCAGGAGTGGCTGTTGCACCCCCGACGTGCTGGCGCTACTATGACAGCGTCTACACCGAACGCTTCATGCGCACGCCGCAGGAGAACCCCGAGGGCTACGACGTGAGCGCCATTTCGCGCGCCTCACAGCTGAACGGCAATCTACTCATTTGCCATGGACTGGCCGACGACAACGTGCACTTCCGCAACACCGCCGAATACGCCGAGGCGCTCGTCCAGGCCGACAAGGATTTCAAGATGCAAACCTACACCAACCGCAACCACAGCATCTACGGCGGCAACACGCGCTACCATCTATTCCGGCAAATCACAAATTGGTTCAAAACACAAATGTAAGTAAAGAAACAAACGGAGGAGCGATACCCAAGATGCGCTCCTCCGTTTGTTTTGTGACCCCGGAGGGATTCTAACCCTCGACCTTCAGAACCGGAATCTGACGCTCTATACAGCTAAGCTACGGAGCCAATTGCGACTGCAAAGATAGCAATTTATTGGCAATCGGCGCTCTTATTTAATAAATATTTTTTATCTTTGCCGACGTGTTTCTAAAGTAAAAAGATAATTACATGCGTTCCAACCTGACAATGCCCAGCGAATATAAGGCCGTGCTTGACCTGAAGCAAACCGAGCTGGCCATCAAGAAAATCAAGGATTTCTTTCTCAACAGTCTCTCCACCGAACTGCGCCTACGCCGTGTCACGGCCCCCTTGTTCGTGCTTCGCGGCCTAGGTCTGAACGACGACCTCAACGGCATAGAGCGTCCCGTTTCGTTCCCCATCAAGTGCATGAACGAGGCCACGGCCGAGGTTGTCCACTCGCTGGCAAAGTGGAAGCGCGTAACCCTGGCCGAATATGAGGTGCAGCCCGGCTTCGGCATTGTCACCGACATGAACGCCATCCGCGCCGACGAAGAGCTTGACAACATCCACTCACTCTACGTCGACCAGTGGGACTGGGAGCGCGTGATGACCAGTCAGGAGCGCAACCTCGCCTTCCTGAAGAAGATTGTAAACAAGATATACTCCGCAATCCTGCGCACCGAGTTCTTCATCTGCGAAACCTATCCCCAGCTCCACCCCTATCTGCCGGACGACATCTACTTTATCCACAGCGAGGAACTTCGCCGTCGCTACCCCAACCTCACACCCAAGGAGCGCGAGGACGCCATATGCAAAGAACACGGCGCCGTCTTCATCATGGGCATCGGCGGCAAGCTGGGCGACGGGAAGGAGCACGACCTGCGCGCCCCCGACTACGACGACTGGAGCACGCCCAACAACGACGGCTTCTGCGGCCTTAACGGCGACCTGCTCATCTGGTATCCCGTGCTCGGCCGCGCCATCGAACTCTCGTCGATGGGCATACGCGTCGACAAGGAGGCACTCCTGCGCCAGCTGGAGCTTCAGGGCAAGGACGACCGCAAGCAACTCTACTTCCACCGCCGCCTGCTCGAAGGCACCCTCCCGCTCTCCATTGGTGGAGGCATCGGCCAGAGCCGCCTTTGCATGATACTGCTCCACAAGGCCCACATCGGCGAGACCCAGTCCAGCATTTGGCCCGAAGAGATGCGCAACGCCTGCCGCCGGGCGGGCATGCCCCTCATCTGAGGGCCCTTCTTCCGTATTCCGTCATCAACCCACGACGCTCAAGGTCGTGACAGCGTAGCCGATTGAGTTCTGTCTAATGGCTGCCTTTCCTGCGAGGCGACAACCGCTGAGCCAGTCGCCCGTCAGGGAGTTTCTTCAGTGTGGAGTCAATCCACCCAAAGCAAAGGGTTTCTTCAACAATTTCTATGTAAGGAAGCGTGCCGGGCTTCACCGTCTTCGACCTGTTGCAGGCTACCCAGCAACATCTTTCTGAAAGATGGTTCCGCTCAAACCACTCCCTCAGCTGTCTGCGGTCGGTGAAGGTTAAGAGGCCATAATATTTCCTACACATCCGACACTGGCAAGACCTACGACTTCAACACGACAGACAAGCTGAATACGCTGCTCCTCAATTGCCTATTGTCCACAGGGCAGCTGAAAGAGGGTGAGGGGTATGACGTTGACTTCGACCACCAGTTCATAGAGGCTGAGAAGTATGATGCGAAGCCTACATACAAGAAGTTCCTTGGTTATCGCCCTGGCGTGGCGGTTATTGGCGACTTGATTGTCGGCATTGAGAACCGACGAACGAAGCAAGAGCAGAGACAAAGCTTGCTTTGGCTATGCCTTGCGAGGAGGAGGAAGCCCAAAGGGCAACAGTGACGGCAACACAAACGTGCGTTTCCACCAGAAGGACACGCTGAACAGAT
>CALZQV010000092.1 GCA_945828295.1 uncultured Prevotellaceae bacterium | reverse complement strand
GATGGTTTCTTTATCGGCCCACGCCGAGAAATGGTGACGCCTTGGAGTACAAATGCCGTCGAGATTACACAAAACATGAATCTTCGCGGCATTTTGCGTATAGAAGAATACTTTCCGGTAGAAAGCGAACAGGCCAACTATGACCCTATGCTTCAGCGAATGTATAAAGGTTTGGATCAAGGTATCTTCAACGTCGACATCCAGCCCGCACCCATTCGCATGATTGACGATCTTGAATCCTACAATGAGGAAGAAGGCTTGGCACTGAGCGCCGAGGAAATCGACTACCTGCATAGCATCGAGAAACGCCTCGGGAGGAAACTCACGGATTCCGAAGTCTTTGGCTTCGCACAGATAAATTCCGAGCACTGCCGCCACAAGATATTCGGGGGCACCTTCATCATCGATGGCGAAGAAAAGCCATCGTCGCTTTTCCAAATGATTAAGAAAACGACACAGGAGAACCCCCATAAGATTATTTCGGCATATAAGGACAACGTGGCTTTTGCCAAAGGTCCAATTGTCGAGCAGTTTGCACCAGCAAACCACGCCACGAGCGACTATTTCATTATAAAGAACATCGAGAGCGTCATCAGCATTAAGGCTGAAACCCATAACTTCCCGACGACGGTCGAGCCCTTTAACGGAGCTTCGACAGGAACTGGTGGTGAAATACGCGACCGCATGGGCGGCGGCGTAGGTTCGTGGCCCATTGCCGGAACTGCCGTGTATATGACCAGCTACCCTCGCACCGAGGAGGAGCGGTCGTGGGAAAAGATTCTGCCCGTCAGAAAGTGGTTATACCAAACTCCCGAGCAAATACTTATCAAGGCTTCGAACGGAGCAAGTGACTTTGGCAACAAATTCGGCCAGCCACTCATTTGCGGCTCCGTGCTGACCTTCGAACATCAGGAGGAAGGTGGTCCCCAATATGCCTACGACAAAGTTATCATGCTTGCAGGCGGTGTCGGATACGGAACAAAGCGCGACTGTCTGAAAGGTACACCGCAGAAGGGCAACAAAATCGTGGTTGTCGGTGGCGAGAACTATCGCATCGGCTTGGGAGGAGGTTCTGTGTCGAGTGTAGACACGGGACGTTATTCCAACGGCATCGAGCTTAATGCCGTGCAGCGCGCCAACCCCGAAATGCAGAAACGCGCCAACAACCTTGTACGCGCCCTGTGCGAAGAAGAGGTAAATCCGATTGTCAGCATCCACGACCACGGAAGTGCAGGACACGTCAACTGCCTGAGCGAGCTGGTGGAAGAATGTGGCGGTCTTATCGAAATGGACAAACTGCCCGTAGGCGACAAAACGCTATCAAGCAAGGAAATCATCGCCAACGAAAGCCAGGAGCGCATGGGACTGCTTATCCAAGAGGAACATCTCGACCACGTCAGGGCGATTGCCGAACGCGAGCGTGCCCCGCTCTACGTTGTTGGCGAAACCACCGGCGATGCCCACTTTGCCTTTGAGCAGAAGGATGGTGTGCGTCCCTTCGATCTTGACGTTGCCGACATGTTTGGCCATTCACCCAAAACGGTGATGCGTGACAACACGGTCGAGCATACATATAAGGATGTAGACTGCAAAGATGATTTGAATCTGACCGAAGCTATCGAAAAAGTTTTGCAGCTTGAGGCTGTTGCCTGCAAGGATTGGTTGACGAACAAAGTAGACCGTTCGGTTACGGGCAAGGTCGCACGTCAGCAATGCCAGGGACAGCTGCAGTTGCCGCTCTCCGACTGCGGCGTGGTTGCCCTTGACTATCGCGGCCGGCGAGGCATAGCCACAGCACTGGGCCATGCGCCACAAGCCGCCCTTGCCAATGCCGCTGCGGGAAGCGTGCTGTCGGTGGCCGAGAGTTTGACGAATATTGTTTGGGCTCCCTTGGCCGAACATTTGGATAGTGTTAGCCTGAGCGCGAACTGGATGTGGCCTTGCCGCTCACAGGAAGGCGAGGATGCCCGCCTGTATCAAGGCGTGGAGGCTCTGAGCGACTTCTGCTGCGAATTGGGCATCAACGTGCCAACAGGTAAGGACTCCTTGTCGATGACACAGAAATATCCCGATGGCTCGAAGGTAATATCACCGGGCACCGTCATTGTAACCAGTGGAGGCGAAGTCAGCGACATCCGCAAGGTTGTGAGCCCCGTGCTGGCCGACGAGCCAAAGAGTGCGCTATACCACATTGACTTCTCGTTCGACAAACTGCGATTGGGCGGTTCTGCCTTTGCGCAAAGCCTTAACCGCATAGGTAGCGACGCGCCCACGGTGACCAACCCCGAATACTTCCGCGATGCATTTAATGCCATTCAGGACTGTGTTGAGAAACAATATCTTCTGGCTGGTCACGACATCTCGGCAGGTGGTCTCATCACTACTCTTCTGGAAATGTGTTTTGCCAATACCAAGGGAGGCTTGAAAATCAATCTGAACAACTTTGATGAGGAAAGCCTGACCAAAATACTGTTCGCTGAAAATCCAGGCGTCGTCGTACAGGTGGCCACGAAGCACGAAGAGGAGTTCAAGAAATTATTGGATGAAGTCGGTGTGGGATTCATCTATATCGGTGTGCCGTCGAAAGAGCGCAACATCGTTGTTCGCAAGGGTGAAACGGAAATGACACTCGACATTGACCACATGCGCGACGTATGGTACAAGAGCAGTTATCTGCTTGACTGCCAGCAAAGCATAAATGGCAAGGCCAAGGAGCGCTTTGAACATTACAAGCAGCAACCTGTGGAGATTGAATTTGCAAAGGGTTTCAAGGGAACATTGGCCAGTTATGGACTGACGGCCGACAGGCGGAATAGCTCTGGCGTTCGCGCTGCAATCATACGCGAGAAAGGCACAAACGGCGAGCGCGAAATGGCCTACAGCCTCTATTTGGCAGGCTTCGACGTGAAGGATGTCATGATGACCGACCTCGTGGAAGGGCGTGAAACGCTGGAGGACGTGAATATGATTGTCTTCTGCGGCGGTTTCTCGAACAGTGATGTACTTGGCTCTGCAAAGGGCTGGGCAGGTGCCTTCCTGTATAACCCCAAGGCTAAGGAAGCGCTGGATCGCTTCTATGCCCGAGAGGACACGCTATCGCTGGGCATCTGCAATGGTTGCCAGCTTATGGTGGAACTGGGATTAATTCAGCAGGAGTCGCGGCCACGCATGTTGCACAACGATTCAAGAAAGTTCGAATCGGCCTACCTGAGCCTTGAAATACCACAAAATAAGAGCATTATGTTTGGCTCGCTCAGTGGTAGCAAACTGGGCATTTGGGTAGCTCACGGCGAGGGAAAGTTCCACCTGCCTGCGAAGCCTGAGGCCTACAATATTGTGGCCAAGTACAATTATGCAGAATATCCTGGTAACCCCAACGGAAGTGACTATAATGTGGCAGGCATCTGTTCGGCCGACGGTCGCCATCTGGCAATGATGCCCCACCTCGAGCGCGCCATCTTCCCCTGGCAATGTGGCTGGTATCCTCAGGAGCACGGAATGGATGAGGTTACTCCGTGGATTGAGGCTTTCGTTAATGCTCGCCGATGGGTGGAGGAGAAAAAGCGATAGGGGAATTAGCGACATGTGGGAGCTATTTAGTACGTTTTTTCGGATAGGCCTGTTCACCATCGGTGGCGGATATGCAATGATTCCGCTCATCGAAGCAAAGGTTGTGGACGAAAAGAAGTGGATTGAGCGCGAGGAGTTGCTCGACCTGATGGCTGTGGCTCAGTCGTGCCCAGGCATCTTTGCCATCAACATCGGAATCTTCATCGGATATAAGCTCAGGGGCAGCCGTGGGGCCGTAGTGACGACACTCGGCACTGCCCTACCCTCGTTCCTTATCATCCTGGCCATCGCCCTGCTGTTCCAACAGTTCCGCGACAATATCTACGTCGAAAGGATATTTCGCGGTATCCGTCCTGCCGTTGTGGCACTCATTGCCGCACCCGTATTCAAGATGGCGCAGATGGCTAAGATTAGTCGCTATAACATCTGGATTCCGATTGTGGCCACGCTTCTCATCTGGCTCTTTGGCGTAAGTCCCATCTACGTGATTCTGGCTGCCGGCATCGGAGGCTACCTTTACGGACAAATAAAGGAGGATAAACTATGATTGCAATATTACTTCTCCTCTTTTGGACGTTCTTCCAGATTGGCCTCTTTGGCTTTGGAGGCGGATATGCCATGATTAGTATGATACAGGGCGAAGTCGTAAACCACTACCATTGGATGACGATGGGACAGTTCACCGACATTGTGGCCGTTTCGCAGATGACGCCCGGACCTATTGGCATAAACGCGGCAACGTATGTGGGCTACAGTGCTGTGGTGAATGCCGGGCACGCCTGGTATTGGGGCATCCTGGGCAGTTCGATAGCCACCTTTGCAGTCGTTCTTCCATCGTTCGTCCTAATGATTCTCATCAGCCGTTTCCTGATGGCATACAAGAACCACCCCATCGTGGAGCACGTGTTCCTGGGTCTCAGGCCTGCGGTTGTTGGATTGCTGGCAGCAGCGTCACTATGTCTGATGAATTCCGAAAACTTTTCCACCCCAAGCGAGAATGCGTGGCAGTTTGGCATCAGCGTGGCTCTGTTCTGCTTTGCTTTCATATCCACGAAAGTCTATAAAATGAACCCCATCCACGTTATTCTGCTTTGCGGACTTGCGGGTCTCGTATTGCTCTAAAATCAACGATGCTTCGCTCCGGACAAAACGATGCTTCGTTATGGGCGGAGCGACGTATTGTCTTTGGCAGAAGAATAGTAATGTTATAAAGAAAGAATACTAATCCTCAGGCGGAGGATTAGTATTCTTTTTATGTGGGTTATGCAGGACGATTACTTGCGGTCGTCGATGTTGTCGCCAGGTGTCTCCTGAAGGTCTTCAGAGAAATCGCTAACTCCGTTCTCAATTAATATGTTGTACCACTGAATCAGTTTCTTCACGTCAGAGGCATGCACGCGGTCGCGGTCGAACGAAGGAAGCACCTTTGCCATGAAGTCGAACAGTTCATCCTTGCTGGCCGTCTTATAATCGAGAGACGACACGACGGCACCCTTCTCTCGCTCCTTAATGTTGGTGAGCACCTGACGAAGGGGCACTTCTTCTTCTTCAGTATACATGGCGATATCGGCCAACGAGATGATGCGGTCGGCGCCAAAGGCCGGCTGGCGCTTGTGGTTTGCGTCGAGTGATTCAACGATAAGGTTGCGGTTGCCGCGAGAAACGAGCTTATAGAGCCCGGGCTTACCAGAAATGGCTAAAATTGTTTTCAGCATAATTGTATGTGTTTAGGTGTTTGTGTTTCTATGTTTAATATTCTGATGCATTTATTGACTCATGCCATAGGCGAGAGATGGGATAGCAACGAGGATAACTGAGAGGGGACATCGGCGTGACCATCGTTCACAATGACCGAATCGGCACGACGGAGGTCTTCGTCGCTCTGCTGACGGGCAATGCGACGTTCCACCTCAGCCTCCGCAACGCCGTCGCGCTTCATAACGCGCCTCACACGAACATCGAGCGGAGCATCCACAAAGAGCACGTGGTCGAAGTCCTGCGCGAAACCGCTTTCGAAGAGAATCGCACTTTCCACAGCAACAATCTTCTCTTCACCATGCGACGATATCCACTCATGCATATCGCGTCGCACGGCAGGATGTATGATTCCGTTGACCATTCTCGCGTGTTCGTCGGACGAAAATAAGAAATCGGACACTGCCCTCTTATTCAACTTTCCGTCGGCGTCATAAGCATTCGGAATCAGTGTCGACAGTTCTCTAATGACGCCTTCGTCCGAAACCGTGATATGGCGAGCACGTTGGTCGCAGTTATAGACAGGAACACCGAAGCGTTCTTCCAACGCACGGCTAACAAACGACTTGCCCGAACCGATACCTCCCGTTATGCCCAAACGTATCACGCGCTTACTCATCTTCGTTAACAGTCTCCACCAGGAAATCGAGTTCACTGGGTTCTATGCGGACGTTCGTCACGCCCTCGGGGATTGTTTTCAGGCGCACGGGTATCTTCGTTGCGCCCTCTTCCTGCAACACGAGCAGGTCCTCATAAGTAACGACTGAGACGAAGTTCTTCTGCTTCACATCCTTACTGCGCGAATAACCCACCGTATAGGTAACCTTAACCGTCGGGGGGAACGTGCGCAAATGCTTGCCGGCAGGGAAGTTTAACGACACAATGGGTATCTCAACTACATCTTCCATGTAGACATCGACCATTGCCGTCAACGTCACCGTCGAGGGTTCTATCTTGGCGCCACGTATTGGCTGGAGCGCAACCTCCACAGATTTATTCTCCTTCAAATCCGTAAGATTGACATCAACAGTGCGCACAGCCAGCAGTGTGTCGAGCATCGACGATGGAGCAAACACACGCACCTCGCTGGGCGTCGTGCTGACATCAAGCAAATAGTACTGAGGATTCGTCTCCACCTTTCCGGCAACAGTCACCGGAATCGTAGAGTTTCGTCCGTGATTGAAGAAGAATTCGAGGGTATCGGGCCTGATTGATTGGACGCGAGACGAAGAGAACATACGCGACTGAACGGCCTTCTGTATGTCGGATTGCATGATGCGAACCATTCCGTTGGTCGAGCTTCCCTGATAGTCACGATAGGAAATCAGAATGGGTTGCATCGAATGGCGCCAATAGCGCATAAGCGTTGCCCCTTTGTCCTTGACCGTAACTTCCAATGCCTCAGGCAGAGGAGTCGTAATCATCACATCCTCTGGCACATCGACAAGCACAAGCGGTATCTTTACCTCCGCCTCGAACGTCTCGTCTAATGTCTGCAAAAGCCAGAATCCAGCAGAGAGGGCCAGGAAGAAGAGAAATACAAGAAACTCCTTGCCCATTGCGTTGAGCAAGAAGTCCTTGACTTTTCTCCACAAGTCCTGAACCTGGAAACGGGCCTTCATGTGGCAGAATGATATTATACTTTATCGTTAAGAGGAGCGGTGGCATAAACCGAGTTGCGGTCTACCTTCACCTTTACATCATGGGCTATCTCAATCATCAGCGTGTTATCAGATTCGTCGATGCCCTTCACGGTACCATAAATTCCACCTGCCGTTACAACCGAGCTACCCACCGTAATGGAGTTACGGAAGTTCTGAATCTCCTTCTGCTTCTTCTGCTGGGGACGAATCATGAAAAACCACATGATGGCAAAGATAACCACCATCATAATGAGGAACGACATACCGCCTTGTTGGCCAGATGCAGCTTGGAGCAGGATAAACATTGTGTTCATAGTCATTTATCTTTAAATAATTCGTTTCTATTCTATTTTATTATTACTCGGCTTTCTCAATTTTGTGCTCGGCAATCAGGCGCTTGGCAATAGTGTCAAGCATTCCGTTGATGTAACTTCCACTGCGAGGCGTGCTGTACATCTTGCCAATTTCCACATACTCGTTTATTGACACACGAAGAGGAATCTCGGGGAAAGACGTAATCTCAGCCAATGCGGTTTGCATG
>CALZQV010000091.1 GCA_945828295.1 uncultured Prevotellaceae bacterium | reverse complement strand
CATAGCGTCGCAAAGGGCGAGACATAGCGTCGCTGGGAGTGAGACAATACGTCGCTTTGTTGCTCGCGTGCTTGGGCGATAATAATGTAACAAATTTATGCAAGTGTCTTTTCCGTATCACCAATTATTTGTACCTTTGCAGTTGTGAATTTACTTGAAACAATAACATATCCGGCCGACCTGAGGCAGTTGCCGCTGGAAAGTTTGCCTCAGTTGTGCGACGAATTACGCACGTTTCTTATCCATGAGTTGGCCGACAACCCTGGTCATTTTGCATCGAGCCTGGGCACAGTGGAGCTCACTGTGGCCTTACATTATGTATTTGATACCCCCAACGACCGTATCGTGTGGGATGTGGGCCACCAGGCCTATTGCCACAAGATACTGACGGGAAGACGTGCGCGGTTCCACACCAACCGCAAGTTGGGCGGCCTGAAGCCATTCCCCTCGCCCGAGGAGAGTGAATATGATACCTGCACCTGTGGCCACGCATCCAACTCCATTTCTATAGCTCTGGGCATGGCGGTGGCCACGCGCCAGCAAGGCGATAGCCACCACGTGGTGGCAGTCATCGGCGACGGCAGCATGACGGGCGGCTTGGCCTTCGAGGGACTCAACAATGTGTCGTCGACCCCGAACGATATGCTCATCATCTTGAATGACAACGATATGAGCATAGACCGCAGCGTAGGCGGCATGGGGGAGTACCTGCACAAACTTCACACAAGTTCTTTCTACAATGGTTTGCGATACAAGGCCTCCAAGGTCTTGTACCGATGGCATATCCTGAATGACGACCGCAAGGGGCGCGTCCTGCGTTTCAACAACGCCATCAAGTCGCTGCTCACGAACCAGCGAAATATGTTCGAGGGATTGAACATCAGATACTTTGGTCCTGAAGACGGCCACAACGTGGTGGAACTCGTGCGCACCCTCCAGCGCATCAAGGATCTGAAGGGCCCCAAGATGCTCCACCTCCACACGATTAAGGGTAAAGGCTTTGAGCCCGCCGAGCGCAACGCAACGCTGTGGCATGCACCAGGTAGGTTCGACCCGGAGACGGGTGAGCGCCTGAAGAGCACCACCTCCGGCCCTCAGCCGCTACGATACCAAGACGTCTTTGGCGAGACTATTCTGGAACTGGCACGCCGTAATCCCCGAATCGTGGGTGTCACGCCGGCCATGCCCTCGGGTTGTAGCCTGTCGATAATGATGAACGAGATGCCCGAACGCACCTTCGATGTGGGCATCGCCGAGGGACATGCCGTGACCTTCTCGGCAGGACTGGCCCGCGAGGGAATGCTTCCGTTCTGCAACATCTACTCCTCCTTCTCACAACGCGCTTACGACAACATCATACACGACGTGGCCATCAGTGGCCTCGACATGGTGCTGTGTCTCGACCGTGCAGGCCTGGTAGGCGAGGATGGGGCCACTCACCATGGAGCCTTCGATTTGGCCTTCCTGCGTCCCATACCTAATCTAACTATAGCGTCGCCAATGGACGAAGCAGAGTTGAGGCGCTTGATGTATACCGCACAATTGCCCCATAAGGGTCCCTTCGTAATCCGCTATCCGCGAGGCCGCGGCATACTCAGCGACTGGCGCTGCCCTCTGGAGGAGGTGCCTGTCGGACGTGGCCGGCGCCTGCGTGACGGACAGGGTGCGACGGCAGTCCTTTCGTTGGGCCCTATCGGCAACGAGGCTGCTGAAGCCATCCGTGAGTGCGCGGCCGAGGATGTCGCCCACTACGATATGCGATTCTTGAAACCCTTGGATGAACAAATCATGCAGGAGGTGTCTTCCCGTTACCGCCGCATCATAACCATCGAAGACGGAGTAACCACGGGAGGCCTGGGCTCAGCCGTTCTGGAATGGCTGTCTGACCATCAGTGCCAGATTGAGGTGGTGCGCATGGGATTGCCCGACCGCTTCGTCGAACATGGCACGCCTGCCGAACTCTATCACCTCGTGGGCATCGACAAAGAGGCCATCCTCCGCGTGCTCACTCATCATTCCTCATCTTCTCACCCCTAAGAACCATGAAAATTATTATTGCCGGCGCAGGAGCCGTGGGTACCCACTTGGCCCAGCTCCTTTCCAGAGACGACCAGGACATCGTGGTCATCGACGAAAGTCAGGAAAAGACAGAGATGCTCACCGACTCGGGCAGCTACGACCTGATGACCATAAACTCATCGCCCAGCAGTATAGGAACGATGAAAAGCGCTGGTGTGCAGCATGCCGACCTGTTCATCGCGGTGACGCCCGACGAGGCGCGCAACATCACCTGCTGTATGCTCGCCCACACTCTTGGCGCACGAAAGACCGTAGCCCGTGTGGATAACGCCGAGTACGTGCAGCCGCAATATGTAGAAATGTTCGGCCGCATGGGTATCGACTCGCTCATCTATCCCGAAGTGTTGGCAGCACAGGAGATACTTGAGGGTCTGATGCACTCGTGGGTGCGCCAGTATTGGGAGATACACAACGGGGCCCTGATTATGATGGGAATAAAATTGCGCGAGGGCGCTCGCATCTTCGACATACCCCTGCGCGAGCTCTGTCCGCCCGACGCTCCCTACCACATCGTAACGATTAAACGCGACGACCAGACCATTATCCCTGGTGGTGCCGACGTCCTGCAGTTGGGTGACATCGCTTACTTTGTGACAACACGCAAGCACACCTCCCTCATCCGCGAGCTCGTGGGCAAGGAAGACTATCCCGACGTGAAGCGCGTGATGATAATGGGCGGCGGGCGCATCTCAGTGCAGCTTGCTCGAAAGAAGCCTGACTGGCTGTCGATGAAGATTGTGGAACGCAACGAGGAACGCTGCTACCAGCTGAATGAACTGCTGGAGAACGACGACATCGTGGTTATTCACGGCGACGGTCGTGACACCGGAACGCTCGTTGACGAGGGCATCCGCAAGTATCAGGCCTTTGCAGCCTTGACTCCCGAAACCGAAACCAACATCCTCGCATGCCTTGCTGCCAAGCGACTGGGCGTGCGCAAGACGGTGGCCTTGGTCGAAAACATGGACTACGTGAACATGGCAGAGAAGCTCGACATCGGTACGATTATCAACAAGAAAGCCATTGCCGCCAGCCACATCCACCAGCTCATGCTGAACGCCGACGTGACGACGATGAAGAGCCTGACAATAGCCAATGCCGACGTCGCAGAATTCGTGGCCCAAGAGGGGTCGCCCATCACAGGGAAGCTCATTCGCGAACAGCGGTTCCCGCACGGGGTATCCCTGGGTGGACTCATCCGTGAGGGCATTGGTATGTCAGTCAATGGTAATACCCGGATACAGGCTGGCGACAGCGTTGTGGTCTTTGCCACCGACGGCCAGATAAAGAAAATGGATTGCTTCTTCCGCAAGCCGGGCGACAATATCGTAAGTAAGCTTATCGGTAAGTTGTCGTAATAGTAGCCTACGGCCTATTCTTCTTTCTTCTCCAGACCTTGAATGAAGTGCAGAAGGTCGGCGCGCAGCCGGCTGAAGACTTCCGACTCCCGGAACTTGGTGCTCTTGCGCAGCATCAGGTCGATTGGGCTTTGGCGCCGTTGGTAGCACGAAAGTTCGTTCTGCCGCTGCTGGGCATGCACGGCGTTGCGCCGAATCTCGTTTTCGCGCTCCTTGCGCAGTTGGGTGCAGATGGGGGTGAGTAGGGGGAGCACGACATTCTCGAACAACGTGTGCCCCTGCATGTATAGGTAAGTCGTATCGGGAGTGATGCCGAGCGACAATAATTCGTCGCGCAGTGGCTTGTAGGTCTGCTTGCCCTGCGGATAGTGCTGCTGCATCCAGTTTATCTTGCGGTTGACGGTGTGGCGCAGCGTCTCCAGCGTGCGTTCGGGATGGTAGGGATTGATGTCGCGTATGCCCACCAGGCCACCGAAGTCCATGAGCGTAAAGCGCGAGTAGTAGTCGTAGCGATACACCCACACGTTCCACACGAACAGGGGCCATATGATGCGACTATACTCTGCCATGAAGGCCTCGAGGTCGACAATCAGTTTGTCGTTGAGGGTCGACATTACACACACCTCGTGGAGCCCCCGGGCGTAGCATTGGTAGTTCTCGATGGCGTAGACGTAGGTGTGGAAGACGAAGGGGTTGTCGATGATTTCCTTCGAAATGGGCGTAGCTCTCTGCATCAGGTAGTCGTAGTCGGCATCGACACATGCAATCATGTACTTTCCCCAGTTGCTATTCTCTCCCACCGGAGCGTTCTTTGTGGGCACGTTGCCCTGTGCGCCCTGTTGCTCACCTGATGTCTCGCGCGCAAGGTTCTTCAGCACATTCTTCTTTCCTTTCCCAAGGTTTGTGCGCGATGGCAGCATCACTTCGAAGGTGAGCGTGTCCGACTCAAACTCGTCCAGCACGGAACGCCAGAACAACACATCGTCGTAGCTCTCGACGTAGGCCACCACACGGCGCCGCGAGTGGTTGGGCCGCAGCCGGTTGGCGGCTTCGATGTAGCGCGACGAAATGTTGTCAGTCAGTCTTTTCATGGGTCAGGCGGATGGGCTGGGGAGTGGACGCTCGACTTGATAGCGTTGATTATCAATCAATAATGATGTCCTCTACATCGGTGATGCAGTCGCTCCAGCCGTCCATCACGACAGCGGGGCTGTGGGTGGTAAGTATCACCTGCACGTTGGGGTTGAGGTCGCGCACAAGCGAGATGAGCTGCTTCTGCCACTCGAAGTGGAGGCTAACCTCCGGTTCGTCCATGAACAGGACGTAGTTCTCGTGGTTCTGCACCAGCACGGTGAGCAGAATAATGAGCATCTGCTTCTCGCCGGAGGATAGCTGATAGGGCTCGATGGTTTCGTCGTATTGGCGGAAGCGTATTTCATTGCTGTCGCGAATGATGGTCTTGCCCGTACTGCTAAACAGGTCGTCGACAAGGTCTTGGAAATGAGTCTTTTCGGCAATCAGTCCCTGAGCTTTCTGCTGTGCCTCGGCGTCGCCCGATGTGAGCATGGCTATCATGCGGTTCGACAGGTTCACCTGGTAGTCGAGGTAGCGCCGTTGCAGCGTGTAGAGTTGCAGGTCGAGCTCGGTCTGCAGCTTTAAGTCGGTAACTTTCGACAACAGCTCGCTGGTGACGACCGCCCGGTCGAACGACCGTATGGCATCGAATTTCACCATTTCGGCATCTTCGGGGCTGTAGGTGATTTTCACGCCGTCCATGCCGTGGTCGTCGCGGTATTCCAGCAGTTGCTTCACTACGCGGTTCAGTATGGTGGACTTGCCCACGCCGTTCACTCCACTCAGAATGTTGACATCGGGCCGCAGTTCCCACACAATGTGACGTCGTCCGCTCCAGAGCGAATCGATTTCTATCTTGCTGATGTAGTTTCCGATTTTCTTCATGGCTTTTGTTTGCTTATCAGTGCAAATATATAAATTAATTTCGACAACCGTGCAAGGGGATGTGGGAAAACGAAAAAAATCCGCGGCCGGCGGTTCGTGCCGGTCGCGGATTGGGGGCGTGGCGGGTTTCCCTGGCCGATGGTGTGGTTAGTTGTGGAAGGTCAGATGACCGTCCGCGGCTTCCACCACGATGGGCTTCTGCTTGTCGATGCCCGTGCTCAGGAGGGCCTTCGAGAGGTCGTTGAGCAGATAGCGCTGGATGGCTCTCTTGACGGGACGTGCGCCAAAGTCGGGGTCGTAGCCTTCCTGTGCCAGGAAGTCGATGGCGGCAGGTGTGACGTCGAGTCTGATTTCCTGCTCGTCGAGCATCTTTTGGATGTTGGCGAGTTGCAGGCCCACCACCTGACGAATCTCTTCCTTCTTCAGGGGCTGGAAGGTTATGATTTCGTCGATACGGTTCAGGAATTCGGGGCGCATGGCTGTGCGCAGTTGCTCCTGTCGCAGGTTCGAGGTCATGATGATGAGGGTGTTCTTGAAGTTCACCGTCCGTCCCTTCGAGTCGGTCAGTCGTCCGTCGTCGAGCACCTGAAGCAGGGTGTTGAAGACGTCGGGGTGTGCCTTCTCGATTTCGTCGAACAGCACCACGCTGTAGGGTTTGCGCCTTACGGCTTCGGTGAGTTGTCCGCCCTCGTCGTAGCCCACGTATCCTGGAGGCGCTCCGATGAGTCGGCTCACGCTGAACTTCTCCTGATATTCCGACATGTCTATTCGGGTCATCATCTGTTCATCGTCGAACAGGTATTCGGCCAATGCACGAGCCAGCTCGGTCTTGCCCACACCCGTGGTGCCGAGGAAGATGAACGAGCCGATAGGCTTGCGCGGGTCGTTCAGACCGGCACGCGAGCGACGCACGGCATCGGAGATGACATCGATGGCGTGTTGCTGGCCGACAACCCGCTTGTGCAACTCAATCTCCATGTTGAGCAACTTTTCGCGTTCCGATGCGAGCATCCGCGTAACGGGTATGCCCGTCCAGCGCGATACGATTTCGGCGATATCCTGTGCATCGACCTCCTCTTTAATCATCGCTCCGTTGGCGGTGGAGATTTTCAACTCCTGTTGCAGACCGTCGATTTGTTTCTGCGCCTCGACGATTTTGCCGTAGCGGATTTCTGCCACACGGCCGTAGTCGCCTTGCCGTTCGGCCTGCTGCGCCTCGATTTTCAACTTCTCGATGGCATCCTTGTTGGCCTGTATGCGTTTGAGTATATCGCGCTGTCCCTGCCATTTGGCACGCATTGCGGAATCCTTCGATTTCAAATCGTCAATCTCTTTCGATAGGGTATCGATGCGCTCTTTGTCGTTTTCGCGCCGGATTGCCTCGCGTTCGATTTCAAGTTGCCGTACCTTGCGGTCTAGGGCATCTATCTCCTCGGGTACGGAGTTCATCTCCAAACGCAGTCGGGATGCGGCCTCGTCGATGAGGTCTATGGCCTTGTCGGGCAGAAACCGCGAGGTGATGTAGCGGTGCGAGAGTTCGACGGCCGCGATAATCGCCTCGTCCTTGATTCGTACCTGATGATGATTTTCGTAACGCTCCTTCAATCCTCGCAGAATCGATACGGCATCGTCGGTCGTAGGCTCATCGACCATAACCTTTTGGAATCGGCGTTCCAAAGCCTTGTCCTGCTCGAAGTATTTTTGAAATTCGTCCAACGTGGTCGCTCCGATTGTGCGCAGTTCGCCACGCGCCAGCGCAGGTTTGAGAATGTTTGCCGCATCCATCGCGCCGTTGGATTTGCCGGCACCGACGAGGGTGTGAATCTCGTCGATGAAGAGCAATATCTCTCCGTCGCTCGCAATAACTTCCTGCACGACCCCTTTCAGACGCTCCTCGAATTCGCCCTGATATTTCGCACCCGCAATCAGTGCGCCCATGTCGAGCGAATAGATGACCTTCGATTTCAGATTTTCAGGCACGTCGCCATCGACTATTCGGTGGGCTATACCCTCGGCAATGGCTGTTTTGCCGACGCCCGCTTCACCGACCAAAATAGGGTTGTTCTTGGTACGGCGCGAGAGAATCTGCAACACCCGCCTAATCTCCTCGTCGCGGCCGATTACGGGGTCTAATTTGCCCGCACGTGCCTGCTCGTTGAGGTTGA
>CALZQV010000090.1 GCA_945828295.1 uncultured Prevotellaceae bacterium | reverse complement strand
GCCGGCGGTGGGCAGCCTCGTGCGTGAGGTAAAGGAGTGGCAGCCCTTTTTACTCGCTTGTTTGTGCAGTGGAAAGTTTTAGTGGAACTCGGCTACGCTCATGACCCATTGCTCCGTTTCCCGTGTCTCGATGTGGTAGGACGCCTCCCGCAGCAGGTCCTTCACGTTGTCGCGGATGCCAGTTCCCAAAAGCTTTCCGACGGCCTCTTTCTGAGTCCACAGCCGGAGGAACGTGCGCGAGGGCTCCCTGCTCTGCAGGATGAGCGCCTGCTCCTCGTCGTTCATGGCATAGCGGACAAGGGGCTCCGAAATCTTTCGCGGCGACTCAATGTCGATGCCGCAGGGACGGTCGCCCACGACGCAGGCCACGGCTCCGCGACAATGGGAGAGCGAGAAGTGAATGGGTCGTGGGGAGGGGGGCAAGTATGGTTTCCCGTGTTCGCCATAAAGAAAGGTAGGCGGTTCCGTGACGCCATACGCCTCGCGCAGAGCCTGGCAGAGCAGACGATAGGCGAGGATAGACTGCCGCCTGCCAGCATCGTGCTTGAAGGACAGCGCCTGCTTGCGGCGCCATTCGGGCAACTCCTCCAGCCACTGGGCGAGTTGCTCGGTTGTGTAGTCTAATATGTGGTCGTTAATACGTATCACCGTGCAAAGGTACAAAATAATTCAAAATTGAAAATTCAAGTTTGAAGAATATTCCTTATCAATATCTTTGTGTGAAAACATGGGGTTTCATTTTGTCCTCCCGCTGTTTTTACTTATCTTTGCTTCCGTATTACGTATTTTCTTAATTCTTACATAATATTATGGAACTTGACTTTCGCACCTTGGCAGCGCAGTACAAGAGTGAGTTGTTGGATAAGGTGATGCCTTTCTGGATGACGAATAGCATCGACCACGAGCATGGGGGCTACTTCACGTGTATTGAGCGCAATGGTGAAGTGTACGACACCGACAAGTTTATCTGGCTTCAGGGACGTGAGGTGTGGATGCTCTCTACCTTATATAATAAGTTGGGCGAGAAGGACGGCGTGAGCGAGGCAACCCGCAAGGAGTGGCTACAGGCCGCTATCGAGGGTGCTGAGTTCCTGAAGAAATATGGCCACGACGGTCAACTCAACTGGTACTTCTCGCTGACCCGCGAAGGAAAGCCCCTCGTTGAGCCCTATAATATATTCTCCTACACGTTTGCCGTTATAGCATTTGGCCAGCTCTACAAAGCAACAGGTAACCCTGAGTATGCCGATATTGCCAAGCGCACCTTCGACATCGTGCTCGCCCGTCGACATAACCCCAAGGACCGCTGGAGCAAGGCAGCCCCGGGCGCAAGAGCCCTGAAGGACTTCGCCTTGCCTATGATATTGTGTAACGTGGCCTTGGAGATAGAGGAACTCTTGGATCCCGCCTTCCTGAAGGAAACCATCGATATCTGTCTGCACGAGGTTCTCGACGTATTCTATCGCCCTGAACTGGACATGATTGTCGAGTGCGTGAGCAAGGACGGCGAGCTGGTGGACTGCCACGAAGGTCGACTGCAGAACCCGGGTCATGCCATCGAGGCCATGTGGTTCATTATGGACTTGGGCAAACGCCTGGGTCGTCAGGACCTGATTGACAAGGCTGTGCACATCGCCCTTCGCGAAGTGGAATACGGATGGGACAAGCAGTATGGCGGCATATTCTATTTCATGGACCGCCTGGGGCGCCCCCTGCAGCAACTCGAGTGGGACCAGAAACTGTGGTGGGTTCACATTGAGACGCTCATAACCATGATTAAGGGTTACGAACTGACGGGAAACGAACAGTGCCTCGAGTGGTTTAAGCGTGTGCATGATTATGCTTGGAGCCACTTCAAGGATGCCGACTATCCTGAGTGGTTTGGCTATCTGAACCGCCGCGGCGAAGTGTTACTCACCCTGAAGGGTGGCAAGTGGAAGGGATGCTTCCACGTTCCCCGTGGGTTGTTCCAAGTATGGCAGGCGCTGGAGCGCATAAGTGAAAAGCAGCAATAATGGGCATGAGGAAATTCGAAATAGCATTGGTTTCTGCTTTGGCCGTCGCAGCAAGTGCCGTGGCGCAACCGCGCTTCGTTGTCGATACGCCGATACAGAAGATAGGCGAGATGGTGTTTCAAAGTCCCAAGAAGGTTGTTTTTACCTTCACCAACAAGGGTAAGGCGCCGTTGGTCATCAAGGAAGTGCATCCTTCGTGTGGGTGCATCGAGGTAAGTTATCCGGATGAGCCAGTGCCCGCTGGCGGTAAAGGAACAATAACCGCAAACTATGATGCTTCGATGATGGGCACGTTCCACCGTGAACTGGTTGTCTACACCAACACTCAGGATACCCCGTATTACCTCGCCTTCGAAGGGCGAGTGGTTGAGAGAATGCTCGACTACGAGGGCGACTTCCCCATTGACCTTGGCAATGTCCGGCTCAACACGAACAACGTGGAGTTTGATAACGTAAGCCGTGGCGACAGACCGGTTGCCGAGTTGCTGATAGCAAATACCGAGCATGGCGCATATACCCCGCAACTCATGCATTTGCCTGCTTACCTGTCGGCCGAGTATCTGCCTCGCGAAATCCAGGGCGGACGAGTGGGAAAGATACGGCTGACCTTGAATAGCGACAAGTTATTTATGGATGGTCTGAACCAGACCTCCCTGTACCTGGCCCGCTATCTTGGCGACAAGGTGAGCGATAAGAATGAGATTGTCGTCTCAACTGTTCTGCTCCCACCATTCCGCGACATGACGGCCGACGAGCTGGCCCGCGCTCCTCGTATCGTGCTGATGGATGGCGAGGATATGGTTGACGGCGAGGTGGCGATGGTTGTTGAAAAAAAGAAGAAAGCAACCAAGACCATTAACGTGACGAATATCGGCGAGGATACGCTGACGATAAGTGCCGTTCAGGTATTCAACCATGCGCTGACCGTGACGCTCGCCGATCGAAACATCCTTCCCCATGGCACAACGAAACTGAAAATAACAGTCGATGCCAAGGAACTGGCAAAAGCCAAGAGCGGTCCGCGTCTGCTGATTATCAGCAACGACCCGCGCCACGCCAAGACAGAGCTGAACCTGAATGTAGAATAATTCATGAATGACGAAATATAATGATATGGAACATCCAGAAAATAGTGCTGAGTTTGCAGGCCTGACGGTAAACAGCGGCGTGGGGCCGGTGTCCATCATTAATCCATATCTGAAACGTGGACGATTCGCCCGGCGTCACATGTCGGCAGATGACTATGTCGAGGGTATCCTTCGCGGCGATTCTGCGATATTGGGTCAAGCCGTAACGCTTGTTGAGAGCACGAATCCCGACCATCAGGTCGTGGCACAGGAAGTCATAGAGAAATGCCTGCCTTATAGCGGAAAGTCGGTGCGTATTGGCATCAGTGGCGTGCCGGGTGCTGGAAAGAGTACGAGCATAGATGAATTCGGCATACATGTGCTGAAAGAATATGGCGGGAAACTGGCCGTGCTGGCTATCGACCCGAGCTCGGAACGGACGAAGGGCAGCATCTTGGGCGATAAGACTCGCATGGAGAAACTTAGCGTACACCCCGATAGCTTCATCCGTCCCAGCCCCTCGGCTGGCTCGTTGGGCGGTGTGGCGAGAAAGACTCGCGAAACGATAATCCTGTGCGAGGCTGCCGGATATGATAAGATTTTCGTGGAGACAGTTGGAGTGGGGCAGAGCGAGACAGCCTGTCACTCGATGGTTGATTTCTTCCTGCTAATCCAATTGGCTGGCACGGGCGATGAGTTGCAAGGCATTAAACGTGGCATCATGGAAATGGCCGATGGAATCGTAATTAATAAATGCGATGGAAATAACGTCGAGAAATGCCAGCTGGCTGCCACGCATTTCCGAAATGCCCTGCATCTGTTCCCTGCCACCGAGAGCGGTTGGATGCCCAAGGTTCTGTGTTATAGCGGATTCTATGGCATCGGTATCAAGGAAATATGGGATATGATTTATGAGTACGTTGCATTTGCTAAAGGCAATGGTTACTTCGACTACCGACGCAACGAACAAGCCAAGTACTGGATGTACGAAACCATTAACGAACACTTGCGCAACAGCTTCTACCAGAATTCGACAATCGCTGATATGCTGAAGGCTACGGAGCGCAGTGTGCTGAACGGCGAGAAAACATCATTCGTGGCTGCCAAGCAATTGCTCGACACGTACTTTGCACTCTTGCATTAGCCACGTCGGGGTGCTTGTTGCCCCACATATACCTAACGAATTGCAATCATCCAGCCAACGGGAGTCTATCTCGTTGGCTGCGTCTATCATATAGCTATGTGGATTCACCCGTTGGCATTCTTCGAAGAGCACGCGCCCATTGCTGCTCTTCTTGCCGCAGACGAACAAGATGACATCGTGGCGCGAAGCAAACTCACGAATGTGAGGCATGCGGTTGGCAACCTGGCGACAGATGGTGTCGTAGTACTTGAAGGTGGCCTTGGGATTAATGTGCTGATTAATGTATTCCACGATTCGGCGGAATTCGTCAAGTGGTTTGGTCGTCTGACTGTATAGATAGATGTCGCGATTGAAGTCGAGACGCGAAACCTCTTCGGGCTTCTCGATGACAATGGCCGTACCTTCTGTCTGACCAACCAAGCCCAAGACTTCGGCATGGCCATTCTTTCCGAAAATGGCTATCTGCTTCTGATGCTCGGGGTCGGAATCATATTCTCGTTTGATGCGTTCCTGTAAGTGAAGCACCACAGGGCATGTGGCATCAATGATTTCAATATTGTTTTGCTGGGCTTTGTGGTAAGTTTGTGGTGGCTCGCCGTGGGCGCGAAGAAGAACGGTGGCATCGTGGAGCTGGTCGTATTCTTTATGCCCAATGGTGATGAGGCCCAATTGCTGTAGACGAGCGCACTCCATGGAGTTGTGGACGATATCGCCCAGACAATAAAGCGTTTGGGTGCTGTTTTGCAAGACTTCTTCGGCTTTCCCTATGGCGCGGGTTACACCGAAGCAGAATCCACTGCCGCTGTCAATCTCAACCTTCATTACTTGCTGGCGGCTCGTTGGTATTCACGAAGGAGCCATGCCTTCTGCTCAGGAATAGTCAGATGACTGTTGTCGAGGACTATTGCATCACTGGCCTGGCGCAGGGGGCTGACCTCACGATGGGTGTCGATGTAGTCGCGTTCTTCTACGTTGCGCAGGATGTCGGCGATGTCACATGCCTCTCCTTTGGCAGTCAACTCGTCGTAGCGGCGCTGCGCACGTATTTCGGCACTGGCCGTAACAAAAATCTTTAGTTCGGCGTTCGGGAAGACGGTGGTGCCGATATCGCGTCCGTCCATGATGATGCCGCCTTCTTCGCCCATATGTTGCTGCTGGCGTACCATTTCTTCGCGCACAAAAGGCAGAGCTGCTACGGGGCTGACGTGATTGCTAACCTCAAGCGTGCGGATGCGGTCTTCCACACGTTCGCCATTCAAGTAGGTGTCGGGGCATCCCCGCTCTGCGTTGAACTGGAAACTTATATGAATATTCTTCATCTCTTGCTTAAGACGGCTTTCGTCGATTTCCTCCCCTTGGATGATGCCGTTGTCCAAGGCATATAGGGTGACGGCACGATACATAGCGCCGCTATCGACATAGATGTAACCGATTTCTCGGGCAAGGTCCTTTGCCATCGTGCTTTTCCCGCACGAAGAATACCCGTCGATGGCAATAGTTATCTTCTTCATGATTATATTAGGAGTATGATTTTATAGGCTATAGGATAGACTGACGGAGAGGGTGGGGGCGCTGACATGATACTTGGCATAGGCCAAACCCAACTTGAACTTTTTGATGTTTAGTCCTGCACCAGCCGAAAGGCCTGCGGCATGACTTGAACCAGCTGCCTTCATTTCATAGGCTCGACGGAAGTTGAATCCAGCTGCAACATAGAATTGCTTGGTAGGAATGATGTCTACTCCAACGCAAAAATGATTCATGAGAATACTTCCACCCTTAGGCTTCTTGCTTACGTGATAATAATACTTTGAAGACCATCGGGAAATGTCGACCATAGTTACGCTGAAGCGAATGGGCGCGTGCCCCAGAGACTTAGTGAAACCTAACTGAAGATTGAAAGGAAGACGTTCGTGGTCTTCGCCAAAAGCCTTAACCTGTCCTCCTAAGTTGGCAGCAACGGCAGATACGGAAAAGTCGTGTTCCTCATCATAATAGTTCAATCCAAGGTCTACGGCTAATCCGCATGAGGTGTAGTCTGCGTATTTCGAATAAATGATTTTGCCTGTGGCTGCTCCTACCCAGCGTTCGCTGAGGCTGTAGCTGTACATGCCGCTTATGGCCATGTCTAAAGCACGCACGTCGCCCAGCTCTTCGCCGGTTTCCAAGGTTTCTTTCATGTTGCCATAGCCAACAAACTGAACGCCTACTCCCCAGGTTCCCCTTTCGCCAGCAATACGTGAAAATGAGGCGCTACCGGTCTTGCTGCCTCTCATGTAAGTCATAAAGTTGAGGTTCAAGGAATTGTCGCTGACACTGGCCAGCAGAGCCGGGTTCTGGAAAATAAGGGAGGCGTCGTCTTCTATGAGCGATATGTTACGTCCACCAAGTGCTGTGGTGTGAGCCGACGTTGGGAGGTTGAGGAAATTAAAGACACTGGTACTTTCTTGCCCTCTTGCCGATTGGCAGAGTAGCATGACAAAAGAAAGAATAACCAGTCGAAACGTTTTCATTTTATAAATTTAAGCCCTCAAAGGTACATTAATTCTGAGATACTACATTATTAATAACGTCAAAACTCCTATAAAAGTTGCATGAGACGGGAAAAATGTGGTAAAAAGGAAAAAAAAGCATTGAGAAGCGACCATAAATAAAAAAAATGTGTTACATTTGTTGCCGAAGTATTGAAATTAACAGAAATCTATATGGAAAACGTAGAAGAAAGAAACCTTAACGACGAGCTCGAAGGTCAGTCGTGGACCAGTCTTTTGATTGGCTATGTACTTGTGCTCGCAGCAATCTTCGTTGCGTTTGAGTGGACTCAGCGTGAGATTAAGATTGATGAGAGCACAGAAAAAGTGTATGATATGGTTGTTGAGGATGACATGATTCCTATCACGAAGCAAGAGCAACCTATGGCTGCTCCCCCACCACAGGCCGTTCCTGCTGCTCCTGATGTGCTGGATGTCGTGAAGGATGAAGTGGAAATTCCTGAGGAAGAAATCCAAACAACGGAAGAAGTAAACCAGAGCATTGTTTCTGTTGTAGGTACAGGTGCTCCCACGGCTGTTGTTGCCGGCCCTCCCGCTCCTGTTGTGGAAGAGGTTGATGATGACCGCATCCTGGATGTTCCCGAGGAGAGTGCAGAATTCCCCGGTGATGTCTATGCTTGGCTGAACAAGAATATAAAGTATCCTGCAATCTGTCAGGAGCAGAATATTCAGGGACGTGTAAGCGTTCAGTTCGTCATCAACAAGGATGGTTCCATCGTTGACGTAAAGGTTCTTCGTTCGCCCGATGACCATCTTTCGAAGGAAGCAGAGCGCGTAGTAAAGAGCATGCCGAAGTGGAAGCCTGCCCGTCAGGGTAACAAGC
>CALZQV010000089.1 GCA_945828295.1 uncultured Prevotellaceae bacterium | reverse complement strand
CTTCCGCAAATAGAGCAAAATCATGGACATGGGAGCATAGCCCAAATTGGACACAAAAAGATCTAGATTTTTGCCGTAGCTGCTTTTGGGCTCATCCTGAGAATTATACTCATATAGCTGCTAGGAAAGAACGTCAGATTATCATAACGTTTACCGATAATGAAATTGAAGATTATAATAGACTTATAGAGTTGGTTGGACAGGAACAAGCAGAAAATACAATCAAAGGCCTTATATCAAATTATGTAAAGAAATAAATGTTTACTCCACACTTTATGGGAATAGAGCCAATTCATCTTAAAGTTTCATGATGGGGTTCGGGCGGTGCGAGATTTTGCTAAAAATGATGTGAGTATGACTTACCTCGCGCCCAACTGGTGGGCCTGACGAAATGAAGTTGAAAGTTTGCCCTTTGGGCGACTTCCCTCACGCTCGGCTGTGTCCGTGCAAGCACGACACCGCTCTCGCTTAATCGGAAAGTTGAAACTTTCAATTCTTCTTCTTTCGCTTGCGCTTAATGACGAGGTCTTTCCACGAGGTGAAGTCCTTCTTCAGCAGCACGCCCAGGCCCTGTGTCGTCAGGCTCGTCTTGGTGAAGTAGCGGTCGTTGGTCTCGGAGTAGGCCTTCAGTGCGACGGAGCCGGAGCGCGTGAGCAGATACTTGACATCGAAGTCGCCAATGAAGTTGCTGTTGGCCACGGGGGTGTCGCGATAGCCAAAGTTTCCGTTAATGAGCAGGCGGTTATTAAGCAGGCTGCCCTGGAGTATGCCCTCGACGTCCATGTCGTTCCAGCCGTCCTGTCCCGTGCGCAGGTTGGCTCCAAAGTTCCAGTTCGTCTTGCCGAGCATGCTTGAGAGTGCTTGGTTGATGGAACCAGAGAGCGTGGAGGCAAGCAGCGAGTTCATGGCCGTGGTGCCTTGCGTCTGGTCGGTGTTGGCGTAGTCGTAGGCATAGAAGCGCCCGATGCCCAGGAGGTAGATGACTTGCATGTTGCGCTCTTCGTCGGTGCTTATGAGCGAGCGCACCATTTGCTTTTCCTCGTCGTTGGCGTTGGGGATGTCGAAGTCGAACGTGATGCGCGGCTCGCGTGCCTTTCCGCCGATGTTCATGAGGCAGTTTACTCGGGTGGTGGTGTTCGAGAAGTTGGCTCGGGGGTTGATGTCGTTGAGCGATACGCCGGTTACGGTGTGGACGGCCTGCAGGTTGAGGTCGGCAGCGTAGGGCTCGCCGTTGAAGGTTATGGTGCCGTCGGGCGAGAACTCGAAGTTCTTGCGGATGACCTCTTGTAGCGACAGGTTGTAGGTTCCGCGGCTGACACGATAGGTGCCGTAGAGGTCGAAGCTGCCTTTGTTGTAGTAATGGGCAAGCATGTGTCCGTTTCCGTTCAGGGTTATTTTGTCGCCGGAACGGACGTCCATCAGCAGGTTCATGGTCGACTGTTCGTCGATGTCGAGGTCGAAGTCGATGTGCATGTCGTTGTTGGTGGCAATGTCTTCCGCCTCGAGTCCCGGGTCTTCTTCTTTATTCTTGTCTCCGCCGGCCATTGTCCAGTCTTCGCGCTTCTTATAGGCGATGAAGGGCGTGTCCGTTAGTTTGTCGGGCGAGGTGGCATTGTACGTGAAGGTTGTTCCGCGTTCGGGGCGTGCCTTGATGGCGATGTTGGTTTCGCCGGGTTGTCCTTTGAGGGTGATTTCGCCTGTGGCGTAGACGGTGCCGTAGAAGTTCTGGTCGCCGAAGTCGGTGAAGTTGTAGCCCAGGATGTTGTCGCCCTTGATGCTGATGTCGTACGACATGTCCTTGAAGCTATTGTGGTGGAGGTGTCCCGTGGCCAGTGCCTGATGGCCGCGGATGCCAGGATTGCCTTGTGGGTCGTAGAGGACGGCGTTGGTGAAGTAGATGTTGTCGGGACGCAGTCGCACGGTGTCGTTAATCAGGTGGTAGCGAGTGCCGATGTAGGGCACGCCGAGGCTGCCTTCGTTCACTACGACGTCGCCCTCGATGTTAATCTGCTTGAACGGTCCGAAGATGCGCGCCCAGCCCGTGGCCTTGCCCTGAAGGTTGTCGAAGATGACTGAGGTCCACATATTGATGAACTCGAGGTTCACGTGGTCGGCATTCACGTTGAGGTCGAGGCCGTGGTAGTCGATGTCTTTCTTCGGCGTGATGTAGCCTTGCACCTTGGTGATGGGGATGCGGGGCAGCGTGTCGTTTTGTGCCGCGAGCATGTCACCCTTGATGTTGCCGTCGAGCAGGATAGAGTAGGGACGGTCGCCCCAGTTGATATGAATGTCAAGGTCGCCCAGCCTCCCGTAGTTGAGGGCGAATTGGGGTATGTGGATAAAGGCGTCGGCCTTGGGTTGCGAGAATAGCGAGTGGCCATAGGCTTCTCCCGTTGCCTCGCCTGTCAGTTCTACTGCATGGAAGTTGACGAGCGAGAAGATGTATTCGAGGTTGATGCGCTGCAGTTTGGCGTGCAGTGTGTCGCTCTCCAACTTCGACGCACGGCCTTCGACGCTGATGAATCGGTTGCCCTGACTCACGCGGAAGCTGTCGACCTGCAGCGCGCCGTCGTAGTAGGACACGTGGCCTGGGTGGACGGCCCACAGTGTGTCGCTGATGATGAAGTTCGATGGCAGGATGCGCCCTTCGAATCCCTGCTTCCCGTCGCTGTCCTGCCACAGGCGTGACTCGATGCTAAGGTCGCCGGCATACGTGCTACTGGGCTTTTCGAAGCCGTTGGCGTTGTTGTCGAAGAAGAGGCGTGTGGTGAGCTTCCCGTCGTCGCCTTGCGTCTGCAGGCCCACGTTAATCCAGCGCGACTTCATCATGCGCTGCAATCCAAGGTTGACGAGCATCGACTTGTAGTTACTCTCCAGGTGCATGTCGATGTTGCGCAGTTGCTCGTTGCCATATTGCAGGCTGGACGCAGTGAGGTTCATCCACATGGCATTGCGCTCGCTGTCGATTTCGCCTTGTGCCGTCGTGGTTCCGTTGAGGGTCAGGGGAATGCCCAGCAGGCGGTTGAGGGGCGTGGCATTGTAGGCTCGCAGGATGAACGAGGCGTGGCCCTGCTGCAATGGTGTCTGGGCGTCGGTCGCTTCTTGCTTGCGGCCGCTGTCTTTGTTGACGGCGAGCGGCTCGTTACCTCTTGTGGGCAGGTAGTTGCTGACCATGCGATTAATCTGGCTGACAACGACTCTCGGGTCGAAGTCGCCCTCGACTTGTGCCTCGAGGAACGGGCTGATGAACACGAGGTGGCGCACGTTGTTCCTTGGGCGCGAGGTCAGGTGCAGGTCGCCGGGGCGGTATGTCCCAGTGGAGTCGGTCATGGCCAGATCGTTGAGCTGCACCACGCCGTCCAGATTGCTGAGATTCGTGCCTGTGAGACTTGCAAATAGCGTGCCGGCGAACTGAGTGTCGACATAGCGGTCGGTCAGGTTCAGTGTGTTGGGAGCCAGGCGGGTGATGTCGGCCTTCACGTTGTAGGTGTGTCGTGCCAGGTCGGCGTCGGCATCGACTGTGAACGAGGCATTGGGGTCGCCCGACGAGAGCCTGACGGCATACGACGTGGGGCGTATCTGTGCGTCGTCGATTTCAATGTTCCGGTAGCGGTAGCCCTTGTAGTCAAGTTCGGGAATGCGCCCGCTGAGGCTCAGCGTCGGGCTCTTGCTGATGTGTCCTTTGGCTTTGACGTCGAGCGACACGAGGCCGAGGTCTTTCTCTTCCAGCAGTTCGCCGAGCTGCAGCGCCTGGGCTTTCAGGTTGGCATCCACTCTGCCGTTGGTGTGCCCGTTGCCCGAGAGCATGATGTCGCCCATCGGGGATTTGGCTGTGAGCTCGCCTTTCATCTCGCCGCGGTTGTAGGCTACTTCTCCTTTCGCGCGCACGCTCGACAATTTATTTAATATGGTGCCTACCTTGTTGTCCGTGGGCAGATAGGGGGCAAAGAGGGCGCTTTCGGCATAGAGGTCCTCTACGTTGAGCATGGCGCGCAGGCTGTCCTTGCCTTGCAGCAGGGCGTCGGCCCATCCGTTGGCCGCCAGTCGGAGCTGTCCTCCTTCGTCCTGCAGGTGGAGCGAGGAGAGGGTGAGGCGGTCGTCGTTGGTCTCAAAGTGTGCGGAGACTATGGCGACGTCGTCCAGTTCGGCCAGACGTGGGACGAGGGATACGAAATCGCTGGGCGAAAGGCGTGCCTTGAGCGAGCCGAGCAGGTGGTCGAGTTTGGGTTTGCCTTGCCCCAGCGTGTAGCGTGCCGTGAGGGAGGGAATGGACAGGTTGCTGCCGGGCATCTTGAGCTCAAAGTCACTTAGTTGGGCTGCTTGCTTGTTTGCTTCAACAAAGAACGACATTTCACTGACATTCAGTTTGTTCGTTTCTTCGCGAAAGTCGAGGCGCTTTATCCTGAGGGCGATGCTGTCGTCGGTTAGGCAGCCCAGCCGGGCAGTGAGGTTGAGGTCGCGAATGTCGAGGTTGGATGTGAGGCCGTCGGCGTAGGGTTGCTGCCATCGGATGTTGCCTCGCCTCACGAGCAGCTGGCTGATGCGCAGGTCGAGCGGCGTGTGTGTCGTGGTGTCCTTCGAGGCAAAGGCATCGATGAGGAACTTGAAGTTCGGGTCGCACTGCGGGCACTCTTGGTAGAGGTTGGCGTGGAGACCGAAGATTTGGGCGTTGCCGATGCGTATGCGGCGGTGGATGATGTCGCGCAGGCTGATGCGTGCCGCCAGTCGGGCCACGCGCAGCATTTCCTGCCCCTTTTGGTCGTCGACGGCAAGGTCGGTGATGATGAGCCGGCCGTTCCAGTCTGGCTCAACGCGCCCGATGTCGACGTTCGTGCCCACGATGTCTTCGAGTACCGACGAAACGCCGTCTGCCATCCACCTTTGCACGAAGGGGATGTTCACCAAGAGAGTCACCGCCAGATAGAGCCCTACGACGATGCCCACCAACCATTGGGATATGCGTTTCGCCTTGTTCATGGTGGTTTCGTGTGTAAAGGTACGAAATAAATCTCAATCTTCCGCGCTTTCGCCTACTATCTTTTGCGAAAGCCTTAAAACAGGCCCTGCATGGACGGGCCTTCGTCGATGCGTCGACGAGGCTCCGACGATGCATCGACGAGGCTTCGTCAATGCGTCGACGAGACCCCGTCGTTGAGAGGGGGGTGGAGAGGAGGTGCGAGACGAGTGATTTAGCGTACTTTATTTTGTGGTTTCGTTAATTTTTATTAACTTTACGCCCGTTTAGTGAATACATCCATTTTATTATAAACTTATGACAAAAGTAATCAAATTGCGTAAGGGCCTTGATGTCAACCTGAAAGGCAAGCCTGCGGATGAGATTGCCCAAGTGAAATGTCCGGGTGAGTATGCACTCCAGCCCGACGATTTCACGGGCCTCAAACCAAAGGTTGTCGTGAAGGAAGGAGATAAGGTTCTTGCAGGCGATGCCTTGTTTGTCGACAAGTTGCATCCCGAAGTGAAGTTTACGTCGCCTGTCAGTGGCGTTGTCAGTCTTGTAGAGCGTGGTGAACGCCGCAAGTTGCTCTCCGTGCGCGTGAAGTGCGACGAGAAGCAGGAGGCTCGCGTGTTTGACGTGAAGCAAGACGTGAAAGCGTTGCTCCTGGAGAGCGGCCTGTTCGGATACTTCCGCAGCCGTCCCTACGACGTAGTGGCCAATCCCGAGGACGAGCCCAAGGCCATCTTCGTAAGTGCCTTCAACTCAATGCCCCTCAGCCAGAACTTCGAGCTCGTGCTCAAAGGTCAGGAGAAAGAGTTCCAGGCAGGCCTGTCCGCTCTGGCCAAGCTGGCCAAGGTGCACCTGGGCGTCAGCAGCAAGCAGACGGCCAAGGCCCTGCTTGAGGCCAAGGACTGCGAAGTAACCGTGTTCGACGGTCCCGCTCCCGCTGGTAACGTAGGCGTGCAAATCAACCACGTGAGCCCCATCAACAAGGGCGAAGTCGTTTGGACAATGGGTGCAGAGGAAGTCATCTTCGTCGGCCGCCTGCTGCTCACCGGCAAGGTAGATTTCACCCGCACCATCGCATTGGCCGGCAGCGAAGTGAAGTTCCCCAAGTACTATAAGGCTGTGGTAGGCCAGAAGCTCACCACGCTGCTCGAAGGCCAGATTGAGGACAACGGCTACCACGTTCGTATCATCGACGGTAACGTGATGACGGGCGTCAAGACCACCGAGGAAGGCTTCCTGGGCGCACACCGCACCGAGGTGAACGTCATCCCCGAGGGCGACGACAATGCCGAGATGCTGGGATGGATAATGCCCCGTTTCCACGAGTTCTCCACCAGCCGCAGTTATTTCTCATGGCTCTTCGGTAAGAAGAAGGAGTACACGCTGGATGCCCGCATCAAGGGTGGCGAGCGCCACATGATATTCTCTGGCGAGTACGACCGCGTGTTCCCGATGGACATCTATGCCGGATACCTCATCAAGGCCATCATCACGGGCGACATCGACCGTCAGGAGGCCCTGGGTATCTACGAAGTTGCCCCCGAGGACTTCGCCATTGCCGAGTTTGTTGATTCTTCGAAGTTGGAACTCCAGCGCATCGTTCGCGAAGGCCTGGACATCTTGAGAAAGGAAAATGCGTAAGGACCTTAAAGACCTTAAAGACCTTAAAGACCTTAGGGACCTTATAAAATAGATTAGTATGAAAGCATTAAGAAATTATCTGGATAAGATAAAGCCGAACTTCGAGGAGGGAGGCAAACTTCACGCATTCCAGAGCCTGTTCGACGGATTGGAGACATTCGCCTTCGTTCCCCGCACGACCAGCCGCGTCGGAAGCGTGAACATTCATGATGCCATAGACAGCAAGCGCCTCATCAGCTTTGTTATCATTGCCCTGTTGCCCGCTCTGTTCTTTGGTATGTACAATGTGGGCTATCAGAATGCCCTGGCTGCCGGCCAATTGGAACAGGCCACCTTCTGGGGCATGTTCTGGTACGGCTTCCTGGCCGTTCTGCCCAAGATCATCGTATCGTATGTTGTGGGTCTGGGCATCGAGTTCACCGTTGCCCAGTGGAAGCACGAGGAGATTCAGGAAGGCTTCCTGGCCTCGGGTATCCTCATTCCCATGATTGTGCCCGTAACCACCCCCCTGTGGATGCTGGCCATCGCCGTTGCCTTCAGCGTCATCCTGGCTAAGGAAATCTTCGGTGGCACGGGCATGAACATCTTCAACCCCGCGCTCGTTACGCGCGCGTTCCTATTCTTCTCTTACCCCTCAGTGATGACGGGCGACAGCACCGTATGGGTCAGTCAGCAGAGCATCCTCGGCCTGGGCTTCACGGCTCCCGAGGCCTACACTGCTGCCACTCCTCTCGGTGAGGCTGCGGCCGAAGGCTTTGCCGGTTTCGACTGCCAGACCATCACGAATGCCATCACGGGCCTCATCCCTGGTTCCATAGGTGAGACGTCGGTTATTGCCATCGGCCTGGGCGCCCTGTTGCTCCTGTGGACAGGCGTTGCCTCGTGGAAGATTATGTGCAGCGTGTTCGTTGGCGGCGGCCTCATGGGTTGGCTGATGCAGACCCTCGGCCTCACGCAGATTGAGTGGTGGCACCACTTCGTGCTGGGCGGCTTCGCCTTCGGTGCCGTGTTTATGGCCACCGACCCCGTAACCGCTGCTCGCACCGAGTGTGGTAAGTATGTCTACGGTCTGCTCATCGGTTTCGTGGCAGTCTTGGTCCGTGTCCTCAATCCCGG
>CALZQV010000088.1 GCA_945828295.1 uncultured Prevotellaceae bacterium | reverse complement strand
AGCCTTTTCAGCTGGAGTGCTTCAATTTGTTCTCGCGATAGCGTCTCAAATTCAGGATTAAAATAGTTTGAATACATATTTTATAGTTTGCGTTTATCAATGATATGTGCACTCTTGCCCTGGCTGCGCTCAATCGTGTTTGGTGCCTTGAGTTGTACTTTTGCTGAGATGCTGAGCACACTCTTAAGCCTTGCCGCCAACTTTTTCTCCAGCTCATTAATAGCGGCTGGTGTGTCGAATGTAGCCGTGAAGTATTCTTGGCGAAGCTCAACTTGGATTTGCAGGGTGTCGAGGTTGTTGATGCGGTCAACAACCAGCATGTAGCGTGGAGCGAACTCGGGCATGCTGAGCACGACACTTTCTACCTGAGACGGGAATACGTTGATTCCACGGATGATAAGCATGTCGTCGGAACGTCCCTCGATGCGGCTCATGCGGATGCTGGTTCGTCCGCAGTTGCATTCTCCCGGCATCAACGAGCATAGGTCGCGTGTACGATATCGAAGCAAAGGCATTCCTTCCTTAGTCAGGGTTGTGAATACCAATTCACCCGTTTGCCCGTTAGGCAATGTTTCAAGAGTGATGGGATTAATGATTTCTGGATAGAAGTGATCCTCGCAGATGTGGGAGCCATGCTGTTCCTGACACTCATAACTTACGCAAGGCCCCATGATTTCGCTCAGACCATATAGATTATATGCTTTCAGTCCTATGCGATCTTCAATCTCCTTACGCATGTTTTCAGTCCAAGGTTCTGCACCGAATGCTCCTGCACGCAGTTTTATTTGTTCCTTCGTGATGCCAATCTTATCCATTGTCTCAGCCAGATAAAGTGCATAGGAAGGAGTGCAGGCTATTCCGGTAATGCCCAGGTCGCGAATGAGTTTCAGGTGTTTTTCCGTATTGCCCGTAGAGGCTGGAACAACTGAGGCCCCGATGTGTTCCACACCATAGTGTGCACCAAGTCCACCAGTGAAGAGTCCATACCCATAGCTGACGGAGAATATATCATCGCGTGTGATACCATAGGATGTGAGACAACGGGCCATGCATTCACTCCAAACGCCGATGTCTTTGCGCGTATATCCGACAATTGTAGGATTACCCGTGGTGCCGCTGGAGGCGTGCACACGGATAATTTCGCTTTGAGGAGCAGCCTGAAGCCCAAAGGGATAATTGTCACGCAAGTCTTTCTTTGTCGTGAATGGTAGTTTTTTGATATCCTCTATCGTTTGGATATCGTCGGGCTGTATATCCATCTCTTGCAATTTATGACGATAGAAAGGGACGTTGTGATATACGTATTCAACAATCTTGTGCAGTCGCTTGCCCTGCAGGGCACTCATTTCATCGCGACTCATGCATTCCTTGTTCGGGTTCCAAATCATATTCTTGTAATTTAAGGAACATTCTGTGCAAAAATACAATAAAAACTTTTTATAGACAAAAAAGCGAGTTAGATTCTCAGCGTCAGCTTATTCTCTCTCGTAGCATTGAAACATACGGTCGATGTCTGCCTTGGGGAGCTTGGGGGTGAGGAGACTTACGAGAATGACAACGGGGAATCCGCCCAACATTGCAATGGCACCACAGTTGATGGGATTGATGGGGTTGCCAAGCATCATATTCACAACCGTGAGTCCGACGCCCCAAATGAAGCAGGCCCAGACGCTGGATGTCGTTACTCCGCGCCAATATAGTCCCAGCATGAAGGGTGCCAGAAAAGCTCCAGCCAGAGCACCCCATGAGATGCCCATGAGTTGAGCGATGAATGTTGGTGGGTTAAGGGCAATCATCAGGGATATGACGATGAAGAACACAATAAGGACGCGCATGATAACTACCTTCCTTCGTTCGATACGCTCTGACACGACATCGTCAATGCTACCTTCTTCCACTTCGCCGGGCATCGATTTCTTGTCGCGGTAGATTAGGTCGAGGGTCATTGTACTGGAGCTGGTGAGTACCAATGAAGCCAGAGTTGACATTGAGGCCGAAAGCACTAATAACACGACCAGCGCAATAATGCCGTCAGGTAGTGTGACGAGCATCGACGGGATGATAGAATCAAAATCGAGACGGCCATTGGCCAATGTGGGAGGTGTGTCGAAAAGACGGCCAAATCCGCCTAAGAAATAACAACCTCCAGCCACGATGAATGCAAACAGTGTGGAGATTATAGTTCCTCGGCGTATGGCTCGCTCGTCAGTGATGGAGTAGAATTTACCCACCATCTGCGGTAGGCCCATTGTGCCCAGCGAAGTGAGTATGACGACTCCAAGCAATCCCCATGGGTCGGGCCCAAACCAAGATGCGAACCCTCCATTGACATCAGGTGTGCCGTCTGCTGGTATGGCTGCCATCTTGTCAATGGCGGTTGTTAGTCCGCCCTGTGAGTTTAGTACGACGGCAATCACTGTTACTATGCCAAAAAGCATGATAACACCCTGTATGAAGTCATTCATAGCGGTTGCCTTATAGCCCCCAAGAATGACATATGCAGCGGTAAGGAGAGCCATAATGACGGCGCAATACTCATATGGTATACCAAAACCCATTTCAAAGAGAGTCGATATTCCTTTGTATACACCTGCGGTATATGGGATTAAAAACACGAAAGCAATGACGGAAGCCACGACGCGGAGGGACTGACTCATGTAACGTGTGCCAAAGAAATCGGGCATCGTACGGCTCTCGATGTGCTGCGTCATGAGCTTCGTTCGACGCCCCAACAGTAGCCATGTGAGTAGTGAACCGATAATGGCGTTACCAACACCAATCCATGTTGAGGACAGACCATATTTCCAACCAAACTGACCGGCGTAACCGACAAATACGACTGCGGAAAAATAGCTTGTGCCATAGGCAAAAGCCGTAAGCCAAGGGCCGACTGCATGACCACCGAGGACGAAACCTTCCACGCTGTTTGCCTGTTTGCGGGAGTACAGGCCGACTCCAATCATTACAACCAAAAAGACAATGGTTAGTAAAACTTTTACGAACATAAGTAAGTGATTATGGTGAGGAACTATTAATTAATTGAAACGAACCTGGACTTGGCACATCAAAGCGTGACTGCCTTTATGCACAAACTGGTTCCCGTTGACGTAGGCACTCTTGTAAACGTACTGCATCTGCAAGCGGCATTTCTTGTAGAACCAATACTGAAGGCCGGCAATGGCCTTATGCTGATCCATGCCCAGTGCTGTGTTAAAGTTGAAAAAGTCATATGAGCCGATGAATTCGACATTCGGAGTACCCAATGGAACAGAGCCTGTCGCATAGCCTCCGCGACTTGTAACCTCTCCGTCATATCCTTCCAGATATTCGCCATGAAGGTTAAAAGCTTTGGACTTATAGTCGAATCCCACAGTCCATCTGTTGCGTTTGTAATTCTCACCATTCGCGATGGTCGGGTTGTAAACGGACGTCTTTCCACCGTCGAGTATATTATGGCCTCGTCCGATTTGTCCTGTAGCTACAAGGTTTAGACCCTTGACTGGGCGGTATTCAACTCTTGCAATGATGTCCTTAAAATTGTTCCCGTCTTTTTTGTTTATGCCTTGTCCGTTCATGACCTCGAGTTCGTAGCGAAGTTTAGCATTGTTGGTTTCACCAAATAAGGCAAGTCCCAAGTCACGTCCATATTGTACGCCAAGCAGAGGGTCGCTGCCGCAACCGGTAAGGAATGTCACTCCTTCGGAGTAAACGTCAATGGCTTCCATGGCCGTGGGGGATAGGGGGTTCTCGAGAGACAGACAATTCTTGAACTGACCCAAACGGACGGTGAGTGCTTTGTTCTTAGTAATGCGAAAGTCTGTGTAAAATTCCTGTACGACGCTCGAGAAGTCGTGCATGAAGAGAAATGACCAGCGGTCGGTGATTCGTGCGTTTGCCCAGAATAGTACGCGCTTGAGTTCAAATGAGTTCGTGTTGGTGTTGTTCCGTCGCGTGTAGCTGTAACCTCCTTGGGCATAACCGTGAAGCTGAATGCGATCAGATACATCTTTTAGCCAATCTGGGGCTTTCTCGCCTACGACCTTCCTCAGAAGGGCGGGTGATGACTGAGGAACTTCAATAGGCGCTGTGGCCACTGTGTCTTGTTGCCCCATTGCGGCAGTGCTGCTGAAAATGGCCAGCGCTACTGCCAATGTCCTTGTCGTTAATACGTCCTTGACTTTCATACCATTATGGTTTAAATATTAATGAGAGTGATTAACTTCAAATATCTGCATGCGCTCTTCCAATATCTCGTATTGATTATCCTCGATGAATGAGGTGCAGACGCGTAATCCTTCCTGATTTGAGCCAGTGGTGATAAGGCATATGGCGGACACTCCATAGTACATCAGTTCTCGTGCCAGTTGTCCGCTGGTCATGCCTGGGTAGCCAATTGTAAAATAGAACCCATCTGCTACAGGCTTGTCCAGGTCTTTGTCATAAACGATATAGAAGCCGTGGCGCAAGAAGATGTCTTTTAGCTTGTGAGCTCTATCAGCATAGACTCTTATCTCATCGCGGAACTGATATTCTCCATCACATGCAGCACGGAACATTTCTGCTAAGGCATATTGTGCGGAATGGCTCGTTCCGGAGGAAAGAGCGTAAAGCATGCGGGTAGAGAATACTAATCCGAAGGGTAAGCCTTCGTAACGTGCACTCAGTTCTTCGTAGTGGCGATGAAATAGTTTGTTGCTGATGCAGACTACGCCTATGCGTTCACCAGCGTAGCTGAAAGCCTTTGAACCGCTAATGAGAAGCATGTAGTTGTCTGTATATCGAGCAACGGTGGGTTGATACGGCGGTTCAAAGGGGGTACTCAGGTCCTGGCGGAAGTCCATTGCAAAATAGGCCAAGTCCTCCATGATGACGGTGTCATATTTCGTGGCGAGTTCGCCAATTGCCTGCAGCTCATTCTCGGTCAGGCAAACCCGTGAGGGATTGTTGGGGTTGGAGTATACGATGGCGCATATATTACCTTCCGAAAGGTAACTTTCCAGCTTTCCGCGTAACTTGTCGCCTCGGTAGTCGTATACGTCGAATGTCTTATACTTTACGCCTAATACCTGTAGCTGCATTTTTTGTACGGGGAAGCCTGGGTCAATGAACAAGACCGTATCTTTCCCCTTGCTGGCTTGAGAACATGTTAGGAAGGAGGCGAATGTGCCCTGCATGGAACCGCATACGGGCACACATCCCTCCGCTGCAATGTCTACGCCGACGAAGGCTTTGACAAAGCGAGAGGCTTGCTTCTTTAGTTCTGGATAACCTTGAATGTCGGGGTAGCTATGGGCGATACCGTCTTTCAACGCCTTAATTTGTGCGTCAACCCCCACCTTGGCGGCAGGTAGGCCGGGAATGCCCATTTCCATCTTGATAAATTCTACGCCCGATTTTTCTTCTGATAGGGCGGCTACTTGCTTGACCTCTCGGATGGTAGCTTTAGCAAAGTCCTGAATGCCCAGCTGGCTTATCAGGCCGTCAACAATCTCTTTGTTTATAGGTGTTTGAATCATTGAGATATCACCGTTTTGCGTGGGTTGTTTATTTTGCATTCTTTCCCAAAGACAGGGCCTTGATATTAGCCTCGACAATGGCATCGCCTTTGTGACCAAAGACTTGACGTATGGCGTCCTCTATTATCTCGTATTCGATGCCAAGGGCGTGCTGTGCTGCACCCAGTAGGATTACATTGGCCGAGCGTGGAACGCCATTGTCTTTTGCTAATTTCTCTATGTCTATCGATGTTACATTCTTGATGGAACTAAGCTCCTTCTCAATATCTTGTAAATCAGGATATTTTTGAATGTTTATAAAAGGTGCACTTGAGGTGATAATCCATCCGTCTTTCTTCAAGTAAGGCAAGTAGCGAAGTGCCTCCATTGGCTCCATAGATATAATCACGTCTGCGCCGCCCATGGGGATAAGGTCACTCGCAATGGGGTCGCTCGAAATACGTAAGTTCGACTGCACGTCACCTCCACGTTGACTCATTCCGTGCACCTCTGCTTGCTTGATATATAGGTTTTCATTCATGGCAGCCTTGCCAATGATTGTGGCAATGGATAGGATACCCTGTCCTCCCACGCCGCAAAGTATAATATCTGTTTTCATGTTTGGATTCCGAATTATGATTGTGCTTTCTTCTCCTTTGCGTGTCTTCTGAATGTCTGTATGCACTCGCGACGAGGGATAATCACAGAAACGCCGTGATAGTTTATTTCATTACGAATGGTCTGTGTGATTTCCTCCATATTCTTAGGCAAGGGTACAACAACGTGCAGATGTTCTTCGGGAACGCCCAGACCGCGACAGATTGCTTCAAACTTGTTGGTGCCGGCGCTGTCCTGTCCGCCTGTCATGGCTGTTGTCAGGTTGTCACTGATAATCACGGTGATGTCGGCATTCTCGTTAACAGCATCCAACAATCCCGTCATACCTGAATGGGTGAAAGTGCTATCGCCAATGATGGCAACGGCAGGCCATTGTCCGGCGTCAGCCGCACCCTTGGCCATGGTGATGCTGGCACCCATGTCTACGCATGAGTGAATGGCTTTATAGGGGGGCAGGAATCCCAGCGTGTAGCATCCGATATCGCCAAATACGCGCGGATTGTCATATTCTTTTAATACTTCGTTCAGGGCCGTATACACGTCGCGATGCCCACAACCTTGACATAATTGGGGTGGTCGGGAGGCAACGATTTTGCTTTCTTCGTGTGAGGATTGAAGTGTGAAGAGGGTAGAATTTGTTGCCATGTTGATAGCACGCCCTACGCAGTCTGGGGTAAGCTCACCTGTGCGAGGCAGTTCGCCTGTCAGTCTTCCCCCGATATTGTGACTCTCAAATACGCCACGCACCTGTTCTTCGATAAAGGGTTGCCCTTCTTCAGCGATGAGCACCTTGTCGCACCCTTCCAGCAGCTTGCGCACCAGTTGCTTAGGTAGCGGGTATTGGCTGATTTTAAGAATAGGGAATTTACTGTCGGGCAGGCATTCTGATACATAGTTGTAGGCAATTCCGCTTGCGATGATACCCAGCTTGGCCTTTCCTTCTGCGAGGGCGGGGGATAGGCTGTTGTATTTCGAGTGGGCAGCATCCTCTTCTAATTGAGCCTGTTGCGCGGTAACGATGTCGTTCCTTCGTCGTGCATTTGCTGGTAGCAGCACCCAATTGGATGAAACGGCATTATAATTCTTTTCGTTTTCTTTTCGAGGCTCGTCCTTGACATTAACCACGGCACGTGAATGTGCCATGCGGGTTGTCACGCGCATTAATACTGGCAGGCATTGCTTTTCCGAGTAGTCGAAGGCTTCCTCCATCATGTCGTAGGCTTCCTGTTGTGAGGAAGGCTCAAAAGTTGGAATCATGGCGAATTTGCCATAGAAACGGCTGTCCTGCTCGTCTTGGCTGGAATGCATCGAAGGGTCGTCGGCGACAAGCACCACTAAACCGCCATTTACGCCCGTCATGGCGCTATTTACAAAGGGGTCGGCGCAGACGTTCAGTCCCACGTGCTTCATGCATACCAGGGCACGCTTCCCCATAAATGACATGCCAAGGGCGGCCTCCATCGCCGTCTTTTCGTTTGTACACCATCGGCTGTGGACTCCTCGTTCCTTGGCCAACGTATTGGCTTGAATAAATTCGGTAATCTCGGTCGAAGGGGTGCCGGGATAGGCATATACACCAGACAAACCTGCATGCAATGCACCCAATGCGATTGCCTCATCGCCCAATAAAAGTTGTTTCTCCATAAGTATTTTGGCGGTTTTTAATATTCCTTTTACCTTGTTCCAGTTGCAAAGATAATAATAATTCGTAT
>CALZQV010000087.1 GCA_945828295.1 uncultured Prevotellaceae bacterium | reverse complement strand
ATAGATAAGAAGTCGCTTGATGAGTATGTTCAGCTCTTTGTAAATTATAAACTGAAGGTAAAAGCAGCCGAAGACGCAAAGCTTGATACTGCCAAAAGTTTTATCGACGAGTTCCATACTTATCGCAATCAGCAGGTGATGCCGATGCTGATTCCCGATGGGGCAGAGGATAAGGAAGTTCGTGCCTATTATGACGGAATGCTCCGCCAGCTCGATGGGCATGATTTACGTTTGCCTTCTCACATATTCTTGCGTGTGCCTCAAAAAAGCACCGCAGAGGAGCAGGCCGTAAAGAAGAATCGAATCGACAGTCTGTATCAGGCATTAAAGGCTGGTGCCTCATTTGCTGAATTGGCAAAGAAATATTCCGAAGACCCTCAGTCGGCAGCTCGCGGGGGCGACCTTACCTGGTTTGGCCCGGGTCAGTTGGTTCCGGAATTCGAGAAGGTAATGTATGCCCTGAAAAAAGGTGAAACATCAGAACCATTCCTTTCTACGGTGGGCTATCATATCGTCTACCTTAAAGACTGCAAGCAGTTGGAGTCTTTTGAAGAACTTCAGCCTCAGATTAAGCGTTTTCTGGAGTCGCGAGGCATGGGTGACCGGCTGGCAAAACAAGCTACCGACAGCCTTGCCAAGAAACGGGGCTTGACGGCGGAACAAGTGCTTGACGCTGAAACAGAACGTCTCTGTGCAAACGATATGGAGCTGAAATACCTCGTTCAGGAGTATCACGATGGCCTCCTTCTTTACGAAATTAGTAAGACCCAAATATGGGACCCTGCTGCAAAGGATACGGTAGCGCTAAACCACTTCTTTAAAAAGAACAAGAAAAAATATGCTTGGGACGTTCCTCATTTCTATGGAATGCCTTATTATGCCCGTCAGGCACAGGACGTAAAAGCAGTGAAGAAACTGCTCAAGGGCGTGCCTGAAAAGAAATGGACAGTTACTGTTCGTGATGCGTTTAACAAGGATAGCATCATGGTGCGCATGGAACAGCCTCGCCTTTTTGCCAAAGGAGAGAATGCCTTTGTTGATTCACTTGTGTTTAAGGTAAAAGAGGGCAAGACGAAGCCACGTAAGGAATATCCATATTCTGCCGTTATAGGTCGCAAACTGAAGAAGGGTCCTCAGTCCTGGACTGATGTTGCTTCACAGGTTGTAAGCGACTATCAAGGCGAGTGCGACAAAAAGTATGTCGAGGAGTTGCGCAAACGATACGAGGTTATACTTTACCCCGAAGTCATAGCAACAGTAAATAAACATTGATTCGTATGAAGCCATCTCTGATGTCAGCCTTCCTGTTGCTGATGTGTTTCTGTTTTCAATCGGTATCTGCCCAAAAGCCCAACAATGTAATAGATGAGGTTATTTGGGTGGTTGGCGACGAGGCGATACTGAAAAGCGAGGTCGAGGGCTTGCGCCGCGACCCTTCCTGGTCGCAAATTAAGGGGAATCCATACTGCGTGATACCCGAGCGCCTGGCAATACAGAAATTATTCCTCCATCAAGCTGCGATAGACAGTATTGAGGTGACAGATGCACAGGTGAGCAGCAGCGTTGAGGAACGAATTAACGAGTGGGTGATGACGGCTGGTAGCAAAGAAAAGCTCGAAGAATACATGTCAATGCCTATTTCGCAGATTCGCGAGGAACTGACAGATCGTTATCGCGACGAAATGATGGTGGCCAAGATGAGGGAAAAGCTGACAGCAGATGTGAAGGTAAACCCGGCAGAAGTACGACGCTACTTTAAGGATATGGCGGAAGACTCGCTGCCCTTGATCCCCACACAGGTTGAGGTGGAAGTGGTTATACTTGAGCCAAGAATCCCGGAGGAGGAAATAAATCGGGTGAAGGAAGAACTGCGAGGATACGCTGACCGTATAACTAATGGCGGTATGTCCTTTTCTACTTTGGCCATTCTAAATAGTGAAGACCCCGGTTCGAAGTTGCAGGGCGGTGAAATGGATTATATGGGAAAGGCACAACTTGACCCGGCTTTTGCCAATGTGGCCTTTGCGCTGACCGACCCAAAGAAAGTGTCGAAAGTCGTGGAGTCGGAGTATGGATTCCACATTATTCAGTTAGTGGATAAGCGAGGGGACAAGGCAAAATTCCGTCATATCTTGCGTAAGCCGAAGGTGGCCCAGGCGGATATTGATGCAGCCTTGGCCAGGTTAGATTCAATTGCAGATGAAATCCGTAAGGAGAAATTCACGTTTGAGGATGCTGCTACCTATATAAGTCAGGATAAGGATACGAGGAACAATCGCGGCCTGATGACGAATCAAAAGATTGGTCCCGATGGGAATCGTATGCAGACGTCACGATTCGAAATGGGAGAGTTGGCAAATAATTCTCCTGAACTGGCGCGGATTGTTGATAGGATGGAAATTGGGGAAATCTCTAAGCCCTTCCAAATGACCAACAAACACATGAAGACCGTTTGCGCAATTGTCAAATTGAAGAACCGGATTAAAGCGCATCGAGCAAGCATGTCTGAAGACTTCCAGATACTACGTGAAATAGTAGTTAACAAGAAGAAGGAAGAGCTGGTGAACGACTGGATTCGTGAAAAGCAGAAGACGACATATGTCCGTATTAACGAGGATTGGTGCGACTGTGAGTTTGAATATCCTGGGTGGGTTAAATAAAGGGCTGCGAACTGAAGGATAATTAAAGGTGAAGGGGTTTAGATATACATTCTTGTTTCTGTTTGCCGTAGCTGCATTGTCAATGACGATGGGGCCAGGGAGAGAAACGAAGGCACGCAAGCCTTCGGATTCGAGAGTGCATCTCCTGCATGCCGACCGCCTTTACTTTAATCAACGTGTGCATCCTACAGCCCAGTTCCTGGTCGGCAACGTGCAGTTTGAACATGAGGGAACCGTGATGTATTGCGATAGTGCGCTCTTTTACGAAGCAAGCAATTCGTTTGATGCTTTCGGGAATGTGCGTATGCGACAGGGGGATACACTTTCGCTTGATGGAGATATTCTGTATTACGATGGACTTGACCAAATAGCGCGAGTGCGCCATCGGGTTGTCCTGAAGCATCGTGGAACATCTCTATATGCCGACTCATTGGACTATGACCGTTTGTACGACTTAGGCTATTTCTTCGAAGGCGGACGTCTTGTTGACAAGGATAATGAGTTGACAAGCGATTGGGGCGAATACAGCCCTACGACCCGTGAAGCAGTCTTTAACTATAATGTCCGACTTGTCAATCCTCGTCCGCCCAAACAAAGTAAATCCGTCTTGGTCAGTGATACGCTGCATTATAATTCACGAACCGGAATCGCTCATGTCATAGGCCCAAGCAACATTGACAACGGAGATAATCACATCTATACTGAGGACGGCTATTACGACTCAAAGACCGACGAGTCAAACATGCTTGACCGGTCTATCCTCCAAAACGGATACAAAATTCTCATTGGCGATAGCGTATATTGGAACGGGAAGGATTCCGTGGGTAAGGCCTTCGGCCATGTCGTGTATACAGATACGTTAAACAAGAATAAGTTCCTTGGGAATTACGTGCTCTATGACAACAAACGGGGGTATGCAGAGGCCGCGGACAGTGCAGTGCTGATTGATTACTCCCAGCGCGATACCTTTTATGCTCATGCCGACTCTTTCTTTCTCCAGACCTTTCATATCAATACGGATAGCGTATACAGAATGTTACACGCCTACCATCATGTGAGGGCTTATCGTGTCGACATTCAGGCCGTATGTGATTCAATGGTGTATGATGGGCGTGATTCCTGTACGACGATGTATCGCGACCCTATAATCTGGCAGGAAGGACAGCAGCTGCTTGGAGAAGTTATAAAAGCTTGGAGAAACGATTCTACCATTGATAGCGTGTACGTCGTCAATCAGGCGCTTTCCGTGGAGCGAATAGACTCGGTGCATTACAACCAGGTGGCAAGCAAAGAGATGCATATATACTTTAGGGGTAAGAATCCCTATCTGACTGTTGCCGACATGAATGTCTTTGTCAATTATTATCCGTTCGATGATGATTCCCTTATGATAGGAATGAATCATACGGAGACCAGTCAGATGAAGCTATATATGAATGAGCGAAAGGTGGATAAAATATGGATGCCCGAGGCTACGGGCGTCATGTATCCGCTCACCTTAATACCCCCTCAGGACTTGTACCTCGAGAATTTTGCTTGGTTCGATTATGTACGACCATTTAATAAGGATGATATATTTAATTGGCGAGGAAAGAAAGCTGGCACAGAACTGAAGGAAAGCATTCGTCGGACAGCACCCAGACAGCGTCTGGATGATTTGATGAAGGGTGCGGAGAAGAAGGATTAACTGAATAAAAGAATCGCTATGGGAATGTTTCAAACGCGCGAACCTCGAAAGTACAGGCGAAGTAGCATGTACACGAGCGAACGTAAGGATAAGCTTGACAGATTGATTCATGATGTTAAACGAGAGATGGGGGAACTTCCGGCAGATGAAATTGACCCCGACCACTTTAAAGGTAAATTCTCCCAGTTCACGCCAAGGGCACATCGAGCCAGTCAGCGAGACCATCGCCTCACATGGCCCCTGGCGCTGATAATTATTATGGTACTTATCGTTATTTGGCGATATATCATTATGGGCCGCTTGTAGGCAGTTAATTGATTTCCCGATATGTCAGATATCATACACCTATTACCTGATTCTGTGGCAAACCAGATTGCTGCGGGTGAAGTCATCCAGCGTCCATCTTCTGTTATCAAGGAGCTGTTGGAGAATGCTGTTGATGCTGGAGCCCACCGCGTAGATGTAGTCGTGGAAGAGGCGGGTAGAACCTCCATTCAGGTGGTTGATGATGGCAAGGGCATGTCGGAAACAGATGCGCGTCTGGCATTCGAGCGCCACGCGACGAGTAAGATAAATATAGCCTCCGACCTTTTTGCACTGAGTACAATGGGCTTTCGCGGGGAGGCGTTGCCGAGTATTGCCGCCGTAGCGCAGGTGACACTGAGGACTCGCCCTGCTGATAACGATTTGGGGACATGTCTGACTATCGAAGGTGGCAAGGTCGTCTCGCAGGAAGCAGATAGCTGTCCTGTTGGCAGCAACTTCTTGGTGCAGAACCTGTTTTATAATGTCCCGGCTCGTCGCAAGTTCCTCAAGAGCAACCAGACGGAGCTGTCAAACATTATTCAAGAGTTCGAAAGAGTTGCCCTTGTGAATCCAGACATGCATTTCACCTTTACTCACGACGGACACTCGCTGACGACATTGTTGCCAGAATCGCCTCGTCAGCGTGTCGCTTCGCTTTTTGGGAAGCGTCTGAGCGAACAGTTGTTGAATGTTGATGTGGATACCACCTTGTGTTCCCTGACGGGTTTCGTGGGAAAACCGGAAGCTGCCAAGAAGAAGGGTGCGCGCCAGTTTTTCTATGTCAACGGTCGCTATATGCGGCATCCTTATTTTCACAAAGCCGTACAGGAGGCGTTCGATGAACTTGTTCCCACTGGCGAGCAGGTTCCCTATTTCCTCTTCATGACAGTTGACCCTGCTACTATTGACGTGAATATTCATCCGACTAAGACGGAAATCAAATTTGAGAACGAACTGGCAATATGGCAGATTATACTGGCTGCCGTGAAAGAAGCCCTGGGGAAATTCAATGCAGTGCCAACGATTGACTTTGATGTTGAGGGGCGTCCGAGTAATATCCCTGTATATAATCCCGATTCCGACCATGCAACTCGCGTAATGCCTCCACCCCAGCCGACGGTTAGTGGCAATTATAATCCGTTCCAAAGTCATTCGGGAGCCTCGCGGGCCTCTGTCCCTGTCCAGTGGGAGGACCTGTATGTCCCACGAGAGGAGAAATCGTTGGTGCCAGATGACATAACGCTCTTTAACTCGGCTGACGATGTTGAACTTTCGGCTGTCGAGCGCAGTGTCCAGCATTACCAGTATCGAGGCCGATATATTGTTACAGAAGTCCGTTCTGGATTGATGTTGATTGACCAACATCGTGCGCACGTACGTATATTATATAATAAGTATAGAAAGGAGCTGGAAGGACAGCCGGCAGCTTCTCAGGGACTGCTCTTCCCCGAGGTCGTGCAGTTCTCGGTTTCCGACTCGCCTCTTGTTGTGGCCATACAAGATGAGCTCCATGCTCTAGGCTTCGACATTACGCCATTAGGCGGCGGAAGTTACAATGTCACGGGAGTCCCGTCGGGCTTTGAGGGCATCGACCCTCGTCAACTACTGGGCGATATCGTGGAAACGCTAAAGATTCGCGGCCAAGGAATGGAGGAGGATGTGCATCATCGGATGGCGCTGACATTAGCTCGCCATGCAGCCATTCCCGTTGGCCAAATACTGAGTCAGACGGAGATGGAAGACCTGGTTTCTCAACTATTTCAGCTCCCAGAACCCAATTATACGCCAGAGGGTAAAGTCATCGTCGTGATATATCCGCACGAAAATTTGGAGAAAATGTTTAAATAAGGGGCAGAAAATGCTAAAAACTACATAGTATATGTAAAAAAACTTAATAAGTTTGATGGTAATTAATATTTTCTTTGTAAATTTGTGGCCGAACATTGGTATGTAAGAAAGAATAATAGTTTAACCTCTCTAATAAATCAAATTATGAAAAAGTTAATGATGTTACTTGCTTTCTTTAGCTTGAGCGCAACAACTTTTGCCGCTGAGACTACTGAAAGCTATCCCACAAGAAAGCATGGCTTCGTAAGCAATCGTTTCTGGGACAATTGGTTTATTGACGCAGGTGTGACACACCTGTCATTCTATTCTAACCAGGAGCATGGTCAGGATCCCAAGGTCAACAAGAATCCTTTCTGGCCCGGCCGTCGTAACTGGGGTGGTGAGATTAGCGTAGGTAAGTGGGCTACTCCCGCTTTCGGTATGCGTTTGAAGGGTCAGTTCGCCTGGGGTACTCAGGTAAATATGGACTGGGACAACCCTGCATACGTTTCTGGTGCTAACCCCACTTTCAATCAGTTCAGCATTAGCTTGCAGCCCATGTTGAACCTGAACAACCTGTTCTGCGGTTACAAGCCCCGCGTTTGGAACATCAGCCTCTATGGTGGCTTCGGCTTCTTGTGGAATACCTCTGATGACAACGCTTCTATGCTTTATACTGTAGGTTTGTTCAACACCTTCAACGTAACCAAGCGTTTCCACATCAACTTGGACATCTATGGCAACATTGGCGAGGGTGATCTGGACGGCGTAGACGGTGCTGCAGCAAAGCCCCGTATCTTCAAGACTCGTGACCTGCAGCTGGGTATCAGCGCCGGTGTTGGAGTAAACCTCGGTAAGGTAGGGTGGGAAAAGGCTCCCGATATGGATGCTATCCTGGCCAACCACAAGTCTCAGGTTGACGCCCTCAACGCTTCTATCGCTGGTCTCGAGGCCGAGAACGCTGCTCTGAAGGACGCTCTGGCTAAGAAGCCCAAGGTTGTTGAGAAGGAAGTTGTTAAGACCGTTGGTGAGTTCCAGTCTACAAGTGCTTCTGTATTCTTCAACATCAACAAGAGCACCATCGCCAGCAAGAAGGACCTCGTAAATGTTAAGGAACTGGCTGAGGCTGCTAAGAAGAACAACAAGAAGATTGTCGTTACTGGTTACGCTGATAGCAAGACAGGTAGTGCAGCATACAACCAGGCTCTGTCAAAGCGTCGTGCTGAGGCTGTCAAGAAGGCTCTGCTTGACATGGGTGTAGACGCTGCTAACATCGAGACCGTTGGTCAAGGTGGTGTAGCTGACCTGACTCCCGTATCTTACAACCGTCGTGCCGTTGTTCGCGTGAA
>CALZQV010000086.1 GCA_945828295.1 uncultured Prevotellaceae bacterium | reverse complement strand
TGTTAATCCTTATATATTAAATATGAAGAAGTGGCGCATCGAAGACTCCGAGGAACTCTACAACATCAAGGGTTGGGGAGTCAACTACTTTGGCATTAACGAGAAGGGAAACGTGTATGTTACGCCCAAGAAGAACAGCGTGCAGGTCGACCTCAAAGAGGTGGTCGACGAACTGGCTACACGCCACGTGACGGCACCCGTGCTGCTGCGCTTCCCCGACATCCTGGACAACCGCATCGAGAAGACCGACGAGTGTTTCCGCAAGGCTGCCAAGGAATACGACTACCAGGCTGAACACTTCATCATCTTCCCCATCAAGGTTAACCAGATGCGCCCCGTCGTGGAGGAAATCATCAGCCACGGCAAGCGCTACAACCTGGGACTGGAGGCCGGCTCGAAACCCGAGCTGCACGCCGTGCTGGCCACCAACATGGACAGCGACAGCCTCATCATCTGCAACGGCCACAAGGACCAGAACTTCATCGAGCTGGCACTGCTGGCCCAGAAGATGGGCAAGCGCGTGTTCCTGGTCATCGAGAAACTGCCCGAGCTGAAGATTATTGCCGAGACGGCCCGCCGGCTGGGCGTGAAGCCCAACCTGGGCATCCGCATCAAACTGGCCTCGAACGGCAGCGGTAAGTGGAGCGAGAGCGGCGGCGACGCCTCGAAGTTCGGCCTCAACAGCTCCGAGCTGCTCATGGCCCTGCAACTGCTCGACGAGATGGGGCTGCGAGACTGTCTGAAGTTGCTCCATTTCCACATCGGCAGCCAGATTACGAAAATCCGACGCATTTCCACCGCCCTGCGCGAAGCCGCACAGTACTACGTGCAGCTGCACCAGATGGGCTTCGGCATCGAATTCGTGGACTGCGGCGGCGGACTGGGCGTCGACTACGACGGCACGCGCTCGTCGAACTCCGAGTCGTCCGTCAACTACAGCATCCAGGAGTACGTCAACGACTGCGTGTGGACACTCGTGGAGGCTGCCAACCGCAACAACATCCCCCACCCCAACATCATCACCGAGGGCGGCCGCTCGCTGACAGCCCACCACAGCGTGCTCGTCATCGACGTGCTGGAGAGCGTCACGGCACCCCAGATGCCCGAAGACTTCCAGCCCAGCGCCGAGGACCACAAACTCGTGCACGACCTGACGGAGATTTGGGACAAACTGTCGAGCCGCTCGCTGCTCGAGGACTGGCACGACGCCGAGGACATCCGCGAAGAGGCCCTCGACCTGTTCCGCCACGGCATCATCGACCTGAAGACCCGCGCCCAAATCGAATCGCTCTACTGGGCCATCAGTCACGAAGTGGCCGAACTGGCACACCACCAGAAGCACGTGCCCGACGAACTGCGCACGCTCGACAAACAGATGGCCGACAAATACTTCTGCAACTTCTCGCTCTTCCAGAGCATGCCCGACTCGTGGGGCATCGACCAGCTGTTCCCCATCATGCCCATATCGCGGCTGAACGAACAGCCCACGCGCTCGGCCACACTGCAGGATATCACGTGCGACTCGGACGGAAAGATCACGGCCTACGTCAACGGCGGGCACCAGACCAACTACATACCCCTGCACCCCGTGAAGGTGGGCGAGCACTACTACATCGGCGTCTTCCTGGTGGGAGCCTACCAGGAGATTCTGGGCAACATGCACAACCTGTTTGGCGACACGAACGCCGTGCACATATCCGTGTCGAAGGAAGGCTACGAAATCGACCAATTCATCGACGGAGAGACGGTGGCCGACGTGCTCGAGTACGTGCAATACGCCCCCAAGAAACTTGTGCGCCGACTGGAGATTTGGGTAAGCCGCGCCGTGAAGGACGGCAAAATCACGGAGGCCGAGGGCAAGGAATTCATCTCGAACTACCGTGCCGGCCTGTATGGCTACACTTACTTGGAATGAGAAATTAAGAGATAAGAGTTAAGAATTAAGAGTTAAGAGTTAAGAGTTAAGAGTTAAGAATGATGGGGGAAGGATTGACCGTGCTGAAGGTCGGAGGGGCAATAGTAGAAGACCCCGAGTCGCTGCGACAATTGATTAGCGACTTTGCAGCCATCCAGGGCCCAAAGGTGCTCGTCCATGGCGGCGGGCGCTCGGCCACGCAGCTGGCCACCCGGCTGGGCATTGAGACACGGATGGTTGACGGCCGGCGCATCACCGACGACAACATGCTGAACATCGTCACCATGGTCTATGGCGGACAGGTGAACAAACGCATCGTGGCCCTCCTGCAGGCCGCCGGCGTGAATGCCCTGGGACTGACAGGAGCCGACATGGACATCATACGCAGCCACCGCCGCCCCCAAAGGAACGGCATCGACTATGGCTGGGTGGGCGACGTGGACCGCGCCGACGGCGACCGACTGGCCTCCCTGCTGCGCGACGGCATCACGCCCGTCATCGCCCCGCTCACCCACGACGGACAGGGCAACATGCTGAACACCAATGCCGACACGATGGCCCAGACCATTGCCTGCGCCCTCGTGCCCCACTTCACGGTGAGCCTGCGCTTCGCCTTCGAGAAGCAGGGCGTCATGGGCAACCCCGACGACCCAACCACCTTCATCCCACACATCACGGAGGAGCTGTTCGCCCAACTGCGGGCCGACGGCACCATCTCGGGCGGCATGCTACCCAAACTCGAAAATGCGCTGCAGGCCCTGCGACAGGGCGTTGCCGAAGTGCGCATCGGCCAAACCGTAATCACCCGATAGGCTCGCCCCCGAGCCCCGGCCCTGTGCCGCCACGGCCCGCCCCCACCGAGGCCATGAAACGAATACCTGCCACACGCAACAGAAATGAAAACACTCGACTTCCACACCGACATACTGCCCATGAAGGACCGGCTGTTCCGCCTGGCGCTGAGCATCACGCTCGACCGCACGGAAGCCGAGGACATCACGCAGGAAACACTGGTGAGGGTGTGGGAGCGGCGCAAGGAGTGGCCTCAGATTGAGAACATACAGGCCTGGTGCATGACCATAGCGCGACGGCTGGCCCTCGACGCCGTGGAGAAGGCCAAGATACACGCCGAACGCGAAGCCGAGGTTGCCGACTACCAACGGTCCGCCATCTCCTCGCCGGCACCGGCCGACGAAGCCCTCGACCGCCGGCAGCGGGTGGAGGCCGTGAGGCGCCTCATCAGCCAGCTACCCGAAGTGCAGCGCACCATCATCGAGCTGCGCGACATCGAGGGTCTGCGCTACGACGAGATTGCCCAGCTGACAGGCATCTCCGAGACCCAAGTGAAGGTGTACCTCCACCGCGCACGAAAAAAAATTCGCGAACAGCTGTAACTTTTCTCCCGCCCGTTCGTCTTCCATATAGATTAACGCTGACGAACGGCATGGATTACAAATACATCGAACAACTGCTGGAGCGCTACTGGGAGTGCCAGACAACGCTCGAAGAGGAGGCCATACTGCGTAAGTTCTTTGCCCAGGACGACCTGCCTGCCAGCCTGCTGCCCTACCGCGACATCTTCGCCGCCGAGGCAGAGATGGCCGAAGAGCACCTGAGCGACAACTTCGAGCAGCAACTGATGCAGCGCATCGGGGCCCGACAGGAGCAGGCAACACCGTGCCGCACCATCACCCTGGGGCAGCGGCTGCAGCCCTTCTACCGCGCAGCAGCCATCGTGGCCATCGTGCTCACCATCGGCATGGCAGCCCAGCAGGGCTTCGACGCCAACGAGCAGGAAGATGCCCAGTCGCAGCTGACCGAAGTGAGCGCCACGGGCGACACCCTGCAGCTCTTTACCGACATGCCCGAAGCGTCGCCAAAGGCCGAAGCCGTGCTCACCACCTCGGCCAGCGACACGATAATCATCCAATAGCACACAATTCAAATACCATAAATTAGTAAACAACCATTGCTTTTAAACCGTAGCCAGAGGCAGCCCGAGAGGGTCGCCTCTGGCTGTTTTTAGGCGCATGGAGAAGATTTATTGTGCGATGTAGTTGTGGTTTAGGCTTTTTTTATTACTTTTGGACACATAATAAACATTTACACCATGAAATTGAAACACACCATCTCCGTTGCACTGATGTGCTGCGCCATGTGGGCAACAGCACAAGAATCCACACTCAAAGGCTTTGAATACGACCCGACACCCAACGCGCCCGACGGCACCGAATGGCAGTCACCCGAGCGCCTGTCGCTGAACAAGGAACAACCGCGCGCATGGCTGTTCTCCTACGCCACGCAGCAGGAGGCACTGCGCGTGCTGCCCGAGGGAAGCACCTACTTCCGCAGTCTCGACGGCACGTGGAAGTTCAGCTGGGCTCCCGAACCGTCGCAGCGCGACTCGGCCTTCTGGAAGGCCTCGTTCGACGACAGCCGATGGGACAACATCGCCGTTCCGGGCAACTGGAACGTGCAGGGACTCGAGAAGGACGGCACCATGCGCTACGGCGTGCCCATATACACCAACCAGAAGGTAATCTTCCAGCACCAAGTGGCCGTCGACGACTGGCGCGGAGGCGTCATGCGCACGCCACCCACCGACTGGACGACCTATAAGTTCCGCAACGAAGTGGGCTCGTATCGCCGAACCTTCAACATCCCCGCCGAATGGAGCGGCCGCAACGTGTTCATCAACTTCGACGGCGTCGACTCCTTCTTCTATCTCTGGATTAACGGCCACTACGTTGGCTTCTCGAAGAACAGCCGCAACACGGCACGCTTCAACATCACCCCCTATCTCAACCCCTACAACGACAACGTGGTGGCCGTCGAGGTCTACCGCAACAGCGACGGCTCCTTCCTCGAGGCGCAGGACATGTTCCGCCTGCCGGGCATCTACCGCTCGGTCTACCTCACGGCAAGCCCGCAGCTCGAGGTGCGCGACCTGGCCGTGCGCACGGCCTTCGTGGCCGAGGGCAGCGCCATCGTGAACGTTGCTGCCGAAATCCGCGGCACGCTGAAGGAGAAACCCGCCCAGCAGCTCCACAACCTCATGCCCATCTCGCTGGCAAAGAAGGACCCCAAGTACACGCTGAACTACCAGGTGTTCCCCGTGAAGCTTTACAGCGACGAGACGGAGCCCGCCGTGGCCTCCCTGCAGAACGCCAACCCCCACGCCCAGATATTCATTCCCAACGCACGCGCCTGGAGCGCCGAGGCGCCCTACCGCTACGTGCTCGTGGCCACGCTGGAGAACCGCAAGGGCGAGGTCATTGAGCGCGTGAGCACCTACTTCGGCATACGCAAGGTGGAGATTCGCGAGACACCGGCCGACGAGGACGAGTTCGGGCTGGCCGGACGCTACTTCTACGTCAACAACAAGCCCGTGAAGCTCAAGGGCGTGAACCGCCACGAGAACAACCCCTCGACGGGCCACGCCATCACCCGCGAGCAGATGGAGGACGAGGTAATGCTCATGAAGAAGGGCAACATCAACCACGTGCGCCTGAGCCACTACTCCAACGACCCCTACTTCTATTACCTGTGCGACAAATACGGCCTCTACCTCGAGGACGAAGCCAACATCGAGAGTCACGAATACTACTACGGCCAGGCATCGCTCTCCCACCCGCAGGAGTGGCGCGCCGCCCACGTGGCACGTAACATGGAGATGGTGCACAGCCACATCAACGCACCGAGCATCGTCATCTGGAGCCTGGGCAACGAGGCCGGCCCCGGCGACAACTTCAAGGCGGCCTACGAGGCCATACGCCAGTACGACAAGAGCCGCCCCGTGCAGTACGAGCGAAACAACAGCATCGTCGACATGGGTTCGAACCAATATCCCTCGGTGGAATGGGTGAAATATGCGACTACGGGCAAGGCCAACGTGAAGTATCCCTACCACATTTCGGAATACGCCCACTCGATGGGCAACTCCCTGGGCAACCTCGTCGACTACTGGAAGGCCATCGAGAGCACCAACTACTTCTGCGGAGCGGCCATCTGGGACTGGGTGGACCAGGCCATCGACACCTATAAGCCCGACGGGACGAAGTTCCTGGGCTACGGCGGCGACCACGGCGACCGCCCCAACGACGGCATGTTCTGCATGAACGGCATCATGCTGCCCGACCTCCAGCCCAAGCCCCAATACTACGAGGTGAAGAAGGTCTACCAGAACGTGGAGGTGAAGGCCGTGAACATCGAAAAGGGCGAGATTGAGATTTTCAACAAACAATACTTCACCGGCCTCGGCGACTACAACGTGCAGTGGACACTGTTGCAGGACGGACGGCCCGTCCAGCAGGGCAGACTGGGCCACGTCGACGTAGCTCCGCGCGAGCGCAAGACGTTCACCGTACCCCTCAACACGGCCACACTGGAGCCAGCCAGCGAATACTTCCTGCGCATCGAATTCACCCTCCGCGACGACATGCCCTGGGCACAGCGGGGCTACGTGCAGATGGACGAGCAGCTGCTCGTGAAGGAGGCCTCGGACTGGAAGGACATTGCCAGCACACAGACTCCGAAGACGCGACTTCAGCAGCAGGTGAAGAACGGCAAGCGCACCGTGCGCGGCGACGGCTTTGAGGTGACCTTCGACGACAGCACCGGCATCATCCACAGCCTGTGCTACCAGGGCGAGGAGATTTTCCTGCCCGGATGCGGACCGCAAATCGATGCCCTGCGCGCACCCGTCGACAACGACAACTGGTTCTACACCCAGTGGTATCCCAACGGCCTGCACAACCTCGCCCACAAGGCTTCCGGCGTCAGCGCCAAGGCCCAGAAGAACGGCGCGCTGGCCATCAGCTACACCATCACCAGCCAAGGCCGACGCAAGGGCGAGATACGCGGCGGAAGCTCGGGACGCTACACCATCGTCGAGGGCGAGGAGATGAAGCCCGCCGACTTCCACTTCACCACCAACATCGTCTACACCGTCTACCCCGACGGCAGCATCGAGCTGGAGAGTAGCATCGTGTCGAGCGACCCGGCCCTTGTCCTGCCCCGACTGGGCTACTACATGCAGCTGCCCAAGTCCATCGACCAGTACACCTACTACGGCCGCGGCCCGCTCAACAACTATGCCGACCGCAAGACGGGCTCCTTCGTGGCACAATACAAGAGCAGCGTCGGCGAGCAGTTCGTCCCCTTCCCCAAGCCGCAAAGCATCGGCAACCGCGAGGAGGTGCGCTGGTGTGCACTCACCAACGCACAGGGCCACGGCGCACAGTTCATCAGCACCACCCTCATGAGCACCTCGGCACTGCCCTGGAGCGCCATGGAGATGACCCTGGCACCCCACCCCTGCGAACTGCCTGAACCAACCGCCACACACCTCCACCTCGACTGCCAGGTTACGGGCCTCGGCGGCAACAGCTGCGGACAGGGCGGCCCCCTGGAGCCTGACCGCGTGAAGGGCAGCGTACACAAGATGGGATTCATCATACGACCCGTCTCACCGCGCGACAACCTCTCGCAGCGGGCCAAGGTGAAAGGCAGCACCGACCTGCCCATCGCCATCACGCGCAGCAAGGTGGGCAAGGTCACCATCGTCAGCCAGGAGGGCGAGACCGTGATGATGCAGCTTACGCCCAACGGCAAGCCCGCCCAGAAGGCACAGCCCTACGGCGAACCCTTCGACATGCGACAGGGCGGAACCGTCACGGCTTGGTACAAGAGCGCGCCGGCCAACAAGACGAAGGCCACCTTCGAGGCCGTGGAGTTCGTGCCCGTCGAGGTCATCTACACCAGTTCGGAGGAGACCGGCGACGGAACCACGGGCAAGATGCTCGTCGACGGCAACCCCAACACCATCTGGCACACCATGTACAGCGTCACCCTGGCCAAATTCCCCCACTGGGTCGACTTCGACTGCGGCGAGGAGAAGCTCATCAAGGGCTTCACCTACCTGCCCCGGCAGAACGGCCCCAACGGCGACGTCAAGAACTATCGCATCACCCTCTCCACCGACGGCCAAAACTGGAGCGAGCCCGTGGCCGAGGGTTCCTTCCCACGCTCGAAGAAGGAACAAAAGGTCATGCTGAAGGCCCCGCAGCGCGCCCGCTACCTGCGCTTCACCGCCCTCTCCAACCAGGACGGCAACGAGTATGCCAGCGGCGCCGAGTTCACGGTCCTGGCCGAGTAGCCCCGCTCCGTCAGTCCCCGATGGATGCGCTGTCGGCCAAGCGCCCCAGCGTCTTCGCCACCC
>CALZQV010000085.1 GCA_945828295.1 uncultured Prevotellaceae bacterium | reverse complement strand
GGCCGTAAAAATTTTCTGTGCCCGGGATGTGCGGGGACGTGCTCAGGTCTTGGCCGGGCCGGCCGAGCTGTCGTCGCCGGCGCTGTCCGACTCTTTCTCGCCCTTGGGCACGAGCAGCGCCGAGAACTCCCAGAGCGCGTAGAGGGGCACGAAGACGATGAAGAGGGTGAAGATGTCGGAGGTGGGTGTGATGATGCCGCTGAGCACGAGCAGGCAGAAGACGGCATACTTGCGGTTGCGGCTGAAGAAGCGGCGCGTGATGATGCCCGCCTTGCCGAGCATCCACGCTAACAGCGGCAGCTCGAAGACCAGGCCCATCGACAGCAGGGTGGTGTAGAACGAGTCCATGTAGGAGTCGAGGGTGAGCATGTTCTGAATCTTGTCGCTGAGCTGATACTCGCTCAGGAAGCGCAGGGCCAGGGGGTAGACCACGAAGTAGCCCAGCGCCGTGCCCAGGTAGAACATGATGTTGCCGAAGAGAAAAGCCTTGCGTGCGCCGCGTTTCTCGTTGGGGTAGAGGCCGGGTGCGACGAAGCGCCACAGCTGATAGATGATGAAGGGAAAGGTGAAGACGATGGCCAGATAGAACGAGGCGCTGAAGTGGGTCATGAGCTGCGTGCCGAGCTTCACGTTGATGAGCGAGATCGAGAACGCTGTGTCGGTCATGTCGGGGAGCCAGTCGCCGTCGCCTTTCAGGAAGGAGAGCATGCCGTAGAGCGGAAAGTCGGGACGGCACGGCCAGAGGATGACGTTGTCGAAGAACCAGCGCATGATCAGGAAGAAGCCCACGGCGGCGAGGAGCACCGTGGCCAGCACTCTGAGGAGCGTGCCGCGGAGCTCTCCCAGGTGGTCCCAGAAGGTCATGTCGCGTTCTTTGTCAGGCATTTAGGTGGATGCGTAAAGGGGTGAGGGTCAGGCGGATGTGTCGGCCGGGGCGACGGCGCCTCAGTCGTTGGGGCCGTCCGAGTCTTTGGCGGCGGCGGTGGGCGTCACCTTGTGCTCGGCGGCCTCGCGCTCGCGCACAATCTCGTCGGCGCTCTTCACGGGCTTGTTCATCTCGGCCTTGGCCTCCTCCACGCCCTGCTTGAAGGAGTGGACGCTGCGGCCCATGTTGCGCATGATTTTGGGCAGACGGGCGGCGCCGAAGATGAGCAGACCGATTGCAAGAATAAAGATAAGCTGTGCGCCTTTGAGTCCGAAGATGAGTGGTATGAGAGTCGTTGTTGACATCATGATAATGCTGGTTTTTAGCGAGTTAGGTAATCAGATTGGCGATGGTTCCCGGAGCCGGAAGGCCGGCACGCGGGAGGCGGAGGACACGCCGCGGCGGGGGACGGCGCCGGCCTCCGTGCAATTTTAATGTCCAAAGTTACAATATTTTTCTGAAAAATTAGTAACTTTGCAGCAGAATCGCAACTAAGGTAAAAAGATGATTACATTCCTAATTAGTTTGGCTGCCCTTGTGGTGGGCTACATGTTATATGGCCGTGTGGTGGAACGTGTGTTTGGTCCCGACGACCGCCCGACGCCTGCATTACGCAAGGCCGACGGCATCGACTACATCGTGTTGCCCGGCTGGCGTATCTTCATGATACAATTCCTCAACATTGCTGGTACAGGACCCATCTTCGGAGCCATCATGGGCATGTGGTTCGGTCCTGCGGCATACCTGTGGATTGTCTTTGGATGCATCTTTGGCGGTGCGGTCCACGACTACATTAGCGGCATGCTCTCCCTGCGCAACGACGGAGAGGGACTGGCCGAACTGACGGGCCGCTATCTGGGCCCCACAGCCCGCAAGTTCCTGATTGTATTCACCATGATGATGATGGTGCTCGTGGGTGCCTTCTTTGTCTACTGCCCGGCCATCATCCTCAGTGGCATCTGGGGCGACAGGATGATGTGGGTGTTCATCATTTTTGCCTACTACATTGCCACAACAATGATGCCCATTGATAAAGTCATTGGACGTGTCTATCCCTTATTCGCCATTTCCATGCTCTTCATGGTTGTAGCCCTTGGCGTGGTTCTCTGCATCAAGCACCCCGCGCTCCCCGAGGTGTGGGACGGACTTGGCAACTGGGGAATTGCTAAGTTGGGGCTCAAGCAACCCTTGTTCCCCGCATTATTTGTCACAATAGCCTGCGGAGCTGTGAGCGGATTCCATGCCACCCAATCGCCCATGATGGCCCGCTGCATGAAGTCGGAGCACCAGGGACGGCCCGTCTTCTATGGAGCCATGATAACCGAGGGCGTCGTAGCACTGGTGTGGGCAACCATCAGCAGCTATTTTTTCTTTTACGAAGGTTGGCGCGAAGTGTGCCCGCCCGAAGTTGTGGCCAAATTCGAGGGGCAGTCAGCCCTGTCACTCATACAGTTCTTTGATGCCCCAACGGTGGTCAACATCGTGTGCGCTTCATGGTTAGGCACCTTCGGCAGCGTGCTGGCATTGTTGGGCATTGTGGCAGCTCCTATTACAACGGGCGGCTCTTCATTCCGCACCGCACGACTCATCCTCTCCGAAGCATTCGGTCTCAAGCAAAATAGTATGCACAGCCGTCTGCTACTATCGCTCCCTGTATTTGCTGTCGGCATCGCCCTGCTTGCCTGGCAAATAGGTAACCCATCGGGCTTCGGCACCGTGTGGCAATACGTAGCCTGGGGAACACAGGTAATGGCAGCCATCACGCTGTGGATGTGCACCGTTTATCTGCGGCAGGAGAAAAAATGCTTCTGGCTGACGCTCATCCCAGCCATATTCATGACGATGGTAGTTACCAGCTTCCTGTTCGTCTCCCCAACCATCATGGGACTCGACTACAGCCTGTCGCTCATGCTATCGTCGGCCCTCACGTTACTTGCAATCCTGCGTTTTGCTACGAGCTCTCATAAAAAATAGATTGGCAGGAGAGATAAAATTGCACAAAAGTTTTGCAGGTGTGCGGTTTTTATGTTACCTTTGCACAGTTTTAACAAAAACGAGCAAAATAGCATATGGAAACACAAAACCAAACTCCTGGTAGTTTTAACCAACTTATATTCGATGCAATTCAACAATGCTGGGATTGCGACTCGATGTCGGACTATGGCGTTTCAACGCTGCAATACAAGGACGTTGCAAGAATCATCGAAAAACTGCACATCCTGTTTGAGCACAGCGGCGTAAAGCCTGGCGACAAGGTGGCTCTGTGTGGAAAGAACCAAAGCCGCTGGGGAGCAGCTTTCTATGCCATCATCACTTATGGCGCAGTTGCAGTCCCCGTTCTCCACGAGTTCCACCCCCAGTCTATCCACGACATCGTAAACCACAGTGATGCGAAACTTCTCTTCGTGGAAGACAAAATATACGAGAACCTCGACGAAAAGCTGATGCCACACCTTGAGGGCATTCTCAGCATCATCGACTATCATCTCTTTGTATCACGCAGCGAGCAACTGACCTTTGCTCGCGAAAACCTCAACCGCCTGTTTGGCGAGAAGTTCCCCATGAACTTCCGCAAGCACCACATCAAGCCCTACCACCAAGACCAGCCCGAGGAGATGGCAATCATCAACTACACCAGCGGCTCGACTGGCAATTCCAAAGGAGTCATGATACCCTATCGTGCACTATGGAGCAACCGCCAATTTGCCGAAGAGGTTTTAGGCAACGTTATTGTTCACGGACAAAACATGCTGGCAATGCTCCCATTGGCCCACACCTACGGTATGGCCTACGATTTCCTCTATGCTTTCACGAAAGGTATACACATACATTTCCTCACCAAGCTGGCCAGCCCGACAGTGCTACTGAAGGCACTGGCCGAAATCAAGCCCTGCGTCGTCATCGTAGTACCTCTTATTATAGAGAAGGTAGTTCGCAAGGCGGTACTGCCCAAATTGCAGGACCCCAAGGTGCGCCTGCTCATGATGACACCCGTCATCGGCGACCGTATCCGCAAAAAGATTTGCGAGGGACTCACCAATGCTCTGGGAGGCAACTTCTATGAGGTGATAATCGGCGGCTCGGCCCTGAACAAGGAAGTTGAGGATGTACTGCACGACATTGGGTTCCACTACACCGTTGGATATGGTGCTACAGAGTGCTCCCCCATCCTGGCTTACAGCGACTACAAGACCTTTGCCAAGGGCAGCTGCGGACGTCCCGCCCCACGCATGGAGTTGAAAATTAACAGCGTGGATCCCGAAAACGTACCAGGCGAAATCCTTGCTCGCGGCATGAACGTAATGTTGGGTTATTACAAGAACGAAAGCGCAACAGCCGAAACCCTAAAGGACGGATGGTACCACACGGGGGACCTTGGTATTATGGATGCCGAAGGAAATGTCTTCATCAAAGGACGCTCAAAGAACATGCTGCTGGGAGCAAACGGACAGAACGTCTATCCTGAAGAAATCGAGGACAAACTCGTCGGATTACCATTCGTGAGCGAATGCGTTGTGATTCAGAAGGGCGAAAAGTTCTATGGACTCGTATATCCTGACCCCGACAAGGTGAAAGAACTGGGGTTGAGCAGACCTGACCTCGAAGCCATCATGGAGCAGAATCGCAAGGAGCTGAATCTCATCATACCCGCCTACTGTACGCTGTCTGGCATACGCATCATGGACGAAGAATTTGAAAAAACGCCCAAGAAGAGCATCCGACGCTTCAAATATATGGATTACCCCATAGACTAAGGGAGAACACATAAGCAAAATACACAGAACACGGGGCTTCGGCTTCGTGTTCTTTTTTTGCAAGAAATCAAAAAAAGGAAGGAAACATTAGGCAATGTCACTATTTTTAGGTATCTTTGAAGCCATAAATTAATAAATCCTCACTTATTAATAAGTAATTTTATGGTTTACAGTAAAGAAGTACAGAACATGTGTTGTGTGGCCAAAGGTCCCAACCATGGTCCCGCTCCCATCCCAGAGGAGGGCAAGTGGGTACAAGCAAAGGAAATCAAGGACATTTCAGGCCTGACCCACGGTATCGGCTGGTGTGCACCTCAGCAGGGGGCCTGCAAGCTGACGCTGAACGTCAAGGAAGGCATCATCGAGGAAGCTCTCGTTGAAACCATCGGTTGCTCGGGTATGACTCACTCTGCAGCCATGGCCAGCGAAATCCTGCCTGGCAAGACTCTGCTCGAGGCCCTGAACACCGACCTCGTATGCGATGCCATCAACACGGCCATGCGTGAGTTGTTCTTGCAGATTGTATATGGTCGCACACAGAGTGCATTCTCCGAAGGCGGCCTGATGATTGGCGCCGGCCTGGAAGATTTGGGTAAGGGCCTTATCTCGCAGACCGGAACCCTCTATGGCACCAAGGTTAAGGGCACCCGCTATCTGCAGCTGACCGAGGGATACATCACCAAGATGTTCCTCGACGAGGATGACCAGGTTTGTGGCTATGAGTTTGTGCACATGGGCAAGTTCATGGACGCAATCAAGAAGGGCGTTCCTGCCGACGAGGCCCTGAAGAGTGTAACTGGTACCTATGGACGCACAAAGCCAGAAGACGGTGCCGTGAAGAGTATTGACCCACGTAAAGACTAAAGGAGGAACTGCTATGATTAGAGAAGTAAAATTCGAGAGCCAAGACCGTCGCATCAAGCAGATTCTTGCTTGTCTCAATAAGCACGGCATTGCTTCCATCGAGGAGGCAAACCAAATTTGCGAAGCCGCTGGACTGGATCCCTACAAGACCTGTGAGGAGACCCAAATGATTTGCTTCGAGAATGCTAAGTGGGCCTACGTTGTAGGTACAGCCATCGCGCTGAAGGAAAAAGCCAAGGATGCCGTAGAAGCCGCTAACTACATCGGCGAAGGCCTGCAGGCATTCTGCATTCCCGGTTCTGTTGCCGACGACCGCAAGGTGGGCATTGGCCACGGAGAACTGGCAGCTCGTCTGCTCACTCCCGAAACCAAGTGCTTCGCATTCCTGGCCGGGCACGAGAGCTTCGCTGCTGCTGAAGGTGCTATCAAAATTGCACAGATGGCCAACAAGTCGAGACCAGCTGACAAGCCCCTGCGCTGCATCCTGAACGGACTGGGCAAGGACGCTGCCATGATCATCAGCCGCATCAATGGTTTCACCTATGTACAGACTCAGTTCGACTATTTCACAGGCGAGCTCAAGGAGGTTAAGCGCATTGCATACTCTAAGGGTCCCCGCGCTGCTGTGAACTGCTATGGTGCAGATGACGTACGCGAAGGTGTTGCTATCCTGTGGAAGGAGGACGTTGACGTCAGCATCACTGGTAACTCAACCAACCCCACCCGCTTCCAGCACCCCGTTGCAGGAACGTACAAGAAAGAGCGCATCCGTGCAGGTAAACCCTACTTCAGCGTAGCATCTGGTGGTGGTACAGGCCGTACGTTGCATCCCGACAACATGGCTGCAGGCCCTGCCAGCTATGGTATGACCGACACCCTGGGTCGCATGCACAGCGACGCTCAGTTCGCAGGTTCAAGTTCAGTGCCCGCTCATGTTGAAATGATGGGCTTCCTGGGTATTGGTAACAACCCCATGGTAGGATGCTCTGTAGCATGCGCTGTAAATGTGGATCTCGCACTGAACCACAAGTAAGCATAAGAAATTAACCTTCAAAACAAGCCTCCTGTGATTTTTCGGAATCGCAGGGGGCTTTTCCTTTTCAAAGAATCATGAAAAAACAATTGTCCCTTTTTCTGCTTTGCCTTTTCCCGATGTTGCCATAGGCGAGGACTACCCCATTAACTGGCCGGCTTTCTGGATGATGCCAGAAGATTGGACCAGCGGTTGGCGCATATGCGGAGAGATTGACATCTTTGAATCTATTGATAATAAGGAAAGGGCTTGGCACACCATACATAGCAACTGGTCATATAACCTGAAGAATACGAACAATCCCAAATCAACCTCAGACGAAAGTGTTACCTCATGGGCGGTGAAACATGATCCGAACTTCACCTACGAAACGTTATTTGACTGGGTTCGAGTCTACCAGTCGCGCCCAACCCACTATATCCCTACAGACGTCGAAAACATATTATGCAAGGATAATACACAAGCCGAAGGCGTTTATGACCTCTCAGGACGAAAAATTGCTGGGACTCCCACATCAGCTATGCAGCGTAGTCTCTATGTTTATAAAGGAAAGAAAATAGTTATAAAGTAAACAGGAAATATTTACTTACGTAATTTTGCCATACGTTTTTGTATCTCCCGGCCAAAGTTGTTGTACGGATACAGAATCCAATAATTATCGCCTTCGGCCGTATCAATGAGCACACGATAAATCTCTGCCTCGTGTGTTAAGAGTTCTTCTAACTCACGAATACTGAAAATGAATCGTGGATACTGGAATATTGGCGTGGAGGCAGAGAACTGTCCTGGTGTGTAATCACTACCTGTATAATAGCGGGCGATTACCGTCTCTCCCAAGTCTTCAGGAGAACCCGATATCGAATATACCTCTACTGCATTACGTGCAATCAAGAATGGATTATCGAGGGCATCCACAAACATCAGCATGCGACCGGCAGGATACGAAGCAGAGAGATTGGTGCTTTGTATGGGGACAATAAGGGCAAAAAGCGTATCGTTAAGCATTTCGATACTAATAAGCTGGGATATATTTCGAGCTCCATTATGTCCGTAGAGTAATTTATAACTCTCCTCTACCTTATGCTTCGAATACAAAATATCCTCTTCGACAAGAGAATTTCCCTTTGTCAGTACGATGTCTATCTTCTTGCGTCCTATCATGCGCTCAACATGAGGCACATATCCTTTAAGGTATAACCGAAGTGCACCATTACGATGCTTTACGATAAGATTATACAAACCGGCGTCATTTGTCACTGTACTAGAAAGGATACGTCCATTAGTATCGATTTCATTAACAGCAACACCCGCCAACGGCTTTTCTCCATCTGATACCATACCATTGACCACCTGCTGCGCCCTTAGGACAAGGGAACAACAGATGGCCAGTATAGTACAAATCAGCTTTTGCATATCAGTGCATAAGCCTACTTCTTAGCAGCAGTCTTCTTTGCTGGTGCTTTCTTAACAGGGCTCTTAGTAGCAGGTTCAGCCTTAGCTGTCTTCTTTTCACTATCAACCTTCTTAACTGGAGCCTTCTTGGTAGCAGGTGTTTTAGTCGCAGACTTCTTTTCGACCTTTTCCTGCTTCTCAACTTTCATCGATTTTGGTCCCTCAGCATCAGGCGAGGGTTCATACTTCTCAAGACGAGCTCGCAGGCGACTGAT
>CALZQV010000084.1 GCA_945828295.1 uncultured Prevotellaceae bacterium | reverse complement strand
ACGAGGGCACGGCCACCCCGATTGAGTGGGGCCTCGACCTCGCGTGGCTCGATGCTGCAAACATCCGCACGGGAGTCTTCTATGCCGGTCGCGACCTGATAGACATCGTGCGCACCTCGTACACGGCCACGGAGAGCGTTGCCGACGGCGCCCTTTCCGAGAGCCAGGTTGCCAAGATTAAGGAACGCGCGGGCATCATCAAACAATACCTGAAGAACGGTGTGTCCATCAACATCAACCACGACCACGGAGATAATCCCAACGTCTCTTCGTGGTACAATACCGGACTTACCATCTCGAAGGTGCGCGGACAGCGCTGGGCGCAGCTCATCGACCTGAGCATAAAGAAGTACGCCGAGTTGGGGCTGACCAATGTCGTGAGCATCAGCCCGTACAACGAACCCGACTTCGGCTGGGGGCAGGGCAATTCAAATTCCACGCGGAAGGATGATTTCCTGAATATCGCCAAGAGCCTGAAGAACGATTTCAACGGGGCTTACGACGGAGTGCGCATCTGCGGCGGAAACACGTTGAACGACGACTTTGCCCTCGAATGGTGGAACTACCTTAAGGAATATCTTGACGAGGGAAACACCCATCAGCTGGCAGGCTCGTTCAACAACTATGCAAACTTCTTCAAGACGGTGCGCGAGTACGGCCACCACGCCACGGCCGACGAACTACACAACACCATGGAAGCCATGGTGGGCGTTGAATACGGCATGCAGACGGGAATGTGGTGGGGCACGTGCGAATATGCCCGCAGCCAGTTCATGAAGGCCACCTATCATCGCAATCCGGGCAAGCGTCTGGCCTACGGCGAGCATCGCAACAACTGGACAGCCGCCTCGCTCTACCGTCATGCCGACGGCACGATGCAACTTTTCGGCGGAACGAGCGAACGCCAGGCCGTGACGACAAGTTACGACTTTGCCAGCCTCGACAGGCCCGTCTGGGTGAACGGCGAGCCGGGCCGCGAATACCTGCTGGAGATGCCAGGCGGAACAGGCTACCAGACAGGACAAACCAATGCCGAAACCGTCCTTGACGTTCAAAGCGGAGCAGACATCATGCCTCACGTAGATGGGACATACAAGGTTATGAACGTCAACAGCGGCCGCTTGCTGGGACTGGGGTCGATCCCCACCAGCGGATGGAACTCCGTGACGCAGCGAGGCAACTCCTCGTTCCGATACGTGCAGTGGGTCGTTGCTCCGATAGAGAAAAACGGCGACTACAGCTACTACACGTTCACCCTCAACACGAGCAACGGGATGGTGCTCGACATCCTGGACTGGAACTACAATGGCGGCGCCGATGTAGGTGTGTACCAGGGCGGACTGGGCACTAACGAGCAATGGTATCTCCAGTATGCCGGCAACGGAGCATTCTACATCCGCAGTCGCTACAGCACACGCTGTCTTGAAGTGGCAAACTCGGCCACCACGATGGGAGCCAACGTGCAGATGGGAAACTACACGGGCGCGAAGAACCAACAGTGGCGCTTCATCCCCGCAAACGCCAAGCCCGAGCTGGTTGCTCCCGATGCGCCCACGGCGCTGACGGCCACTCCCAACGAGGCCTCGATACGCCTGGACTGGACCGCCCCCACGGCCAACGACGTTGTCAGCTACACGATACTGCGCAGCGAGGACGGGACGGAATACTATGCGATTGCCAAGGACGTGAGAGGCACGTCGTTTACGGACAACGAGGCTGCCGACGGAAAGGAATACACCTATCAGGTATATGCCGTCGACAAATGCTATAACTACAGCGACAGGAGCGAGGGCGTGAAGGCAAGCGTTGCGGGCGGCCAGGCATTGGTGGCGCATCTGCCCTTCGAAAGCAACCTAAACGACAGAACGCTGAATGGCAACCACGCGGCCCTTTACGGTGAGCCGCAGTGGATTGAAGGATACACCGGCTATACGGCCTTGAAGCTCAATGGCGAGGACAACTTCGTGCAATTGCCCTATACTGTGGCAAACCACGAAGAACTCACCATCGCCTGCTGGACGAAATGGGCAGGAGGCGACCGCTGGCAGCGCCTTTGGGACTTCGGTAACGGAACGAATCAGTACCTCTTCTTCTCACCCTCGACCGACAGCGGCATGCGCTTTGCCATCAAGGACAACGGCGACGAGCAGCAGGTCAGGACCACCAGCACACTGTCGAGGACCCGCTGGACCCACGTTGCCGTAACGATTGGGGCTAACGGGGCCGTGCTTTACATCGACGGAGAAGTGAAGGCCCAGAACGAGAGCGTCACCATCAAGCCAAGCGACATTAATCCCATCTTCAACTATGTTGGGCGCAGTCAGTTTGCCGCCGACCCTGTGTACAAAGGCAATATCGATGACTTCCGAATCTATAATTACGCCCTTTCAGCAGAAGAAATCAAGGATTTGGTTGACACGACGACAGGTGTCCATGCCCCAGAGATGGCCGATGCCCTGCCCAACGAGGTAGGATATGACCTTTCCGGCCGACGCGTCAAGCCCGATGCAAAGGGGCTCGTCGTGACCAAGGGCAAGAAGGTGCTGGTGAAATAATCAAGCGATTAGTAGAATACAATCTGCTTTACGACGGGACTGCCCACACGTTCGTTGATTTGTCGGACAAGTTGGGTGCGTCCCATCGTCAGGTCTTGGCGTAAGGCTGGGCGTGTGATTTTAATGTAGAGCGTGCCCTGTTGGAACCTGACGTCGCCCGTGTATCTGGTTATGAACGGACCAGCCACTTCGGGCCAGGCCTTTACGGCATGGTGCTCGTGAAGTTGCGTTTCAAGCCCTTCCTCGCGCAGGAAGCGCATGATGACATCCTTCAGTGCTTCCGAATTCTTTCGCTTCATAGGCTGAATTGTCCGTTGGTGACGTGGAAGAGGCAGTGCTCGCCGGGCATGGAGGCCAGTATCTGGTCGAGGTGGTCGCGGTTCGTGTCGGTAATAAATATCTGTCCGAAGTTCTCGCCCGATACGAGTTTGACGATTTGTTCGACACGGGTTGCGTCCAGCTTGTCGAATATGTCGTCGAGAAGTAGGATAGGGGTGGTTTGGCTTCCGGTCTGCTTCAGGAAGTCGAATTGGCTTAGTTTCAGGGCTATCATGTATGACTTGCTTTGTCCTTGACTGCCTTCCCGCTTGATGGGATAGCCGTCGAGCGTCATTTCCAGCTCATCCTTGTGTATGCCGTGCAGAGAGTATCCGACTGCGCGGTCGCGGTGACGGTCGCGCTGAATCACTTCGAGTAGCGGGCCTCGCTGGCAGTGCGAGATGTAGGCAAGGCCAACCTTCTCGTTGCCCGACGAAATGGTGGAGTGGTAGCGTTGAAACGTGGGAATAAGTTGACTGACATAGTACTGGCGGCGCTGGTAGATGAATTCTCCCTCGCGGGCCATTGTTTCCTCGAGTATCGAGAGCAGTTCGGGGTCGGGCTCTTGGTCTTCCATTTTGAGGAGGACGTTTCTTTGCTGCAGGGCTTTATTGTACTTCAGAAGGGCGTCGATGTAGCGCGGCTCGCACTGCGATATGACGATGTCAAGGAAGCGGCGGCGCTCTTCGCTCTGGCCGCTGATGAGCTCACTGTCCGATGGGCTCACTACCACCAGGGGGATGAGGCCGATGTGCTCGGCAAGTCGCTTGTAGGCCTTCTTGCCTCGTCGCACGATTTTCTTCTGACCGCGCTTCAGGCCGCAGTAGATTTCTTCGGGCGTGCCGTCCTCTCGCTCGTATGCGCCTTGCAGCATCATTATGTCTTCGGAGTGGCGGATGCAGTTGCTGTCGATGCTTGAGACCGAGCTCTTACACATCGACAGGAAGTAGATGGCATCCAGTAGGTTTGTCTTCCCCTCGCCATTCTTGCCGATAAAACAGTTGATGCCTGCCGAAAGATTCAGGTCGGCCTGGGCAATGTTCTTATAATTGAGAATGGAGAGTCTGCGCAGAATCATAGCTACTCATATTTCATGCAAATGTACGCAATTTTATCGAATTAATGAACTATCGGCTTATATTTTACGTCGTTCGTGTTCCCGTGACGCATTGTTCGTGCCCTCGCGACGCATTGTTCGTGCCCTCGCGACGCATTGCGACTGACGTAACGAAGCGTCGCTCCCAATCTGGATGAACGTCATTTTTGGGCGTGCGTATTGCAGGATTACAAATTTATTTGTATCTTTGCACGATTTTATGCGAACAAATAAAGAAAAACAATAAATACTATGGCAGAAAACAAAAAGAAGGTCTCTGAGATGGAGGCTGCTTTGGAAGAAACTTTCATTCAAAAGAATTTCAAGAAAATTGCTGCGTGTGTGGTTGTAATCTTGGTTGCCATCTTGGCCGCCATTGGTGCAAAGTACTACTTTGAAGCCCAAAACAAGAAGGCTGCCGAAGCATTGTATCCTTGCGAGCAACTGTTCATGCAGGGCGAATTTGAAAAGGCGCTGAACGGCGATGGTCAGGAAATCCTGGGCCTGGTTGAGGTAGCAAAGAAGTATAGCTGCACCAAGTCTGGCAACCTTGCTAAGCTGTATGCCGGTCTTGCTTACTACAACACCGACAAGGCTGAGGAGGCGGAGAAGTACCTGGCCGATTTCGACGGAAAGGACGACGAACTCCTGAGCCCCGCAGCAATCGGCGCCCTGGGCAATGTCTATGCCAAGCAGGGCAAGAACGACAAGGCCGTTGAGACTCTGAAGAAGGCTGCAAAGAAGGCTGACAACAGCCTGCTTTCTCCCGTGTTCCTTGTTCAGGCCGGCGAAATCCTGGAATCTGAAGGCAAGAGCGAGGAGGCGCTCAAACTTTATGAAGAAGTTAAGGCACACTATCGCGGCAGCATGCAAGGACAGGAAATTGAGAAGTACATTCAAAGAGCAAAAGCTGCTAAGTAACTATGGCAACAGCTCTTCACAATTTATCCGACTATAATTCAGAATGCGTACCCTCGGCCGAGGGTATGCATTTTGGTATAGTTGTAAGTGAGTGGAACTCGGAAATCACCGAGGCCCTTGCTAACGGTGCGCACGACACCCTGATAAAGAACGGTGCAAGGGAGGAAGATGTCTGCGTCATGACAGTTCCGGGAAGTTTCGAACTGATATATGGTGCAGCAAGGATGGTTAAATCCCAGCGCTTCGATGCCGTCATTGCCATCGGTTGCGTCATTCGTGGCGACACCCCTCACTTCGATTACATTTGTCAGGGCACAACACAGGGACTGGCATCGTTGAATAAAGATGCACAGATTCCAGTCGTCTATGGTTTGTTAACCTGTAATGATATGGAACAAGCCGAAATGCGTTCGGGTGGCATGCTCGGAAACAAGGGTGACGAATGTGCAATTACGGCCATCAAGATGGTTGACTTTGCACGTCACATGAAGGCTTAACACCGCATCTCAGGACGACAGGCGGCGCATCGCCGCCTCGTATTGCCCCATATCCATAAGACATTCTGCATCCAAATACCGTACCCGCTCATCGTTGGGAAAATACCCAAGGAAGCGGGTATAGTATTCATGGGCCTCGTGGGGATGTTCCGTATCAAAGAGAATGTTTCCGCGCATAATCAGCGCTTCGGCATTCTCGCTATCAATGGCCAGAACATAGTCGACGGCTTCCGTGGCTTCCTCATAGTGCTCCATCATAAGGTGGGCTTCTGCCAGTTGCATCCAAGCGTGCGTGTCGTAGGGATTGTTCTCAAGATAGCCCTCAGCCAGCCGGATGGCTGCCTCGTGCTCTCCCAATACGTTGCGGACTTCAGCCTCCAACACGTCGATGTCGGCGTAGTCGGGATGCTCCGAACGTAGCAGCATAACCCACTCGAGGGCCTTTTGGTTCAGCTCGTAGTCGCGACATAGACAAATCGAATCGTAGAGAAGGTCGGCGGCCTCCTGCTCTTCGTCACATTCCGAGTAGGCCTTCATGAGTAGCTGGAAGCCTTGTTCCGTCTTATTAAAATAGAAGTAAAGCTCTGCCTTCAGAAACAGCACTTCACGGTCATTCTGGTCAGAAATTTGCCGACAGATGAACCATGCTTTGGCCTCATTGTTTGCAAACATCTGCTGCCGCGAAAGGAAGATTTGCGGGTCGACACTGTCGGGATAGAAGGATAGCGCATACTGAATACAACGATTTGCATCGTCAGTACGTTGCTCCATCGAGTAATATTCGGCAATGTCGGTTAGGGTTTCAGCATCGAACTCTTCGTGCTTCCCCGATGCCAACATATCCTCGTAGGCCGTCAGGGATTTGCGGAATTGCTCGTTCTGAAAGTAGTTATAGTCTTCGTTCAATGTAGCGAGTGTAAGAAAAGGTTTAATATTTACTTCTTCCAGGTATCTTTCAATCCAACCGTTTTGTTGAAGATAACGTGTTCGGGCGTACTTTCGGTGTCCACGTTAAAGTAGCCGATACGCTGGAACTGGAGGTAGGATAGCTTAGGCATCGTTGCAGCAAAGGGCTCGACGTAGCAGCCCTGCAGAATGCTCAGGCTGTCGGGATTAATCATCTGCTTCATTGCCGTTACGGCATCGCATCCCTGCTGTTCGCGAATGGCTGCCATCTCATCTCTGGGATTCTCCACCTTCCACAGACGGTCGTAGAGTCGCACTTCGGCCTGCACGGCATTGTGGCAGCTAACCCAATGGAGTGTCTTTCCCTTGATTTTACGGTCGGCGCCTGGCTGTCCGCTTCTGGTTTCAGGGTCGTAAGTGCAATAAATGGTGGTCACGTTTCCTTCGTTGTCCGTATCGCAGGGATGCTCCTCATCGCACTTGATGATGTAGGCGTTCTTCAGGCGCACCTCCTTGCCGGGAGCCAAGCGCATGAACTTTTTGTCGGCCTCTTGCTGGAAGTCGTCTCGCTCAATCCACAGTTCACGGCTGAACTCTACTTCGTGCGTGCCGTCAGCCTCGTTCTCGGGGTTGTTAATAGCCGTCAGGGTTTCTGTTTGTCCCTCGGGATAGTTGGTAATAACAACCTTTACGGGATTCAGCACGGCGCTTACTCGTATGGCTCTGCTATTAAGGTCTTCGCGGACGGCGCTTTCCAACAGGGCCATTTCGTTGAGTGCATCGTATGTGGTATATCCGATTTTGTCGATAAAACCTTGTATGCTTTCGGGTGAATAGCCGCGACGCCGGAATCCGCATATTGTCGGCATGCGAGGGTCGTCCCACCCGCTCACCAGTCCTTCATTCACAAGGGCTAAGAGGTTGCGCTTCGACATAAGCGTGTAGGAAAGGTTCAGCTTGTTGAATTCGGTCTGTCGGGGGCGGAAGTCCTCGATGTTGTCAGTTTCGCCTCGCCATTCCTTCATCCAGGTAACAAACAAATCATAAAGGGGGCGATGCTCAACAAATTCCAAGGTACAGAGTGAGTGTGTCACGCCTTCCAAATAGTCGCTTTGGCCATGAGTGAAGTCGTACATGGGATAGGCATTCCATTTATTTCCTGTGCGAATGTGTGGAATATTAAGCACACGATAGATAAGCGGGTCGCGGAAAAGCATGTTGGGGTTGGCCATATCTATTTTGGCGCGAAGCACAAGAGTGCCCGGTTCGCACTTTCCGCTATTCATATACTCAAAGAGCTTCAGGTTCTCTTCGATGGGGCGGTCGCGATAGGGACTGTTGATGCCTGGGCTTGTTGTGGTGCCTTTCTGCTTCGCAATCTCTTCAGAGGTCTGCTCGTCAACGTAGGCACGTCCTTGTTTGATGAGCCACACGGCGAAGTCCCACAGCTGCTGAAAATAATCCGATGCGTAATAGATGTTGGCCCAATCATAGCCAAGCCACTTGATGTCCTGCTCGATACTTTCGATGTATTCCGTGTCTTCTTTTTGGGGATTGGTGTCATCGAATCGCAGGTTGCAAACGCCGCCATATCGCTTGGCTACTCCAAAGTCGAGAGCTATGGCCTTGGCGTGTCCGATGTGCAAGTATCCGTTGGGCTCGGGTGGGAATCGTGTCTGCACTTTTCCACCATTCTTTCCAGCCTCTAAATCTGCCTCAATCTTCTGTTCAATGAAATTGAGCGCACGTTTCTTCGTATTTTCAGTATTTTCTGTAACTGCCATAATAATGTAGTGTTATTATATATGTGCAAAGGTAAGCATTTTCTTTGAATATGCCGAGAAAACATGCTTCTAATTAGGAAACATGTTATATAACATATCTTTTTATTTGGTTTGGGTGTTAAAAAGGGCTAATTTTGCAGCAGTTATTCTAAAACAATCTTTTTACCTTAAAAATTAATACCTAT
>CALZQV010000083.1 GCA_945828295.1 uncultured Prevotellaceae bacterium | reverse complement strand
AGGTTATTAAACTACGTGTGCTATAAAAATCCCCGTGACTTGTTGATAGTCACGGGGATTTTTTGTATCTTTGCGCGTTATTTGCATATAGTACAGATAAAAGCATATTGAAATATGACCAAGAATTTTGCAGAGCGCACACGCCTCAATTTATCAGAGGTTAATAAAGAAGTGCTTGCACAATGGGATAAAGAAGACTTGTTTCATCGTAGTATAACGGAACGTGAAGGGTGTCCTTCATTCGTATTCTTTGAAGGTCCCCCTTCTGCAAACGGCCATCCAGGCATTCATCACGTCTTAGCACGAAGCATTAAGGACACTTTCTGTCGCTTTAAAACGATGAAGGGTTTTAAAGTGAACCGTAAGGCTGGTTGGGACACTCACGGACTTCCTGTCGAATTGGGAGTAGAGAAGGAACTGGGCATTACGAAGGAAGATATCGGTAAAACCATCTCCATCGAGGATTATAATCTGAAATGTCGCCAGAACGTTATGATGTATACTGGCGAATGGGAGGATTTAAGCCATCGCATGGGGTATTGGGTCGACATGGAGCACCCCTACATTACTTATGACAACAAATACATCGAGACCCTTTGGTGGTTGCTGAAGCAGCTCTACCAAAAGGGATTGCTGTATAAGGGCTATACGATTCAGCCATATAGCCCCGCGGCAGGTACCGGCCTTTCCAGCCACGAGCTTAACCAGCCTGGCTGCTATCGCGACGTTAAGGATACAACGGTTACTGCCCAGTTCAAGGTTCTGGAAGAATTGGAAGGGCGATTTGCCTTTGATAAGCAAGGCCTGCCCGTCTACTTTCTGGCTTGGACAACAACCCCCTGGACTTTGCCCTCAAACACGGCATTGTGCGTAGGCCCGAAGATTGACTACGTGGCGGTGAAGGGCCAAAATCCTTATAGCAAAGAAAATGCCATCTATGTTTTAGCCGAGAGCCGCCTCGCCGCATACTTTAAGGAAGGCGAGTTCGAAGTGTTGGCACATTACAAAGGAACGGACTTGCTCGACATCCGCTACGAACAGCTTTTCCCCTGGATTAAGCCTTGTGCGTTGGAGAATGGCAAGGTCGTGAATAAGGAGGCCGACGGATTCCGTGTGATTCCTGGCGATTATGTAACAACCGAGGATGGTACGGGTATTGTCCACATCGCCCCCACATTTGGTGCCGACGACGCCAAGGTGGCCAAGGATGCCGGCATCCCCTCGCTCTTTGTTATCGACAAGGTTGGCGACACACGTCCAATGGTCGACTTCACGGGTAAGTACTTCGTGAAGGAAGACATGGATGAGACGTTCGTCAGCCTTTGTGTTTGTGACAGCTATTGGAAGCACTCTGGCGACTTCGTTAAGAATGCATACGACCCCAAGTATGCGGGTATGGACGAAAAGGAACTGTCGAAGACCGAAGACCTGAACATCGTCCTTTGCATGGAGATGAAGCAAGAGGGCACCGCTTTCAAGATTGAGAAGCACGTACATAACTATCCTCACTGTTGGCGTACGGACAAACCCGTGCTTTATTATCCTCTCGACTCTTGGTTCATCCGTTCGACGGCTGTCAAGGAGCGCATGATGGAACTCAACAAGACCATCAACTGGAAGCCCGAATCAACGGGCACGGGTCGCTTCGGTAAGTGGCTTGAAAACCTGAATGGCTGGAACCTCAGCCGCTCGCGTTATTGGGGAACCCCGCTGCCCATCTGGCGTAACCGCGATACACGCGAGGAGATTTGCATCGGCTCGCTCGAGGAACTTTATATGGAAATCGAGAAGTCTGTTGCTGCCGGCGTGATGCCGGGCAACCCCCTGAAGGAGCGTGGCTTCATCCCTGGCGATATGTCTCAGGAGAACTACGATAAGATTGACCTCCATCGTCCTTATGTCGACCAGATTTGGCTTGTGGGCGAGAGCGGAGCCACGCTGAAGCGCGAGCTCGACCTTATCGACGTCTGGTTCGACTCAGGCGCAATGCCTTATGCCCAGATACATTATCCTTTCGAAAATCGTGAGGCACTCGATAACCGCACGATATACCCTGCCGACTTCATTGCAGAAGGAGTCGACCAGACCCGTGGTTGGTTCTTCACCTTGCATGCCATCGCAACAATGGTCTTCGATTCTGTTGCCTACAAGGCAGTTATTTCCAACGGCCTGGTTCTTGATAAGAACGGACTTAAGATGTCGAAGCGCCTGGGCAATGCCGTCGACCCCTTCAATGCTATTGAGCAATACGGTTCGGATGCCGTGCGTTGGTATATGATTACGAACTCCCAGCCTTGGGATAACCTGAAGTTCGACGAGGAGGGCGTGAAGGAAGTCACTCGTTCCTTCTTCGGCAAACTGTTCCAGACCTATTCGTTCCTGACCATGTATGCCAACGTCGACGGATGGTGCTACGAGGAGCCCGAGTTGCCAATGACACAACGTCCGGAGATGGACCGCTGGATTCTGTCTGAACTGAACTCCCTCATCCGCGAGGTGTCGGCATGCTACGAGGACTACGAGCCCACACGTGCTGGTCGTCTTATCCAGACCTTCGTGGTAGACAATGTCAGCAACTGGTTCGTTCGCCTGAGCCGCAAGCGCTTCTGGGGCTCGGCCATGAGTATCGACAAGCTTTCTGCCTATCAGACCTTATACACCTGTCTCGAGACGGTGGCCAAGCTGATGGCACCCATTGCTCCGTACTATGCCGACCGCCTCTATCGCGACCTGACGGAAGCAACTGGCCGCTCCAACGAAAGCGTCCACCTGAGCCTCTTCCCTGTTGCCGACGACAGCAAGATTGACAAGGAACAGGAGTCGCGAATGGAGTTGGCACAACAGATTACGTCGATGGTGCTCTCGCTTCGCAAGAAGGAGCAAATCATCGTGCGCCAGCCCCTGCAGAAGATTGCTATCCCGGCCATCGACACTGACCAGCAGCAACGCATCGAGGCCATGAAGCAGCTCATTCTCGATGAGGTGAACGTCAAGGAGCTGGAGTTCGTTGAGGGCAGCGGCATTCTGGTTAAGAAGGTGAAGTGTAACTTCCGCACGATGGGTAAGAAGTATGGCAAACTCATGAAGGACGTGAACCTGGCCGTAACGTCGATGTCGCAGGCCCAGATTGCAGAGCTCGAGAAGAACGGTACGCTGTCTCTCGGTCTTCCCAATGGCGAGAACGTTGTCGTGGAGCTCGAGGACGTTGAAATCTTCAGTGAAGACATCCCCGGTTGGACCGTTGCAAACGAAGGCTCGCTAACGGTTGCCCTCGACATAACCGTAACCGACGAGCTGCGCAACGAAGGCGTGGCTCGCGAACTCGTTAAGCGCATCCAGAATCTCCGTAAGGAGAGTGGCTTTGAGATAACTGACCGTATCGACATTCAGCTGGAGCACAACGAGCACACCGACATGGCCGTTGAGCAGTTCCGCGACTACATCTCGGCTCAGGTGCTCGCCAACAGCCTGACGCTGACCGATACGGTAGATAATCCCACCACACTCGATTTCGAAAACTTCAAAGTAAATATTAATATCAAACGTTAAACTCATATCGTTTTTTACTTAAACCATGGAAGAGAAAACACGGTACAGCGATGAGGAGTTGGAAGAGTTTCGTGCTATCATCCTCGAGAAGTTAGAGTTGACCAAGCGCGACTACAAGAAGGTTATGGACGAGTTGTCGAAGGGCAACGAGAATGGTGTCGACGACACGTCGCCCACGTTCCACGCCTTGGAAGAGGGTAGTGAGGCACAAAGCAAAGCCCAGCTCATCCAGCAGGCCGCTCGTGCTCAGAAGTTTATTCAGGGCCTTCAGGCAGCCCTCGTGCGCATCGACAACAAGACGTACGGCATCTGCCGCGAGACGGGCAAGCTGATTCCCAAGGAGCGCCTTCGTGCAGTTCCCCATGCCACTTTGAGTATCGAAGCAAAGCAAAACAGAAGATAAACGGAGAAGGGTAGCGTATGAGTAAGAGGAAGAAATCGCAGCTTTATGTGGCTCTCCTGCTCTTTTTGTGTGTGATAGTGATTGACCAGGCCATCAAGGTGGCCGTGAAGACGGGAATGTATCTCCATCAGAGCATTCGCGTGACAGACTGGTTCTACTTGCTATTCACCGAGAACAACGGGATGGCCTTTGGCTGGGAGCTTTTCGACAAGCTGCTGCTCACCTCGTTCCGTATCGTATTCGTGGCGCTCATCGCTGTGTATATGGTGCGCGCCATCCGTCGAGGCATACCTTGGGGCTACCTTGTTTGTCTGTCGCTCATCGTGGCTGGTGCGGCCGGGAACATCATCGACTGCGTTTTCTACGGCCTGATTTTCAACAATCCCCCCGCGCCGATGGTGGCCGAGTTCGTGCCCTTCGGCTCCGGCTACGGGACGTTGTTCCACGGCCTCGTGGTCGACATGTTCTACTTCCCCCTTGTTGAGTGGAACTGGCCAGCGTGGATGCCCTATTGCGGTGGCAACCATTTCATATTCTTCAGCCCGATATTTAATTTTGCTGATGCTGCCATATCCTGTGGCATCATTGCGCTGCTGTTGTTCTATAATAAACGCTTAACGATGGAGAAATGAAGCCCGCGCCTCTCCTTTTTATTCTCTTTCTTATCATAACGTCCTGCTCTGTCGAGTTGCCGTCGCACGTTATCCCAGAGGGTAAGATGGAGCGCGTGCTTTACGACTACCATCTGGCCCAGGGCATGGCCGAGGCGCAGGGCGGCGACGTGGAGGCCAACCGTTACCTCTACGTCCAGAAGGTGTTCGAGAAGCACCACATCAGCGAGGAACAGTTCGACACCTCCATGGTGTGGTATTCGGGACACGCCGACCACCTCCACAAGATGTATAAGCGCATCGATGCCCGCCTCGAGCGAACTTCCACCGAGGCTGGCCTCAATATTCCCGAGGAAGACAAGTTCTCGCGCTTCACGGCCGAGGGCGACACGGCCAACATCTGGCAGGGGCGCGACATCCTGTTCGTGCACGGCAATCGCAAGGATAACCTCTACAGTCTGGTCATTCCAGCCGACACGTCGTTCCTCACGGGCGACTATTTCATGTTCCGTTGCGGCAACCGCTTTGTCGTCCAGGACAACCAGCGCGAGGCCTACATCCAGCTTCAGGTGCTCTACGACAACGATTCCACCGTCTCCAATACGGTGATGGTTAATGGCGACTATGATGCAACGCTCAACATCCTGCCTGCCCAGGTGGACAAGAAGCACAAGATTAAGTCGCTGACTTGCACTTTCTACTATTCCTTCGACGAGGGCAAGGACGAAGCCTTCCGCCTGTGGGTTATCCGCAAGCCGGTTCTCCTGCGTTACCACAGTCTCGAAGTCGACACCGTGCCTGTGGCAGAGCCCGACAGCATGGTTCTCGTCGACACTGTGCCCGTTACGGACAAGGTCCACACGGAGCGCTTGTCGCCCGGCCAGTTGCGCCAGACCCAGCAGGGCGAGAAGAAGATAGAGGTGGTCCAGAAGCGAAAGGTCGTGCTGCCGGCTCGCCCCCAGCGGCGCGTCATTAAACCAAGCCGATGAGAACACGTCTAATAGGATGTCACCACCTTGTGCTTCCCGACGGCCAGTCCGAGGATATGGCTGTCGTCGAGCTTGACGAGCACGGGCGCTATGTTTCCCACCACGCGATGCAGCGCAACGGCACGTCATACGTCGAGGAACCATTTGTGGAGTGGCAGGGTGGCACCATCGACCTTAGCCTATGAAAAAGACATTCATTTCCCTTTTGCTCTTGCTGAGTGCCGTTTCGCTCGCGGCCGCCAATCCCATTGTCATCGACTCGCAACGTCGCAACCAGACCCTCGAAGGGTGGGGCGTAAGCCTATGCTGGTGGGCCAACATGTGTGGCCGCTGGACCGACGAGCGCATCGACACCCTCGTTGCGTGGCTCACGAGCCCCGAGGGCCTCAACTACAACATCTTCCGCTACAACATTCCCGGCGGCGACGACCCCCAGTGGCGCCACTGCGCGGAACACCACATGGCAAAGCCGCCCACGGGAAAGGGCGCCCGTGCCGAAATGGCCGGTTTCAAGCCCTATCCCGATTCACCCTACGACTGGCAGGCCGACAGCGCACAGGTGAAGGTGATGCTGCGCATCCGCCAGGCGCGCCCCGACGCCATTTTCGAGGCGTTCAGCAACACGCCCCCTTGGTGGATGACGATAAGTGGCTGCTGTGCCGGCCACATAGACCCCAATCACGACAATCTGGCTCCCGAGCGATATGCCGACTTCTCGCGCTATCTCATCGACGTCTGTCGCCATTTCCGCGACGCGTACGGCATCGAGTTCCGCACGCTCGAACCCTTCAACGAGCCCTTCACCGCCTATTGGAACCGCAGCGGCAGTCAGGAAGGCTGCCACTTCGACCCCGCCTCGCAGGTGGCCCTCCTTCGCGTTCTCCATCCCATGCTTCAGGCATCGGGCCTCAAGACCGTCTTGTCGGCGTCCGACGAAACGGCGACAAAGGCCTCGCTGACCGACCTTCAGGTCTACGGCGACGCCACGCGCCTCCTGGGGCAGTGGAACGTGCACACCTACAAGGCTACGGACGAGGAGCGCGTGGCCCTGAGGGACGAGGTGCGCCGCCGAGGCCTGCGTCTGTGGATGAGCGAGAGCGGCGATGGCGGGCGCGGCCTTCACGGCAACCTGCGCATGCTGCAGCGCCTGTTCGACGACATGCGCTATCTCCAGCCCGTCGCTTGGGTCGACTGGCAGTATGCCGAGGAATTCACCGACCAGTGGAACCTCGTGCGCACGAGCTGGTCGGCGCAGACCTTTGAGCGTATACCTAATTTCTACGTCCGCCAGCACGTCACGCGCTTCATCCGCCAGGGCTACACGTTCCTCGATGTCGACGACCGCCAGACGCTCTGCGCCCTGTCGCCCGACGGCAGGCAGCTCGTTATCGTGCGCCTCAACGCCACCCACGAGCCTTCCACTGCCGAATACCTGCTCTCGGCCTTCCCCAACGCCAAACATGAGGTGAAGCGATACGTCACGACGCGCCGCGCGATGCTATCGCCCGACGTCACGCAATACCATGGCGATACCCTCCGCGTCGACCTGCCGCCGCTCAGCGTCGCCACCTACCTAATTCAAACCCAATAACCATGGAAAACTACGTTGCTGCCCCCAACCGCTACGACGTGCTGCAGTATGAACGCTGCGGGCGCTCGGGCGTTCTCCTGCCCAAGGTATCCCTGGGCATGTGGCATAACTTTGGTGCCGAAGACGATTTCTCCCGTTGCCGCGAAATCATGCGCTATGCCTTCGACAACGGCATCACCCACTTCGACCTGGCCAACAACTACGGCCCCCCATACGGTTCCGCTGAGCTGACCTTCGGGCGGCTCATGGAGGAAGACTTCCAGCCCTACCGCGACGAAATGTTCATCGCCACCAAGGCCGGCTACGACATGTGGCCCGGCCCTTACGGCAACTGGGGCTCGCGCAAGTACCTCATGGCCTCGCTCGACCAGTCGCTCCAGCGCATGCAGCTCGACTACGTCGACCTCTTCTACAGCCATCGCTACGACCCCGAGACACCGCTCGAGGAGACCCTCCAGGCCCTCGTCGACATCGTGCGCTCGGGCAAGGCGCTCTACGTCGGCATCAGTCGCTGGCCCCTCGAGGCCACCCGCTTCGCCTTCCGCTATCTGCGCGAGCGCGATGTCCCCTGCCTCATCTACCAGGGGCGCATCAACCTGCTCGACCGTGCGCCAATCGACGAAGGCGTCCTCAGCCTCTGCTGCCAGGAGGGCGTTGGATTCATCTCCTTCTCGCCCCTGGCACAAGGACTGCTCACCGACCGCTACCTCAACGGCATACCCGAAGGCTCGCGCATGTCCAAGGGCCGCTTTCTGCGCCCCGACATGCTCACCCCCGACCTTCTTGCCCGCATCCGCCAGTACGCCGCCGAAGCCCAGGCAGAGGGGCGCACCCTTGCTGAGTATGCCCTCTCGTGGATACTGCGCCAGCCCGGCGTCACCAGCGTCCTCGTCGGCGCCAGCAGCAGCGCCCAGCTCCAGCGCAACCTCACCGTCGCCCTCGCCCCGCACTAATCTCCCTCATCCCAATAATGCGCCCCGGCCATGCGGCTGCTGCACCACATCCATGCCGCAGCCGCGCCGTTTTCTTGTGTGGGCGGGACGCGCCCATAGTAGGGTAGCGCTTGTCCCACAAGAGTCGGACAAGCGCATCGACGCATTGTCAAGCCTCTGCCAACGCATTGTCTCCCTTGTCCGACCCGGGTCGGACAAGCCCGTCCCCGTCCCCCTCATCACTCAACCCCGCGTCGGAAAGTTTCCATAAACCGATGCTTTATGCCCAGAATTTACTATCTTTGTCGTATTCCATTCATGGTTCCAAAGAGTTTAAATGCACTTTAAAAGATATACAATATAAGACCTATTCCCAGTAGCTTGAAGCATATACCGCATACCTTCATAATCTTCTTCTATAATATAATCGCGATTACCGCGGATTTTTATTAACTTTGCATCAAACTTTATCTTTAGTTACTATCAAGTTTAAGTTCAATCGCATGAAAACTGGCTTTGCAAAGCAGG
>CALZQV010000082.1 GCA_945828295.1 uncultured Prevotellaceae bacterium | reverse complement strand
AGGATGAGCGCCACGGCGCAAATGGTGTTGAACAGGCTGAAGCCTTCCTCGGCGCAGCAACTGCCTTGCATCACGAGGCCCGACGTAAACCACTCGCGCGGAAGCAGGTAGTCGATGCCCAGGCCGAAGGCAACAGCTCCGCCCACGATGGCCGTGAGGTAGAGCAGGAGAGTGCGGCGGCCAAGGACTTTGTTGATGACCAACAGGCTGGCCACATTGCATGCCGGGCCGGCCATGAGCAGGACCAGGGCAGCCCCAGGCGTGAGGCCCTTCATCATGAGAGCCACGGCAATGGGGATGCTGCCGGTTGCACAAACATACATGGGCACACTGATGGCGAGCACGAGCAGTATGGACAGCAGGCTGTTGTCCTTGAATATGGCAAACCACTCGTCGGGCACAAGCGTGGTAATCATGCCGGCCACGATGAGGCCAATCACGAGCCACTTGCCGATGTCGCCCATCATTTCTACGAATCCGTAGTAGATGCTTCCCTTCAGTTTCTGGACGAATGACTTCTCGGTTGTCTTCTCGGCTGCCTTGCGAACCACGATTATTTCGTCGTCGGACTCAAAGACGTTGATGAGACTCCCGCCGAACACGGCCGTAATCAGGGCTACGATTGGGCGAATGATGGCGAAGGGCAGGCCCATGAGTGAGTAAGTTGCGATAATGCTGTCGACACCCGTCTGGGGGGTGGCAATGAGGAAGGAGATTGTGGCGCCGCGACTTCCGCCCTCGCGTCGCAGGCCCATGGCCGTGGGCAGCACGCCACAGGAGCAAAGGGGCAGTGGGACGCCGAACAGGGCAGCCAGGAACACGCTGCGGAAATTGGGCTTACTCAGATAGTTGGCGTACACCTGGCGTGGGATGAATTCGTGCATCAATCCGGCCAGGAAAAAGCCAAGCAGAAGGTAGGGGGCCATTTCTGTCAGCAGGCCCCAAATTTCTAAAAAAAGATTCTGTACCATAGCATCGTTTGTTTTGATTTCTGATGCAAAGGTACAGAATCCTTTGTGCAACCGAGTTGCAAAGATAGTTTCGGGCGGAATTTTATGCCTCGCGCTCTATCCAGGCCAGCGTGTCGCCGCGGTGGACAAAGGAGGCGCGCTTGGCGGCAACCTCGACCAGACGGCCGCCGATGCCTGCCTTGATGGGCACGAACTCGCCCCAGGCTGCCTGGATGTAGCACAGCACGTCGCCATCCTTGTATTGCTGTCCGATGAATGGCTCAAGGCAAGGCGTGGCTTCGCTGCCACCCTGGAATTCGTAGAAGACCTGTCCGTTGACGGGGGCCACCACGGCGTCGGCCTTGGCGTGCTTGAAGGCTGCCAGCTGCTCGGGTGTTGTGGCCGAGGCTCCCAGTTTGGCGTCCTTGGCCTTTTGCAGGTCGGCAAGGAAGTTCTTCTTTGCCTGTCCGCTGCGGTAGTTGCGATATTGTTCGGGATGCATGGCCAGTTCGAAGAGTTCTTCGTCGTCCTTGCCGTAGTCCCATCCATTCTCGTCCATCTCCTTGCGGAACTCGTCGAGTTTGTTGGGGTAGAGGGTGTGAGGGTCGGTATCGGTGAACTCGCGGCCTTGCTTCTTGGCCAGTTCCACGAGCTCGGGGGCAATCGTTCCTGGCACCTTTCCGCTCTTGCCCAGTATCATGCCCCACATGGAGTCGTCCATCATGACGAATCGTCCCTTGCCCTGCTCGATGGTCAGGAGGTTCATCAGGGCGATGTTCTTGACGTACTGGCTGAAGGGGGTTACGAGTGGGGGATAGCCCACCATTGGCCATACGTGCTCAACCTCGGAGAAGAGGGCCACGAGCATGTCGTCGGTGGTGAGCTCGGGCTCGCCTTTCTGCTTCCGCAGGTTGTTGATGGCGCTTTGTATGCCGCCCAGGTCGGCCATCATGGAGCCCATCATGCCACCGGGCAGTCCGCATCCGAGTAGCAGGCTGCTCATGTGCTTATTGGCGGGGTTGATGAAGTATCCAAGCCAGTCGTCGATGAACTCTTGCGTCAGGGAGCGTGCCTTCATGTAGGCCGACATGTTGATTTCGGGCACGTCGAAGCCTTCGTTCTTCAGCATGGACTGCACGCTGATGATGTCGGGGTGCACCTTACCCCACGACAGGGGTTCGATGGCGGTGTCGATGATGTCGGCGCCGTTGTTGCAGACCTCCAGGATGCTGGCCATCGACAGACCCGGGCCAGAGTGGCCGTGGTACTGGATGGTGACGTCGGGGTGGTTCTTCTTAATCATGCCGGTGAGCTTGCCCAGCATGGCGGGTTGTCCGATGCCGGCCATGTCCTTCAGACAGATTTCGGGGGCTCCGGCTTCGATGAGCTGGTCGGCGATGGCGCTGTAGTATTCTGCCGTGTGGATGGGCGAGTTGGTGATGCACAGGGTTGCCTGTGGAATCATTCCGCCTTCCTTGGCGTACTTGATGCTCGGTATGATGTTGCGCACGTCGTTCAGGCCGCAGAAGATGCGGGTGATGTCGGTTCCCTGCTTCTTCTTCACCTTATACATGAGCTGGCGCACGTCGTCGGGCACGGGATACATGCGCAGCGCGTTCAGTCCGCGGTCGAGCATGTGTGTCTTGATCCCGACCTCGTTGAAGGGCTTACAGAAGGCGCGCACGGCTTCGTTGGGATTCTCGCCAGCCAGCAGGTTGACCTGTTCGAAGGCGCCGCCGTTGGTTTCCACGCGGTCGAAACATCCCATTTCGATGATTACGGGGGCAATGCGTGCCAGTTGGTCTTTTCTGGGCTGGAATTTGCCCGAACTCTGCCACATGTCTCTATAGACGAGGCTGAATCTTACTTTCTTCTTCATTTCGTAGTCTGTTTATGTATTGCGCCACAAAGATAGTGAAAAAAAATGAGAATCCGTGGCTCGCGGGCGATAAGATTTTGCACTATTTTCTCTTAATCCTCCTTGTCGTCCTTCTTGTCTTCGCCCAACATTTTGCTTTTCTTGTCGTTGATGAGGTCGAAGCACAAGAAAGTTTTCTTGGTGTTGAGCACGGTCTTGAACTTTGTTTCGTACTGGCGCTTCACGGCAAGTTCCTTCTCTGCGGCCTGCCATTTCAGGTCGAGCAGTCGCTGGGCTTGCTTTTCGGTGATGGTGCCGCTGTTGATGCTGGGCTCCAGCTTGGCCTTCATGCTGTCGTATTCCTTGTTGGCATTGCGCTTGTCGGCCAGATAGCTGGCGAGCAGGGGCTTGAGCTTTGCCTGCACTTCACGGTTCACGCCGATGTTCTTCAGCACGTAGTTGATTTTCATGCCGTCTTTCTTGCCGGCAGCGTTTGCTTGTCCGATGTTGCCCAGCGTCATGCCGAGTGCAATCAGGCAGAGTGTGATAAGTCTTTTCATATTCGTTTGTGTTAGTGTTAGATATGTCTTCATTTGTTATGACAAAAGTAGGGCCTTAAGGTTTAAGATGCAAGTGTTTCACGAAGATTAACACATAGGACGCCTTTCGCGCGCGCAACTATTATATAGATGTATTTCGTGACCGTGGGGCGGGCGGGGGCGTCACTTGAGCGTGTAGTAGCGGTGGGAGCCACGCCCCATGGCGCTCAGCCTTGCATCGCTGTCTGCCGACAGTTCGCGAAGCTCCTTTGCGGCCATCGTGTGGCGCAGTCCGGTCAGCTGCATGTATTGCGTGACGGTCAGCGTGGGATGCTCGCGCAGGTGGCCGATGGCCAGTTCCACGCGCTCCTCGCGGCTGTATGGCGTGTCCATAGCCTTGCGGTTGCTCACGTAGCGGTCGTGGGACAGGCGGCACCTGCGCCGGGTTTCCTCCACCAGACTCTTGTCGGCGCTGATGCGTATGTTGTCCAGCACCACGTTCTTGGCGTTGTGCAGCACGTCGTTGCCGTCCTCGTCGGTCTCCAGGACGCTCACGTTCTCCCTCATGGCCAGTGTGGGCGTGAACAATCCCAGACCGTCAATCCTCACCGAGCGTCCCTGGGCCAGATACTCGGGCAGCGCTTCGATGATGTTGGCAATGGCAGCCTGCAGTGTGCCCTTGCTCATGGGGGAGCGGTGGGCCACTTCGGCCAGGAACTCCTCGCTTCCAACTTGCCGGATGTTTGTAAAGCGCGGTTTCACGATGGGCTCCCCGTTCTTCTTTATGCCCCCGATTTCCTGATAAATGTATTTTGCCATAGTAGTAGGTTTTTGTTAAGATTGTGTTCTGTTCTTTATATTCTCTGGTTATATTCCTTACAACGTTGCGTCACATTCTTCCGCCGTCGGCGGCGGATGTGCGTCCGTCGGCGATGGCTGTCCGTCCGTCGGCGATGAATGTGCGTCCGTCGGCGGCGTCGGAAGAAGCCGACGCACAAATGTAAAGAATGTTTCTCACTCCTGCAAATTTTGTGGCGGGTGATTCGCAAAAAGCCATAATATTGTCAATGCCGAACCAATATTTTTCAGTATATTTGCATCCGCAATTTTCTGAAATATGCCAAATACGAACACAAATAATGGGCGCTCGAAGCGCGGTGCTCAGCGCAAGGTGGTTGAGGTCCCGCAGTCCGACGCCTTTGGTAACAAACAGCCCCAGCAGCTCGATTTCGAAGCTGCGGTTCTTGGGGCGTTGCTCATTGAGCAGGAGTCGTATGAGCAGGTGTCGAATCTGCTCACGCCAGAGTCGTTCTACGACCATCGCCACCAGATAATCTACAAGGCCATTCAGTCGCTGCAAATCAACCAGCGGCCGGTGGATGTGGTGACGGTGCCGCATTACCTTGAGACGCAGGGCGAGCTGGAGGAGGCCGGCGGGCTTGTGTATATTGCACAGCTCACGCAGAACGTCATCACCAGTGCCCACATCGAATACCAGGCACAGATTATCCACCAGAAGTATCAGGCCCGCAAGCTCATCAAGTTTGCCAGCAAGGTCATGGGCGATGCCTTCGACCCCACGAAAGACGTTGCCGACCTGATGCAGGAGACCGAGGCCGAGTTGTTTGGCATTGCTCAGCAGACCCAACGCACGTCGTACACGCAGATTGACCCCGTAATCAATGAGGCGATGGAACGGCTGAGGGAGACGATGGCGCGCACCGACGGACTCTCGGGCCTTGCAACGGGCTACGAGAAGCTGGACAAGGCCACCAACGGATGGCAGAATTCCGACCTCGTCATCATTGCCGCCCGCCCGGCCATGGGTAAGACGGCCTTCATCCTGTCGATGATAAAGCGCATGGCCGTGGATATGCGCATTCCCGTTGCCATGTTCTCGTTGGAAATGTCGAACGTGCAACTCGTCAACCGACTCATCGTCAACGTCTGCGACATCCCTGGCGAGAAACTGAAGAGCGGCCAGCTGAGCGACCCCGAACTGGCGCAGCTCGATGCCCGACTCAACCAGTTGATGGGCGCCCCAATCTATGTCGACGACACGGCAGCGCTGAACATATTCGAGCTGCGCACCAAGGCGCGCCGACTGGTGCGAGAGCACGGCGTGAAGATGATACTCATCGACTACCTGCAGCTCATGAATGCCTCGGGCATGCAGTTCGGCAGCCGTCAGGAGGAAGTATCAACCATAAGCCGAAACCTGAAGGGCTTGGCCAAGGAACTCAACATACCCATTATCGCCCTCTCGCAGTTGAACCGCGGACTCGAAAACCGCGAGGGCAACGAAGGCAAGCGTCCCCAGTTGAGCGACCTGCGTGAGTCGGGTGCCATCGAGCAGGACGCCGACATGGTATGCTTCATCCACCGCCCCGAATACTATAAGATTTACCAAATCGACGGTGAGGACATGACGGGTAAGGCAGAGTTCATCATCGCCAAGCATCGTAACGGCGCAACGGGCATCATCAAGTTTAAGTTCAAGCACCAGTATGCACGCTTCGAGGACTACGAGGACAACGGTCCCGCACCGCTCCCCGGCGAGCAGTATCCGCATGCCTCTACCAAGGTTTCGGAACTCTCCGGCGAGGAGGCGGCAAGCATTGCCAACATGGCCCTGAACATGCCAGAGTCGTCGCCCTCGGACAACCCCTTCGGCCCGAGCGACCCCGTCAACAACAACGTGCCGTTCTAAATATTTGCTTTCGGAATTGCTATTTGACAATATTTTTTGTACTTTTGCACGCGCAAAACATTAAAATAATTAAGAATAATATATGAATATCTCGTATAAATGGCTTCGCGAGTACGTCGATTGTGACCTGACGGCCCGCGAAATTGCCGATGCCCTTACGAGCATCGGACTCGAGGTTGACGGAGTGGAAGAGGTGCAGAGCATCAAGGGAGGACTGGAAGGTATCGTCGTGGGCGAAGTGCTCACGTGTGAGCCCCATCCCAACAGCGACCACATGCACGTGTGCTCCGTAAATCTGGGCACTGGCGAGCCAGAACAAATCGTGTGCGGCGCCCCGAACGTTGCCGCCGGTCAAAAGGTGATTGTGGCCACCCTGGGCACGAAACTCTACGACGGCGACCAGTGCTTCACCATCAAGAAAAGCAAACTGCGCGGCATTGAGTCGAACGGCATGATTTGTGCCGAAGACGAAATCGGCATCGGCCAGAGCCACGACGGAATCATCGTGCTGCCCGAGGACGCCGTGCCCGGCACGAAGGCTGCCGACTATTACCACCTGGAGAGCGACTTTCTCATCGAGGTCGACATTACTCCCAACCGCTCCGATGCCTGCAGCCACTACGGCGTGGCGCGCGACCTCTACGCGTGGCTCGTGCAGAACGGCTACAAGACAAGCCTCCATCGCCCGTCGGACGAGGCATTCAAGGTCGACAACAACGACCTGCCCATTCGCGTGACGGTGGAGAATAACGAGGCTTGTCCGCGCTATGCTGCCGTGTCGCTGAAGAACTGCAAGGTGGGCGAGAGTCCCGAATGGCTGAAGACACGTCTGACCACCATCGGTCTGCGTCCCATCAACAACATCGTGGACATTACCAACTATATCATGATGGCCTACGGACAGCCCCTGCACTGCTTCGATGCAGACATGGTGAAGGACCACCACATCATCGTGAAGACGATGCCCGAGGGCACGCCGTTTGTCACCCTCGACGGCGAGGAACACAAGCTCTCGGACCATGACCTCGCCATCTGCAACAGCCAGGAGCCCATGTGCATCGCCGGCGTGTTTGGCGGAAAGGGTAGTGGTACCTACGAAACAACGACGAACGTCGTGCTCGAAAGCGCCTATTTCAATCCTACGTGGATTCGCAAGTCGGCCCGTCGCCACGGACTCAGCACCGACGCCTCGTTCCGCTTCGAACGCGGTATTGACCCCAACGGCACACTCTATGCCCTGAAGCAGGCGGCCCTGCTGGCCAAGGAACTGGCAGGAGCGGAAATCAGCATGGACATCGTTGATGTTTACCCCAACCCCATTCAGGACGCTATCGTAGACCTGAAATATGACTACGTCAACAACCTCATCGGTAAGGACATTCCTGCCGAGACGGTGAAGAGTATCGTTGGAAGCCTGGAAATGAAGGTGCTCAGCGAAACTTCGGAAGGGCTGAAGCTTCAGGTTCCGGCTTATCGTGTCGACGTGCAGCGTCCCTGCGATGTCGTTGAGGACATCCTGCGCATCTACGGCTACAACAACGTCGAGATGCCCCAGAGCGTGAGAAGTTGCATGGCCATTAAGGGCGATGTCGATAAGAGTTATAAACTGCAGAACGTGGTGGGCGAACAACTGGTGGGCGCCGGCTTCCGCGAGATGTGGAACAATTCGCTGCAACGCGCGGCATACTACGAGGGTCTCGAAAGCCTGAAGGCCGAGAACTGCGTGCGCCTGCTCAACCCCCTGAGCCAGGACCTGAGCGTCCTGCGCCAGACCCTGCTGTTTGGCGGTCTCGAGAGCATCGCCCGCAACATCTCCTATCGCTCGTCGAATCTTGCGTTCTATGAGTTCGGTAACTGCTATTACTTCCACGCCGAGCGCCGTTGCCCAGACATCGTTCCGGGTGTGAGCAGCAGTCGTGACCCCGAGGTCATCAAGCACGTCCTCGATGCCTATAACGAGGACTATCACCTTGGCCTTTGGCTTACGGGCAAGCGCGTGAGCGGCAGTTGGGCGCATACCGACGAGGATGCCAGCGTATATGAACTCAAGGCACACGTGATTAACATCCTGCGCCGTCTGGGCGTGCCCTTCGGCTCACTGGTGTTTGCCAAGGGCGAGAGCGACCTCTTCGACAAGAGCATCGAGATTCGCAATCGTGGCGGTAAAGTATTGGTTCAATTCGGAATCGTTTCCATTAAGATACTCAAGCAGTTCGGGCTCGAGCAACCGGTGTTCTTTGCCGACCTCAACTGGCAACAGCTGATGCGTGCCGTGCGCAACCAGAAGGTCACGGCAACCGACCTTCCCAAGTATCCTGCTGTAAGCCGCGACCTGGCATTGCTCATCGACAAGAGCGTTGAATTTGGGCAGATTGAGGCTATCGCCTACCAGACGGAAAAGAAGTTGCTGAAGGAGGTACGCCTGTTCGATGTCTACGAAGGCAAGAACCTGCCCGAGGGCAAGAAGTCGTACGCCGTCAACTTCATCCTGCAAGACGAGACCAAGACCATGGGCGACAAGCAGATTGACGCCATCATGCAGAAGCTCATCCAGAACCTTACGAAGCAACTGAATGCAGAACTGAGATAAAGAAGACCCTCCCCCAGCCCTCCCTTGTGGGGAG
>CALZQV010000081.1 GCA_945828295.1 uncultured Prevotellaceae bacterium | reverse complement strand
TCGTCGATGCATGGACGGAGCCTCGTCGACGCATGGACGGAGCCTCGTCGACGCAGGACCTGTCAAGAAAGCATGGCAATAGGGGGATTCCGATTTGGTGCTTTCGGCGCGAATTTGTATCTTTGCCTGACAAAAAATGAACAAACAGATGGAAGAGAACATCAAGATAAAGGGCGCAAGGGTGAACAACCTGAAGGGCATCGACCTGGAGATTCCGCGCAACAAGCTGATAGTGGTCACGGGCGTCAGCGGGAGCGGCAAGTCGTCGCTGGCCTTCGACACCCTGTATGCCGAGGGGCAGCGGCGCTACGTCGAAAGCCTGTCGGCCTACGCCCGCCAGTTTCTGGGGCGCATGGCCAAGCCCGAGTGTGACTACATCAAGGGCATACCACCCTCGATAGCCATCGAGCAGAAGGTGTCGAGCCGCAACCCGCGCTCCACCGTGGGCACGTCGACCGAAATCTACGACTACATGCGGCTGCTCTTTGCCCGCGTGGGCCACACCTTCTCCCCCATCAGCAGCAAGGAAGTGAGGAAACACACGACGGAGGACGTCGTGCAGACGATGCTCTCCTACAGCCGCGGGACGAAATTTGCCGTGCTCTGCCCCCTGAAAGTGCCCGACGACCGCTCGCTGGCCGAGCAGCTGGAGATGGAGCTGAAGGCCGGCTTCGTGCGCATCGAGGTGGACAGCGAAATCCTGCGCATCGAGGACTTCCTCACGGCGCTCCCCTCCATCGGCGACAAGGCTAAAGGAAAGGTGAACCTGGTTATCGACCGCATGTCGGTGAGCGATGAGAAGGATGTCATTGCCCGACTGGTGGACTCCGCCGAAACCGCGTTCTACGAGGGCGGCGGCGAGATGATGCTGCGCTTCTATCCGGCCGGCATTCTCCATGCCTTCAGCATGCGCTTCGAGGCCGACGGCATCACCTTCGAAGAACCCTCCGACAAGCTCTTCGCCTTCAACTCGCCCGCCGGGGCGTGCCCCGAATGCGAGGGCTTCGGCCGCATCGTGGGCATCGACGAGAACCTGGTCATCCCCAACTCGGCCCTCTCCGTCTACGAAGGTGCCGTCATGCCGTGGCGAGGCGAGAAGCTGAGCGAGTGGAAAAACTGGTTCATACGCCTCAACTCGGAGCGCGGATTCCCCGTGCACAAGCCCTATTTCCAGCTCTCACGAGAGGAAAAGGACTGGCTCTGGCACGGCACCTTCCCCGATACGCTGACCGAAGAACAGAAACAGCTGAAGCCCGAAGAGCGGGAATGGGGACTGATGTCGATTGACGCCTTCTTCAACTTCCTGCGCGAGGGCCAATACAAGATACAGAACCGCGTCATGCTCGCACGCTATCGCGGCAAGACGCTCTGCCCCCGATGCCACGGCACGCGCCTGCGCCCCGAAGCCAACTACGTGAAGGTGGGCGGCCGCAGCATCACCGACCTCGTCGACCTGCCCATCGTTGAACTGAAACCCTGGTTCGACAAGCTTGAACTGAACGAGCAGGAACAGAAAATTGCCCAGCGCATCATGGTGGAAATCAAGAATCGACTGAACTTCCTGATCGACGTGGGACTGGGCTACCTCACGCTCAACCGCCTCTCCAACTCGCTCTCGGGCGGCGAGAGCCAGCGCATCAACCTGGCCACATCGCTGGGCAGCAGCCTCGTGGGCTCGCTCTACATTCTGGACGAACCCAGCATCGGCCTCCACAGCCGCGACACGCAGCGGCTGATTCACGTGCTGAAGCAACTGCGCGACCTGGGCAACACCGTACTGGTGGTGGAGCACGACGAGGAAATCATGCGAGCAGCCGACTGGCTCATCGACATCGGCCCCGATGCCGGACGACTGGGCGGCAAGGTCGTGTGGCAGGGAGCCGTCAAGGACATCCCCCACGACGGGGACTGCCACGACAGCCACACCCTGAGCTACCTCTCGGGACAGGAAACACTGCCCACACCCACGAGCCGGCGCCCGTGGAACAACTACATCATGGTGAAGGGCGCCAGGGCCAACAACCTGAAGGGCATCGACGTGCGCTTCCCGCTCAACGTCATGACCTGTGTGACGGGCGTCAGCGGCAGCGGCAAGTCGACCCTCGTCAGGGACATCCTGTACCTGGCCATGAAACGCCACTTCGACGAGCCGGCCGACCGCCCGGGCGAATACCTCGAGCTGACAGGCGACATGTCACAGCTGCGCCATATCGAATTCGTCGACCAGAACCCCATAGGCAAATCGACACGCTCGAACCCCGTCACCTACGTCAAGGCCTGGGACGAGATACGCAAACTCTTTGCCGCACAGCCCCTGTCGCAGCAAATGGGATACACCCCGGGCTACTTCAGCTTCAACACCGAAGGCGGGCGATGCGAGGAGTGTAAGGGCGAGGGCACGGTCACCGTGGAGATGCAATTCATGGCCGACCTGGTGCTGGAATGCGAATCGTGCCACGGCAAGCGCTTCAAGAACGAACTGCTGGAGGTGAAATACAAGGGCAAGGACGTGTGCGACGTGCTGGACATGACCGTCAACCAAGCCATTGAATTCTTCACCGAACACGGCCAGAAGCGCATCGTGGCCCGACTGAAGCCGCTGCAGGACGTGGGACTGGGCTACATCAAGCTGGGCCAGTCGTCGTCGACACTGTCGGGAGGCGAAAACCAGCGCGTGAAACTTGCCTACTACCTGGGCATGGAGAAACACGAGCCCACGATGTTCATCTTCGACGAGCCCACGACGGGACTGCACTTCCACGACATCCGGAAACTGCTGAAGGCATTCGACGAACTGATTGCCCACGGCCACACCATCATCATCATCGAACACAACCTGGACGTCATCAAGTATGCCGACCACGTCATAGACCTTGGCCCCGAGGGAGGCGACCGCGGCGGCGAGCTCATCGTCGAAGGCACGCCCGAGCAGGTGGCCGCCTGCCCCCAGAGCTTCACCGGCCAGTTCCTGAAGGCCAAACAAGAAGAAACAAAAGGCTAATTAAAGAGAAGGAACGCGGGCGAGGAGTTCCTCCAGGAGACGGGGCACGGCATAATGGCCGAGCTCCGTTTCCTTTATCCACTCCCCGTCGATGGCGGGCTTCCGTTCCACTTCGAGCAGGTAGAAGTCGGCATGCAGGCGCTGGTGGGTGAGCTGGTGAAGACGGTTGGCACACAACTGCGTGAGCTGTCCGTCGGCCCCGAGCCACGCCCTCAACTCTTCGAGGCTCATGGGGCGCTCAGTCTCGTGCATGGGCACCTGATAGAGGCCCTGCCAAATGTCGCCGCTGCCGCGTTTCTGGACGATGGTCTCGCCTTGGCAACGGACGTAGACATACGTGAAATAGCGATCGCGGACGCGGGTGGCATGGCCCTTCACCGGAAGCTGCCCCACCCGACCGCTGGCCAGGGCCTGACAGCTGTCGGCAAGGGGGCACGCGTGGCACGAGGGCGACTTGGGGGTGCACTGGAGGGCACCGAAGTCCATGATGGCCTGATTGTAGTCGGCAGGGCGCGACGCCACCAGCATCTCCTGCGCCAGGGCGGCAAAAAGCTTCTTGCCCTGGGTTGAGTCGATGGGCGTGTCGATTCCGAAATAGCGCGACAGGACGCGGTAGACATTGCCGTCCACCACGGCACAGGGCAAGCCAAAAGCCAGCGAGGCAATGGCCGCTGCCGTGTAGTCGCCCACGCCTTTCAGGCTGCGGATGTCGTCGTAAGTTGAGGGAAACGCGCCCCTTTCCACAATCTGGCGGGCGGCATAGTGGAGGTTGCGGGCACGACTGTAGTAGCCCAGCCCCTGCCACTGAACCATCACCTCGTCCTCGCTGGCCCGGGCAAGTGCCTCGACCGTAGGGAACCGACGGACGAAGCGCAGGAAGTAGTCGTAGCCTTGCGCCACACGGGTTTGCTGCAAGATTATCTCGCTAACCCATATGCGATAAGGGTCGGTGGTTTGCCGCCACGGCAACACACGTCCGCACCTGGCATACCAATCGAGAAGACGAAGAGAGAAAATAGGGGCATTCATCTATACAAAGGTATAAAAAAAACGGCAATCATGATTCTATATTCGCAACTTTTTACTATCTTTGCAGCCGAAAAGCGTAAAAACGATTATTAACTAATAAAAAATCATTAAGCTATGCCAAGCGGAAAAAAGAAGAAAAGACACAAGATGTCTACTCACAAGCGTAAGAAAAGACTGCGTAAGAACAGACACAAGAGCAAATAGTGGCATAGCGAGTGGGGAATCCTTCTTCACTCGCTCACTATTAAAAGAGAACTGTTGAAAAAGAGATGACAAGCGAAGTATTCATTAGCGCCACCCCCAAGAAGATATCCATCGCACTGACCGAAGACAAGCGGTTGATGGAATTCCAGGAGGAAGCACAGACGGCGTCCTTCAGCGTAGGTAACATCTACCTGGCGAAGGTGCACAAACTGATGCCCGGGCTCAACGCCTGTTTCGTAAGTGCAGGCTACGAGCGCGATGCGTTCTTGCATTACCTCGATCTCGGTCCGCAGTTTCTCTCCTACAAAAAGTACCTGAAACAGGTACGAAGCGGAAGGAAAGGCCTCCCCTCAATTTCCAAGGCACACATCGAAGAAGAACTGGGCAAGGAAGGCAGCATCCAGGACACCCTGCAACAGGGCCAGGAGGTGCTGGTTCAGGTTACCAAGGAACCCATCTCCACCAAGGGGCCTCGCATGACTTGCGAGATTTCATTCCCCGGACGCTACCTCGTCTTGCTGCCCTTCCAGGACAACGTTTCCGTGTCGTCGAAGATTAAGTCAAACTCTGAACGGGCACGACTGAAACAAGTGATTCAGAGCATCAAGCCCAAGAACTTTGGCGTAATCGTTCGCACCGTGGCCGAGAACAAGCGCGTTGCCGAACTGGACACCGAGATGAAAGTGCTCGTGGGACGCTGGGAAGAAACCATGCAACGAGTAGCGGCAGCCAAGGAACTGCCCACGCTGGTCTACGAAGAGACCAGCCGCACGGTGGGCATGTTGCGCGACCTCTTCAACCCCTCCTACGAAAACATTTATGTCGACAACGAGAGCATTTTCCATGAGGTTAAGGACTACGTGACGCTGATTGCGCCCGAACGCTCCAACATCGTCAAGCTATACCATGGGAAGCTGCCCCTTTTCGACAATTTTGACATCACGCGCCAAATCAAGTCCTCGTTCGGCAAGGTGGTCTCCTTCAAGCGCGGAGCCTACCTTATCATCGAACACACCGAAGCGCTGCACGTAGTTGACGTGAACAGCGGAAACCGAACCAGAAACAGCAACGGGCAGGAAGCCAACGCGCTGGACGTGAACCTGGGAGCAGCCGACGAGCTGGCTCGCCAGTTGCGACTGCGTGACATGGGCGGCATCATCGTTGTGGACTTCATCGACATGGCGCTGGCTGAAGACCGGCAGAAACTTTACGAACGCATGTGCGAAAACATGAAGCAAGACCGCGCACGTCACAACATCCTGCCGCTAAGCAAATTCGGGTTGATGCAGATAACACGCCAGCGTGTGCGCCCCGCCACGGAGGTGAATGTCGACGAGACGTGCCCCACCTGCCACGGCAAGGGAAGCATCAAGAGCAGTTTCATGTTCACCGACGTGCTGGAGAGCAAAATCGACCTACTCGTCAACAAACTCAACACCAGCAACTTCACCCTTCACGTTCATCCTTATGTCATGGCCTACATCAATCAGGGACTGTGGTCCATCCGGCGCCAATGGCAAGTGAAGTACGGACTGGGGGTAAAGGTTATCCCCAACCAGCGGCTGGCCTTCCTGCAATACGAGTTTTACGACCGCAAGGGAGAAGAAATTGACATGAAAGAAGAAATCGAGATTAAGTAATCCCCCCTATCGCCTCCCCACTCACTTACCGAAGCGGGTGGGGAGGCTTGAATCAAATACAGACAAAACACAACAAGAGCCCATGCAACGATTCCTCACCATACTGCTTTGCCTGACACTGTTCTGGCCTCAGGCCGAGGCGGGCAAGAGGAAGAATGCAGCCAACACCATTCCACAACCTTTCTATCAGGAACCCGACGCGCTGATGCCTGCCCTGCAGCCCCAGCGCCCATTGGCCCGAGTGCATGAGGTCGTGGTGCGCAAGCGCCGCCACACGACGGGCAAGCATGGAATCGACGTATCGCATTATCAGAGCCGAATCAACTGGAACGCCGTGGCCGAGAACCGGGACGTAAACTATGTCTACATCAAGGTGACGGAGAACGCAGGATACGTCGACCCGACATTCCGCACCAACCTGCGCGAGGCTCGCCGTGTGGGCATACCGGCCGGCTGCTACCATTTCTTCAGCCCCACGGCATCGCCGCTGGCCCAGCTGAAGAACCTCACCTCCGAGGTGCCCAACCTTAACGACCACGACCTCATACCCATGATTGACGTGGAGGTGAAGGGCAAAAAGACGTCGGCCGAGGAACTGCGCAGGCGCCTCAGACAGTTCTTGAAGGGCGTGGAAGACTACTACGGCGTGAAGCCTCTCATCTACACGGGCCAGAATTTCTACAACAAATACCTTGCGGGCCACTTCGACAGCTATATGTTCATGATAGCCAACTACAGCGACGGCGAGCCCGAGCTCCACGGGAATCCCAAGTTTGCCATGTGGCAGTTCACGGCAAGCGGACGCATAAAGGGCATCAGCGGATCGGTGGACTGCAGTTGCTTTATGGACAACTACAGTCTGCGCGACATTCTCATTAAGAAGTCAAATCGGAAACGTTAAGGAGTTCCCCAACTGAGGGAACGGCTTAGTTCATGCCGAGATACTCGGTCTTGAAGTTACGGCCACGAATGGAGGGGAACTGGCTGCGGGTGTCCACGTCGCCACGCGAGCGCAGATGGTCCACCATGCGGTTATAGGCATCCTGTATGCTATGGGCCTTCAGCTTCACCTCGAACTCTGTGTCGACGTAGCGGAACTTATTGGTGCCCGCAACAGGCAACACACGCTTAAACTTCATCCAGGCTTGATACCATCCGGGGTTCTCGGCATGCAGCATGTCGGGCTGCGACGCATGGGCCGTGGCATTGTCACTCTCGGGAGTGTCGGCAGCGGTTTCAGCCGCGTAGGCCTTGAACTCTTCCATGGTCTTGGCCGTAGTCTTGATGACGATAAAATATACCTTCGAGCTCACCTTGAAGCGCTTGGGATATGGATTATTACCTTCGGCATAACGCGCAAGTTCGGCACACAGGGTGTCGTCCAACTTAATCTCGGAAATTTTAGAAAGGAAATCAATAGCCTGGTCCACAGTCTCGACCAGCACCTCATCATTAAAGAATCGGAGGTATAAATTCATGTGTAATCGTGTGTTATCTTGGAATTTGGCTGCAAAGATAGTTTAAAGTGCGTGAAATACCAAATTATTTCTTACCTTTGTGGCCGCTATGCTGAAATTCATCAAGACATGGACTTTGCCGATAGCAATGCTCGTTGGAGCCTTGGCTTATTTTCTCTATACAGCCACGCCTGTGCTCAACGGCACCCATGCTATGGCGCTGCGCACGGTGTCGGTCGTGCAGCCCACTTTGCTCTTTGCCATGTTGCTGCTCACCTTCTGCAAGGTTGAGCCGCGCGACCTCCGGCTATCGCCCTGGCAACTATGGTGCCTGGCGCTACAGGTGGGCACGTTTCTGGGCCTCGCCGCCCTGCTGGTGGCCATGCCCGCAAGCCATTGGCGCATCGTGGTCGAAAGTGCCATGCTGTGCATGATATGCCCCACAGCCACCGCTGCGGCAGTTGTCACGCGCAAGCTGGGCGGCAATGCCGGCACCCTCATGTCCTACACCATCGCCATCAACCTCTTGGTGGCCGTACTCATCCCCGTCGTGATTCCCCTCATCCACCCGCAACCCGGCCAGGGTTTTCTTCCCGCATTGCTGCTCATCATGGGCAAGGTATTCCCCCTGCTGCTCGGGCCCTTTGTGTTGTCCGTCGTCATGCGCCGCCTCTGGCCACGCCTCACCGCCGGACTGGCCAGCCAGCGCGACCTTCCCTTCTACTTGTGGGCTGTCAGCCTCTCCTTAGCCATTGCCATGAGTGTACGAAGCATCGTCCACACTCACTGCCCCGTCACCTACCAATTGGCCATAGCCGTCGTCTCACTGCTGGCTTGCGTGGTGCAGTTTGCCGTGGGGCGCTGGGCTGGCCGCCACTATGGCGAACCTGTGACTGCCGCCCAAGCCTGCGGACAGAAGAACACCGTGCTCATCATCTGGATGGGCTACACATTCATGACTCCCATCACCAGCATTGCCGGCGGCTTCTACAGCGTGTGGCACAACGTGTGGAACAGTTACCAGCTGGCCCACGCCCACCCCACAAACGAAGAAAGGTGAAGGAACGCCCCCACCATAAAAAAGAAATCCCCTTGACGGGGAGGAAATATGATTGAGTGAAATTTGATGTCTTGTGTGAAGAGGAGGAGACTCGAACTCCCACGCCTCGCGGCACTACCACCTCAAAGTAGCGCGTCTACCATTCCGCCACCTCTCCATCACATTGTGTGTGCCCAGAACAGGACTCGAACCTGCACGTCTCTCAACACTCGCACCTGAAACGAGCGCGTCTACCATTCCGCCACCTGGGCAACAAGAATTTACTAACTTCTAAGAAGATTCTGAAAGAGCGGCAAACGAGACTCGAACTCGCGACCCCAACCTTGGCAAGGTTGTGCTCT
>CALZQV010000080.1 GCA_945828295.1 uncultured Prevotellaceae bacterium | reverse complement strand
TTTCTCAGGAATGCCTCTGCACGAGCCAAGTCCTCGGGTGTATCGATACCGATAGTCTCGACGTCGGTTTGTCTGACACGTATGACACAACCGTTATCGAGCCATCGCAATTGCTCCAGACTCTCAACCTTTTCGAGTGTGCTCTGCGGCAGTTGGGTGATGAATGCCAGCGTGTCTACCCGATAGGCATAGAGTCCGATGTGTTTGTAGAATGTGTGGCGCGCCAGCCACTCTTCCTTTGGAATACCACGCAGGAAGGGAATAACGCTACGACTAAAATATAGCGCGCGGTTATCGTCGCTCACCACAACTTTTGGCGAATTGGGGTTTTCGAGAGCTTGCCATCCGTCGCTCACCGTAAAGGGCTTCACGAGCGTTGCTATTTGCGTCGTCTCGTCATCGAAGCATGACTGAAGTGCACGTATCTGGCTCGCCTGGATAAAGGGCTCGTCGCCCTGAATATTGATGACGACATCTGCCTTTACATTCGTCTTGCTGTATGCCTCGAAGCAACGGTCCGTACCGCTCTTATGGTCGGCGCGAGTCATAATAGCACGACCGCCAAAGGACTCTACTGCCTTAAAGATGCGCTCGTCGTCTGTAGCCACAAAGACGTCATCCAAGACTTCGCGCACCTGCTCATAAACACGCTGGATGACAGGCTTGCCACATAAATTGGCCAACGGCTTAGCAGGGAATCGCGTCGAGGCGTATCGTGCGGGTATTATTGCTACAAATCTCATCTTTCACTTTCTTACTCAATAGTTCATCAAATCGTTCATAGCTGGGCCACTATAGTCTTCGCCCACCATTTCTATTATCTCGCCCTCTTCGCCATCATCAAAGTTATCATTGCCGCAAAGGTCGAAGCCTGCAGGGAATATAAACTTCTCGTCTGGTGAATAAGGCAAACGTTCGTCGGCATAAACCTTTTGGAGGAACAGGGCCGCAATCGGCAGCGACGCAGCAGCACCCTGTCCGTAGGCCATGCTGTTGAAGTGGATGTCACGTTCTTCTCCACCAACCCACGCCCCAAAGGTCAGCGAAGGAGTGTATCCCACGAACCATCCATCGGAATTGTCGTTGGATGTTCCCGTCTTGCCACCCATCTGGGCATGTATGTTATAGCGGTTACGCATGCGACTACCCGTACCGCCATTCATCACGCCCTGCATCAGGTCCACCATCTTATAGGCAGCATCTTCGCTCAGCACCTCACGTGTGTCATTCTCGTCTCTCTCGTTCTTGCGCACCTGCAGGTCACTGATTTCGGCCAGGACATTGCCGTCGGAGTCCGTGATGCGCGTTATGAAGACAGGCTGCACGCGAGTACCACCTCTCGGGAAAGTGGTGTAGGCCGTAACCATCTCCAGCACGCTAACCTCACAAGGTCCTAACGACAGGGCCAACGAGGGCTGTATATTTCGGTTCTTGATGCCAAACTTATGCAGGTATTTCACAAACAGGACGGGGTTCATGGAGTGAAGCAGGTAGGCCGAAATCCAGTTGTTACTCTGGGCAAGTCCCCACTTGAGCGTCACCATTTCGCCATAGCGGGCACGGCTTCCGTTACGAGGCGTCCAGTTTCCATAAGTGCGTTGTTCGTTAGGTGCAACATCACAGGGCGTCCATCCGTTCTCCATCGCCATTGCATAGAGATAGGGTTTTATGGTTGAACCGACCTGGCGTCGTCCCTGACTTACCATATCATATTGGAAATGGGCATAGTCGAGGCCTCCGACATAAGCTTTCACAAAGCCGCGATTGTTGTCGATACAAAGGAAGCCCGAGCGCAGGAAGCTCTTGTAGTATTTCAGCGAATCCATGGGAGTCATCACGGTATCCACATCGCCATTAGGCGTGTAAACCGTCATCTCGATGGGAGTGGCAAATGCCCTATCAATCTCCGCATCGGAGAGTCCACTGGCCTTCATCTGGATGTATCGTCCGCTTTGGTGCTTGGCGCGTGTGAGCAGGCGCTCGACATCCTTCTCCGACACACTTGCCCCATAGGGTGCTTTCTTTGAGCCCCTACGTTCTTTGTTGAAGGCCGGCTGCAGCGTTCCCACCACGTGCTTCTTCATCGCATCCTCGGCATACTGCTGCATGCGGCTGTCGATGGTCGTATATATTTTCAAACCATCCTGGTACAAATCAAAGGGCTGACCCGTCTTCTTGTTTATGTTCTTGTTACACCAACCGTAGAGCGGGTCGTTGGCCCACGCCAGCGAATCCTCGTAGAACTTCTGGTCCTGCCACGAAGCATAATTGTCGCGATTGGGTTTCTTGGCCGTAAGCACCGTGCGCAAGTATTCACGCAAATAGGTAGCATGTCCGTCCTTGTGGTCCTGACGGTGAAAGTTCAGCTCTATGGGTACCGCCTTGCAGGAATCAACCTCGGCCTGAGTAAGCCACCCGGACTTCAGCATCTGGTCGAGCACCACATCGCGACGCCCTTTCGCGCGCTCCGGTCTGCGAACAGGATTGAACAGCGACGGGTTCTTACACATTCCCACAAGTGTGGCGCATTCGCTGATGTTGAGATCTTTGGGTTCTTTGTTGAAGTAAGTCTTGGCGGCAGTCTTGATGCCGACAGCGTTGTGCAGGAAATCAAAGTAGTTGAGGTACATTGTGATGATTTCCTCCTTCGTATAGTAGCGTTCCAACTTTACGGCAATCACCCACTCTATGGGTTTCTGCATGGCACGCTCCCAGATATTATCGGCCTTTGCACTATATAGTTGCTTGGCAAGCTGCTGAGTAATGGTGCTACCGCCTCCAGCTTGTTTCTGCTGCATCACCACACGTTTCACCATGGCGCGCAACACTGCACGGAAGTCAACTCCGCTGTGCTCATAGAAACGTTCATCCTCGGTTGCCACAAGGGCCTTCACCAGATTGGGCGGAAGTTCGTCGTAACTGACAAAGATTCGGTTGGCGCGGCTATAGCTCCATGTGCCCAGCAAGACGCCGTCTTCGGAGAACACCTGGCTGGCATATTTGTCGACAGGATTGTGTAGTTCCTGCAAGTCGGGCATATATCCAATGGTGCCGTTCTCGATAAGCGCGAACAGCGCATCTATCGTTCCGACTATTCCGAAGAACAGCACCCACGGGATTACCATTACTTTTTTTCGCATTTTCGAAAGGCTTTGAATCGTACAAAGTTACGAAATAAAGTTGAATATAGAAAGTGGCGCGCTGAAAAATTAAAGTTTATTAAAAGTATAATATAACAAGTGTTGCACATCTTAATAAATTACTTTAATTTTGCGCGCAATTTATAAGACGCTAACGCTGATATGGAAAAACGGAGCTTAGTAACGATTGCCAACCACAGTCGCGAGAAAATCGAGTACCTCATCCAAATGGCTCAGGAATTTGAGCAACATCCAAACCGGCGGCTACTTGAGGGGCGCGTAGTAGCCACTTTGTTTTTTGAACCCAGCACACGCACCCGCCTTTCCTTCGAAACTGCAGCAAACCGCCTCGGGGCACGTGTCATCGGGTTTGCCGACCCGAAGGTCACCAGTGGCACAAAGGGCGAAACGCTGAAGGACACCATTATGATGGTCTCAAACTATGCCGACATCATCGTTATGCGCCACTATCTGGAGGGAGCTGCCCGCTATGCTTCGGAAATTGCACCCGTGCCCATTGTCAACGCCGGCGACGGCGCGAACCAGCACCCCTCGCAGACCATGCTCGACCTCTACTCCATCTACAAGACTCAGGGACGGCTCGACAACCTGGACATCTTCCTTGTGGGCGACCTCAAGTATGGGCGCACCGTGCATTCGATACTCAATGCCATGTACCATTTCAACCCCACTTTCCATTTTATTGCTCCTGAGGAATTGGCCATGCCCGACATCTACAAGACATTCTGCCACGAGCATAATATCAAATATGTCGAGCACACCGACTTCGATGCCGACGTCATCAGCGGGGCAGACATCCTTTATATGACGCGAGTGCAACGCGAGCGCTTCACCGACCTCATGGAATACGAACGGGTGAAGGACCGCTATCTGCTGAAACTCGACATGCTGTCGAAGGCTCGCCCCAACATGAAGATTCTCCATCCGCTGCCACGTGTCAACGAGATAGAATACAGCATCGACGAGAATCCTCACGCATATTACTTCGAGCAGGCTCGCAATGGGCTATACGCCCGCCAAGCCCTGCTGTGCGACGCATTGGGCATTACCCTTGATGAAGTGAAGAACGACAAAACCATAATCAAATGAAGAAGCAACTCATGGTGGCCGCCATCGAAAACGGCACCGTTATCGACCATATACCGGCACAGAAGCTTTTCGCCGTTGTGAACCTCCTGCACCTCGACCGCATGACCTCAGCCGTCACCATCGGATACAACCTTCCAAGCGAGGGAATGGGTACAAAGAGCATCATCAAGATGGCCGACAAATTCTTCACCGACGAAGAACTTGACCAGTTGGCCGTCATCTGCCCGGACCTTACACTGTGCATCATTCGCGACTACGAGATTGTGGAGAAGCGCACCGTGACCCTACCACAGGAACTGCGCGGCATCGTGAAGTGCACCAACCCTAAGTGCATAACCAACAACGAGCCCATGCTCACCCACTTCCACACCGATGCCAGCCAGCACCTGAAGTGCCACTATTGCAACACAATCATCAGCCTCGACGATGTGAAATTAGTGGAGAATTAACAGTCCCCAAACCAAAACCCTAACCCAATAAAGACAATGCGAAACGACGAAACCGTATTCAAATTGATTGAGGCCGAGCGCCTGCGCCAGACGCGCGGCATCGAACTGATTGCCTCTGAGAACTATGTTAGCGACGAAGTGATGGAAGCCATGGGCTCCATTCTCACCAACAAGTATGCCGAAGGCTATCCGGGCAAGCGCTACTACGGCGGTTGTCAGGTAGTTGACAAGGTTGAGCAGCTCGCCATCGATCGCGTGTGCCAGCTGTTTGGTGCCGAATATGCCAACGTGCAGCCCCACTCTGGCGCACAGGCCAACGCCGCCGTCTTCTTCGCTGTGTTGAATCCCGGCGACACCTTCATGGGACTGAACCTCGACCACGGAGGCCACCTCAGCCACGGCTCACGCGTCAACACAAGCGGCATCCTGTACAACCCCATTGGCTACGACCTCAACAAGGAGACCGGTCGCGTCGACTACGACGAGATGGAACGTCTGGCTCTGGAGCACAAGCCCAAGCTCATCATTGGCGGAGGCTCGGCCTATAGCCGCGAGTGGGACTACAAGCGGATGCGCGAGATTGCCGACAAGGTGGGCGCCCTGCTCATGATCGACATGGCCCACCCCGCTGGCCTGATTGCTGCCGGCCTGCTCGACAATCCCCTGAAGTATGCCCACATCGTCACATCTACCACCCACAAGACCCTGCGTGGCCCTCGCGGTGGCATCATCTTGATGGGTAAGGACTTCCCCAACCCATGGGGAAAGACCACACCGAAGGGCGAAGTGAAAATGATGTCTGCCCTGCTGAACAGCGCCGTGTTCCCCGGCATCCAGGGCGGTCCGCTCGAGCACGTCATCGCCGCCAAGGCTGTTGCCTTCGGCGAGGCTCTGCAGCCCGAGTTCAAGGAGTGGGCCAAGCAGGTCCAGAAGAACGCCCGCGTGCTGGCCGAGGAACTCATCAAGCGTGGCTTCCACATCGTCAGCGGTGGCACGGACAACCACTCGATGCTTGTCGACCTTCGCACCAAGTATCCCGACCTGACAGGTAAGGTTGCCGAGCGCGCTCTGGTTGACGCCGACATCACGGTGAACAAGAACATGGTGCCCTTCGACACACGTTCTGCCTTCCAAACCAGCGGCATCCGCTTAGGTACGCCCGCCATCACCACACGTGGTGCCAAGGAAGACATGATGGTGAAGATTGCCGAACTCATCGAGCGCGTGCTCAACGACCCCGAGAACGAGGAGAACATCGCAGCAGTTCGCAGCGACGTCAACGCCATGATGGAGAAGTATCCGCTGTACGCCTACTAAGTCGATAACAGACCTATACAGAAATAGAGAGAGGTTGCGCGTAACTGTGCGCAACCTCTCTCTCGTGTTGTTTCTGACCGCTCACACTTCGACTGAAAAACGTCGACGCATTGTCGGGCCACCATCGATGCATCGATGGAGCCTCGTCGACGCATCGATGGAGCCTCGTCGATGCGTCGACGAGGGCCCGACGATGCAAGGCGCGCACGCGAGCGCACGAGTGCATACGCAAAAATATAGATGAAAGAAGGGAAGGGACGGGCGACCCTCCGACGGGTCAGCCAAAAGCGTCACTCAGTGACCACCCGGGCCGAGTCGGCTGCAGCAAGCGAATCGCGAAGGGCTGCAGCTGCTGCGGCCTTGGCGCGCTCCAGCGACTGGCGCACGGTTTCGGCTTGGTCGATGAAGTACCCGTCGGGGTGAACGGCCATGTAGCGGGTTACGGCTTCAAGCGTGTTTGCAGCCTTGGCCTCAGCCCAGTCAATCGAGTCGATGCGGCTCTGTGCTACCTTAACATAAGGACTGGATGGATTTTCGATAACGAAGCGTTGCAGGCTTTCGCGCGAGCCGCCGAGAACGAGTTTCTGCCACTCCTGCTGTTGCAGCGACACCTGACGCAGGCGCTCACGCACCTCGTCGGCATGCTTGCTGTCCTTGAACCTCAAGAGGAAGTCTTCGTAGAACTCGGGATTCGAGCAGTCTTGCAACAACTCATAGGCACGTTCTTCGCGCGCCTGGCTCATGCGGTAGTCGTAGAAGTATAGTCCGCCAATCAACACACCGAGCACAGCAACCACGACAAACAGAGGCATCAGCCTGCTGCCAGCCTTGGCAGCGGGCGCCTGGGCCGCTACGGTTTCCTGTTGAGTGGTCTGGGGGGCTTGGGGCTCTTCGACTGGCTCATTATCCACTTGTTGTGTCTCCTCAACGACTTCCTCCTCAGCGATGGCATCTTCTGCAACATCCTCTTCGGGGCCGACTTCTACTTCAAAGGGCACTTCGTCGAGTTTCTTCTGTTCGCGCAAGGCCTCCTGCTCGGCCCACTCGGGGTCTATCGAGGCGCCACATTCGGGACATGTCCGAACCATCGACGAAATGTGTCGTTGGCACTTTGGACATTTTATCATTGTCATATTACCTAATAATGAGTTACGAATAACGTGTTAACTGAATACAAAGTTACTTTTTTTTTCGTTACTCGTAACTCGTATTTGGTAATTATTTACTAACTTTGTGCAAATTCGAAACCAAAACATCATGAAAACCTTACGCTACATTCTCTTTGTCGCCCTCTGTCTGGTGGGCACGTCTGTTATTGCTGCAAACAAGAAAACCGAGACCTTCGAGGTCGGGAACAAGACGTTCCTGCTCAACGGAAAGCCCTTCGTGGTGAAGGCAGCCGAGGTCCACTACCCTCGCATCCCACAACCCTATTGGGAACATCGAATAAAGATGTGCAAATCGCTGGGCATGAATGCGGTATGTATCTACATATTCTGGAACATCCATGAGCAGAAGGAGGGTCAGTTCGACTTTACGGGTAACAACGACGTAGCCCAGTTCTGCCGCCTGGCACAGAAGAACGGCATGTACGTCATCGTCAGGCCCGGACCCTACGTTTGTGCCGAATGGGAGATGGGCGGACTGCCTTGGTGGCTGCTGAAGAAGAAGGATATCAAGTTGCGCGAGCAGGACCCCTACTTCATGGAACGCGTGAAGCTGTTCGAACAGAAGGTGGGCGAGCAGCTGGAGCCCCTGACGCTGAAGAACGGTGGCCCCATCATCATGATTCAGGTGGAGAACGAATACGGTTCGTACGGCGAGAACAAACCTTACGTCAGCGAGATTCGCGACTGCCTGCGCGGCATCTACGGACAGGACATGCCCCTGTTCCAGTGCGACTGGGCATCGAACTTTGAGAAGAACGGTCTGGACGACCTGACGTGGACGATGAACTTCGGCACGGGCGCCAACATCGACTCGCAGTTCCGTCGCCTTGGCGAACTGCGCCCCAACGCACCCAAGATGTGTTCTGAGTTCTGGAGCGGCTGGTTCGACAAGTGGGGAGCCCGCCACGAGACGCGCGGCGCCGAGGATATGGTGAACGGCTTGGACGAAATGCTCTCGAAGGGCATCTCCTTCTCGCTCTACATGACCCACGGAGGCACCTCGTTCGGCCACTGGGCAGGGGCCAACTCGCCCGGCTTTGCGCCCGACGTAACCTCTTATGACTACGACGCGCCCATCAACGAATACGGACAGGCAACGCCTAAGTTCTGGAAACTGCGCGAGATGATGCAGAAGTACTCAGACAAGAAACTGCCCGCCGCTCCCAAAGCTCCGATGCCCATCATCGAAGTGCCGAAGTTTGAACTGACGGAGTTCTCGTCGATACTGAACGGCTTTGGTGACATTCGCAAAGAGGGCGGACTGATGACTTTCGAGGAAATGGACATGGGCTGGGGCTCGATGCTGTACACCACCCAGCTGCCCGAAATCCCCGTGCAGAGCGTGTTGAAGGCTGAGTTTCACGACTATGCGCAGGTGTTCGTCAACGGCAAGTTCGTGGGCGCCGCCGACCGCGTGAAGAATGAAAAGAGCATCACCCTGCCTCCCGTTCAGAAGGGCGACGAGCTGCAGATTCTGGTCGAGGGCATGGGCCGCATCAACTTCGGCCGCGCCATCAAGGACTTCAAGGGCATCGTCGGCGATGCCGTCATAACGGCCAGCATCGACTACATCGAGACCACATGGAAACCCAGCGCATGGGTCAAGGTTACCCTGCCCGACAGTTACGAGAAAGCTGTGGATGCCTTTGCTCACAACAACGACCTGAGCCAACCCGACCAGGGCATGCGGCTGGGCAAGTCCAGCAAGTTGGCCACCGGCGGCAAGGACCTCACCACAAAGCCGGGTTACTACCGCGGCTACTTCGACTTGAAGAAGGTGGGCGACAC